>DFWO01000020.1:0-18835 GCA_002380945.1 Methylococcaceae bacterium UBA4132 | reverse complement strand
AAAGACACGAAAGACACGAAAAGTATACTAGAGATAACTTAATTTATTTTTGTGCTTTTTGTGTCTTTCGTGGACAAATAAAAACCTAGGTTTAAACCTTAATATCATCAAAACTACGGACTTGCGAATGGTTGGTTTGCGTATCAAACGAACCATCTCTAGTCAGTTGTATGGTGACAAAACCTGCGGCTTTGGCAGCATCCAATTCTTCTTTTATATCCGATAAAAATAACAGTTGTTCGGCAGGTAAGCCTATCGTTTCAGCAATATGCTGATACGACTCAATTTGTTGTTTACCGCCGATGTGGGTATCAAAATAACCCGAAAACAACGGCGTTAAATCACCAAATTCTGTGTGGGCGAACAGTAGTTTTTGCGCATACACTGAACCTGATGAATAAACGTATAGTGCTAAGCCTTGCGCATACCATTTTTTTAAATTATCTGCCGCGTCACGGTAGATATGCCCGTTAAAATCACCTTGCTGATAACCAGTTTGCCAAATTAAGCCTTGCAGTGATTTTAAGGGAGTCACTTTTTTGTCTTGGTCTATCCAGTCGATAAACTGAGTAATGAGTTGCTCAGTAGTCAGTTTTTCGCCCACGACTTGACACGCATCTTCTAGCAGGGCTTTTACCGCTAACTCGTCCGCGTGATGACGCACAAAATCAGCAAGATGAGCGCGGGCATAAGGAAATAAGACTTCTTTAACAAATGATAATGAAGATGTTGTGCCTTCAATATCAGTGACGATAGCTTTAATCATGATAACTCAGCAACAAATTGATCCAGAGTCGGAAAAGAGTCTGAAATCGGGTTGTCGGTGAACTTGGCAACCCAGCCATAAGGGGTAGTAAAGAAACGAATGCAGGTAAAACTGGGATTTTCGCCCATATCAAACCAGTGTTTAGTGCCAGCAGGGACGCTAATTAAATCGCCTCTTTCACACAATACGGCATAAATTTTATCGGCTACATGTAAATAGAATAAGCCGCAGCCTTCGATAAAAAAGCGTATTTCAAAATCATCGTGTATGTGTTCAGAAAGAAATTTTTTTCTAATGATGTCTTTTTCAGGTTGCTCTGGATGAACTCGAATGACATCTATGGATTGAAAATAATGTTTTTGTTTTAACGCGTTAATGGGTTCACGGTAGGCAATCAATACGGTATTTTGATCAGCATCCAATCCTAATTCATAATCTGCATTCCAATGTTCAAACTGTACACCCAAACTGTGCAGATGGCTTTTAATAACATTGCTGTCGGTATAGCGTGTACCGTGTTCAGGTTGGTGTTCTGGGTAAATTGTTAGTACACTCATTAATTTTTGACTCCATGTAGTCGTAGTTCACATTCAAATAAAAAGTCTAATACTTCGAGATGACGTAGTGTTTCTGAGACGGATGCCCCCCATGTATAAAGCCCGTGACCAGCAATAAGATAGGCATAGCCGCGTGCGCATTGATTCCAGTGTTGTTCTACTTGCTCGGATAAACGAGCAATGTTTTGGTCATTGGCAAAAATAGGTACAACAACGCGGCTTTCATGGGTACTAATACCGCACAGGGCTTTGAGTAATTCATAGTTTTCTAGCACGACGGCGACTTTAAAGATTTTTGAAATTAGCGTGGCATTCAGTGAATGCGGATGCAGCACACACTGAACATCAGGAAAGCGTTTATACAATGCGGTATGTAGCAAGGTTTCTGCGGAGGGTTTTTTACTATCCAAGGCATTGGCATCGGCATCAATCAGCATAATATCGTCAATCTGCAAATGACCTTTGTGCTTACCTGATACTGTAATGGCAATCGTACCATCGGGCAAACGTGCGGAAAGATTGCCGCTGGTAGCAGGTACCCAGCCTTTGCTATCAATAAGTTTACCTGCTGCAATCAGTTGATTGGCGAGGTTAAAAAAGTCGTTGTTATAAGTCATGCTAATTAAAGAGATGAGAATAAATAGGTTGAATTAAGAATAGTACGATTTTTCATGCTGAGTATCTTAAGAATGATAATTTTTCCATGCGTTCGGCAGCTCTCAGTTCTATAGCCATAATTCAAAATCAGCGGCAGGTTTTATTATCTATAGTGCAGGAAACCCCGTCCATAAAAGCAATGAACCAAGCCGTAAATAACCAGACATGAGCAGTTGAAACGGGTAAGATATTTTCATGTTTGTAATAGCAATGTCCTGTTGTTATTGATGATTTACGG
This sequence comes from Methylococcaceae bacterium UBA4132, assembly GCA_002380945.1. Taxonomy (GTDB): domain Bacteria; phylum Pseudomonadota; class Gammaproteobacteria; order Methylococcales; family Methylomonadaceae; genus UBA4132. The sequence continues at coordinate 16,617 of DFWO01000020.1, read as the reverse complement.
TGTAATCATCAATATATAATCTGTAAAAAGTAGGCAAGTATAATGGCTCTAACTGATTCTATCTAGCTTAGAAATGATGTAATTGTCAGTGACTAGGTAGTGATTTAGTGATTGCTATCCGCTTTAGCTATTATTTGATGCCATATTAAAAGTTGATTTTAAAATTAATCGACTTATAGTTGAGCAACCAAAATATTAACCTTGAAGGTATTTTTATGCAGCATTTTCGACTTTCTTTTATTGTTACAGGCTTTTGTTTAGCTGCCGCGCTTTATTGGGGTGGCATAGTGGGCGCGTTTATCGCTATTATTTTAGGTGTATTGGAGGTGAGTTTATCATTCGATAACGCCGTGGTTAACGCGTCTATTCTAAAGCGTATGGATGAACGCTGGCAGCAATACTTCCTTACCTACGGTATTTTAGTCGCCGTATTTGGTATGCGTTTAATATTCCCAATTGCCATTGTTTCTGTGGCGACAGGCATGGGCTTTTTTGGCGTTGCGGATATGGCATTACATAATCCTGCTACTTATGCCGAACATTTAGAATCTGCTCACGTTCAGATTGCTGCGTTTGGTGGTATGTTTTTGTTAATGGTGTTTTTCTCGTTTATTTTTAACGAAGAAAAAGAATTACATTGGCTAGGCTATATCGAAGAAAAATTATCTGACTTTGGCAAACTTGAATCTATCGAGGTTATTTTGTCATTAGGCTTATTATTAGTCATTAACCACTGGCTACCCGAAGCAATACGTTTAGATGTACTCATGGCGGGTGTTGGTGGTGTGATGTTATATGTTGTCGTTGGCAGTATGGCGGCGTTGTTTGAAGATGAAGAAGAAGGCGAAGAAGTCGCGGACGCATTAAAAAGAGGCAGCATGATGAGCTTTTTGTACCTTGAAGTATTAGATGCCTCGTTTTCATTTGACGGTGTTATTGGTGCATTTGCCATTACCCAAGATGTTGTCATCATTATGCTTGGTTTAGCGATTGGTGCGATGTTTGTGCGGAGTTTGACCGTGTACTTAGTGCGTCAAGGCACGCTAGATGAATATGTGTTTTTAGAACATGGCGCACATTATGCCATTGGCACGTTGGCGGCTATCATGTTGATTAGCATGATGTATCACATTCCTGAAGTCATCACAGGTTTAGTCGGTGCGATATTGATTGCCTTGTCTGTTTACTCGTCCATCCTTTATAAAAGAGAATTGGCAGCACAAACGGCTAATCCTTACAAAGCGTTAGATTAATAGTTAATATCCACGAAAAGCACGAAAGACACGAAAACGGTGATTAATGTAACCTTTGCAAACCAAGCCTTTCAGGATTGGCGTTCATTCATCTCAATTTAAAAACTTAATCAGTAACAAAATTTTTCGTGCTTTTTGTGTTTTTCGGGGGGACACTGTTTATTCGCTAGATAAGCGTACAAAAGCCTATTTTTATACATCAACCTTGTTGCGTTTAATCATCATTTTGTTGCATTGTCACAGAACTGTAACACTCTCGTCATAAAGTCGTCATTTTCCGCCCTTATCCTTGCCTTAAGTTTTTCTTAATAATAACCGAGAGCAAGGTATGAAATTTTCTAAATTGACAATGGCAATCGCCGTTGCATTAACAGCAGGCGCATCGTCCAGCGCGTTTGCTATTAATCTTTATGTTGACACCAAAACCAAACAAATTTACGCAGAACCAGGTAAAGGTCGTGTATTAATGGGTGAGTTTGAAAAAGTGGGTGATAAACCACAAGTAGCTCAAACTCCTGTAGCAGATACCTCTGAAGTGGCTGCTATTCGTCAAGACTTGGAAATGAAAACCAACGAAATCAAAGCACTTCAAGAACACGCTGAAGAAGCGACAAAACATCCAGCAGTCGAACTCACTGACAATGGATTTGAAATGAAATCTAAAGATGGCAACTTCACTGCGGCGGTTAATGGTCGTATGCAGGTTGACTCGCAAGTCAATATGAATCAACAAGTTGCTCCAGCGGTAGGTGCTAATACGAGCAACCATTTAGACGATGGTACAACTTTGCGTCGCGCTCGTTTAGGCGTTGAAGGTAAGTTTTTCAAAGATTGGGATTATAAATTTGAATACGATTTTACACGCGGCAATGGTTCAGTAGCGGCAGGTATTACTGATGCTTATATCAAATGGAATCTTGATAAAGCATTCTCGGTTAAAGTCGGTGCGTTTAAAGAACCATTCAGTATGGAAGAAGCAACCAGCAACCGTTACACCACGTTCATCGAACGTAATATGATAACCAATACCTTCGTTGATAACCTCAATACTTACAAAGTCGGTATCGGTGCTAACTACGCGGCTGAACGCTGGCAAACAGGCGTGTCGTTACAAACCGAACCTGTTGGTAATAATGGTGCAGGCAATACATCAACTAACCCTAATGGTGGTACCAACCGTAACAACGGTAGTGGTGATACTAGTTGGGAAGCCAACGCTCGCTTGACAGGTCTACCTTGGATGGAAAGTAAGACCAAATTTTGGCACGTTGGTGCATCAGGTTCTTATATGAATATCAACAACAATTATCAGGCGAATGGCACGTTTAACAATGGTGGTATCTCATTTACTGCTACTCCCAATACTAACGTAGATCGTACGACTGTATTAGACACGGGTAACTTGACTTCGGGTGTTAATACAACCAAAGCTTCACGAGTCGCCGATCATTTGACACGTTTTGGTGCTGAAACCGCCTTAGTTTATGGACCATTCTCAACCCAAGCGGAATACATTCAAGTAGATGTATCAGGTAAAGGTTATAAAGACGAATCTCTGAAAGGTTACTACGGCTATGGGTCGTACTTCCTAACAGGCGAATCACGCGCTTACAAAGCTAAAACAGGTGCGTGGGATCGTTTAAAACCTGCTCACAACTTTGATATGAAAGGTGGCTGGGGTGCGTGGGAACTTGCAGGTGGTTATGATCACATTAACTTAAACAGTGGTGTAATCAATGGTGGTCGTATGTCAACTGCCAAATTTGGTATCAACTGGTATCCTAACTCACATATTCGCGTGATGATGGACTATGTTAAAACGCTGGATATTGATACTCAAAATGCGCCAGTGAATACACGTACCAGAGCCTTTAATAACGCTGACTTCGACATCTTGGAAACACGCGTTCAAGTTGATTGGTAGTCGTAATTTAGAGATGGTAACTTATAAATTATCCTCTTAATATTGGTCAATAAAAAGCCACATTGGAATATTCAATGTGGCTTTTTTATATGCATTAGCATAAATATTTTACTCATTGCTTAGCAATGACTTTTGGTGTGACACCAAAATAGTTGCTAAATGCCACACTAAAATTATTAGCATGACTATAACCGACTAAATCCGCCGCGACGCTGACTTGGCAATGGGTGGAGCTGAGTAATTGATAGGCTTTATTCATGCGAATATCAAGCAATACGCCGTAAGGGGTATTATTAAAAAAATGCTGGAAGAGTTTTTTTAATTTGAATTGATTAGTACCTGCGCGTTTGGCTAATTCAGCCACCGACGGCGGCTGTTGAAGTTCTTGTTCAAGTATGTCGCGTGCTAATAAAGCAATGGCTTTGTCCCTTGCGGTAACTCTTTTTTGCTCTTGCGGTGGTTGATATAAGCAGCCTAATTCAGAGGCTAATAACGACATGGCTTGTGCGTGCATAAAAACATGTTTCACTTCTGGGGCAACTTTCGCGGTTAATAATTGTTGCGCCGCTATCATGCCTTGTGTCGAGATAGGTTGACATCTGAGTAACTGCACGGCTTCGCTATTAAATAACATCGCGCTTTGCGCCTCACCAAAATAGCGGTCTAACCATTTTTTACTGATCAATAGGCGTAGTTGAGTAACAGGTTGATGGGCTTGATATTGTCGTTCACCCATACTGGCATTGAAGGTAGCTATGGAGGTGTAGCCTTGATTAAACACCAGCTCTTCACCGTCATGCCCTGTAAAACAGGATTGCCCTTTTAAGCCCAGTGTCACCACCATGCGTGGCTCGTGGCAGTCTATCTGACTCAATACAGCCAAATCTTTGCTGGGCGTATAGTGTGTTTCAATGTAGCTTAAATCGTTATCCAGTTGAAATACGTCAGAGTAACCCACGCCCAGCTCTTTGGGTAAGGCTTGATGTAAACAATGTTTTTGGGTTTGGAAATGAATGGGTAAGTCGTCATTACTTACTCGCCAGCGTGTTGATGATTTCATGAATGGGTTCGCCTGTTTAATCTATGCAGATAATGCTTATGTAAAGCATGAACTGTGCCTTTATATCTAAGACCTGTTAGCCCTACAACCTGTCAAAAATAAAGATATGGCATATCACGCATTTATTCTAAAAGTACGGCATATCACTCAATAATAACGTTTGCCATAGAAAATACTACTTATAGCATACGAAAACGCAGCGGCAAGGCTGATTTTATTGAGTAGACTAACGCCTATTAATGAAGAGTCCTCATTTTATTGTGGGACATTTCCACCTGACCTTACTCACGTTGACATTATCATGACACATTCATTTCCATGCCGTTCACCTTTAAGTCAAGCCATATTGATTGCTTTGTTCACCGTAAGCGCGTCAACTGTTGTTATGGCGAAAGAATCGCCCAAAGAAGCCAAGAGTCCGTCCAATACAGTACAGTTGGAGACTATGCTAGTTACTGACAAAAAAGACCAGAAAAAAGCGGATCCAAAACTTGCTGCAACGCGTGTTGAGGTTGATCAATCAGCAGGTGGTGTGACCTTAATCAATTTGGAAGATTTGCAAGATCGCAATGTCTCCAGCATTGCTGATTTTTTCCGTTATGTACCAGGTGTATGGGCTGCCAGTCAAAGTGGTAATGACGAAGTATTTTTTTCTAGTCGTGGTTCAAATTTAGATGCCACCAACTTTGATGGCAACGGCATTAAACTATTGCAAGATGGTTTACCTGTTACAGCGGCAGACGGTAATAATCACAATCGTATTATTGATCCACTCGCTGCACAATACGCTACCGTGGCACGCGGCGGTAACGCGCTTAAATATGGCGCGAGTACCTTAGGTGGTGCGGTCGATTTTACCACGCCCACTGCACAAAATAGCCCAATGGCAAGATTATCACTAAGTGGTGGTAGCTTCGGCGAATTTTTGGGTCGTGGCACAGTGAGTAAAGTATTTAACGATAAATTTGATGCTTTATTAACGGCTGAAGGCAAACTGTGGGACGGCTACCGCGATCATAATAAACAAGACCGCGTGGGTGTTTACGGCAATTTTGGCTGGAAAATTACTGACTCTATTGTCAACCGTACTTATTTAAGCTACATCAATAACAATCAAGAATTACCAGGGCAATTAACCCGCGAAGAATTTGAACGTAACCCTAAACAAGCCAGTAAGCAAGCGGTTGGTGGTAATTATCAATTGAATACCGAAACTGAACGTGTTGCCAACAAAACCACTTGGACGATAGACGATAGAAGTTCGCTAGAAGTCGGCGTTTCATTTGAAAACCAAAAACTTTATCATCCTATCGTTGATAAAGTGATGGTAGATTTTGATGGTCCTGGCCCTATGCAACCGCAAGAAGTGTTCAGTTTGCTGGTCGATACCCAGCAACAAGATTGGGGAACATCAGCGCGTTATAACCTACATTTAGATAATCACGATTTATTGTTAGGTATGAATTTCGGCATTAACTCGGTAAAAGGTGGTAACTACCGTAATAATGGCGGCATACGCAATGGCTTGACTAATCAGTTGCGTAACGATGCGTCAACCGTGGAAGTATTTGCCCAAGATCATTGGCATATCAATGAACGCTGGACGTTAACGCCTGCCTTACAAGGCGTATTCGCGCACCGCGAAGTCAACAGCATCGGCGTTAATCCTGTCACAGGTGCGTTGAACAATCAAAACAGCCACCCTAATGACAACTATCAAGGCATTAACCCCAGCTTAGGCTTAGCATACCGCTTTGATAAAAATGCCACTGCCTACGGTAATGTCACGCGCTTATACGAGCCACCCACTAACTACAACCTCAGCGATAACACCATTACCAACGCAGGTGATGCTTCTTTAAAAGCAATGGAAGGCACGTCAATCGAAGTCGGTACACGCGGCACACATGACTTTAATGCCATAAACACCATGAACTGGGATGTCTCGCTGTACTATTCGTGGCTAAATAATGAAATTCTCTCAGTTTCACCCAGTCAAGGCTTAAGTCTTGCGAAGAATATCCCTAATACCATTCACGCAGGTATTGAATCATTAATCGCTGGTCAGTTTGCTTTAGATGATAAAGGCACACACTCGATCGCGCCGATGTTCAACTTCACTTACAACCATTTTAATTTTGATAATGACCCAGTGAATGGTAACAACCGCTTACCCGCCGCACCGAGTTATTTTCTAAAAGGTGAACTGTTATATCGCCATTCAGCAGGCTATTTTGTCGGTCCTACAGTTGATGTCGTGGGCAGACGTTATGGCGATTTTGCCAACAGCTATAAAATCTCAGGTTATGCCTTATTAGGTGCGCGTGCTGGCTGGTCGAATGACCATTACAAAGTATTCTTTGAAGCACGCAATTTACTCGATAAAAATTATGTGTCTAGCAACTCTGTTCAAGAAAGAGCAGGAGCTGGATCGCAAATTTTAAACTCTGGCGCACCTGTGTCTTTCTTTGGTGGCGTTGAAGTTACGTTTTAACAACCATCGTACAGACTGCAACATCTGTACAGCTAATGAACCCCCTCAGTACACGGCTCACAGAGATTAGTTTCTGCGTGAGCCGTTACCTTTTTTATCCCCATGAAAACATCTGTTATTTTACTGCGTCACCTACTGATTATTGTTAGCCTACTTAGTTCTTCGTTAGTTATTGCCGAAGAAACATCACCACTATTACTTCATGCAGCGCGAGTGTTTGATGGTACATCCATGCGAACCAATACCTCGGTATTAATTAGTAATGGGAAAATTACCCAAATCGACAACCGCGCGGCATTTCAATCGACTACCGCAAAGGTGATTGATTTAGGTGATGCTACCTTACTGGCGGGGTTTATAGAATTACACGCCCATCTTGGTTTTCGACATATTCCCGCTAATACCGTGTTACGTCACGGCATCACGACACTCCGAGATGTAGGCGGGGCAGTGCATAAGCCTTATGGTGGTGATGGCAGCTTGCGCGTTCTGACTTCAGGGCAAATTATTACCGCACCGAACGGCTATCCAATTCCTAATATGGGGGCAGACAATATCGCTATTCCCGTTGCCACAGAAGCACAAGCGCGACAAACTGTGCGTGACTTAATTAACGGCGGCGCGGTAGTGATTAAAGTCGCCTTAGAAGTCGGCAATGAAGTCGGTGCGCCGTGGTCAGAGCATCATCATGGGCATTCACCCCATACAAAACATGGCAAACCGCCGAAAGAAATGCCGCTGTTATCAGAAACTATCTTAAAAGCGATAGTGGATGAAGCGCATCAACAGGGACGCAAAGTCACCGCGCATTTAGCTGAATCTAAAGGCGTAAAAATCGCGCTTAATGCAGGTATTGATGAATGGGCGCATATTCCGTGTGATGCCATTCCTGAAAGCTTATTGAAAAAAGCCATCGCACAACACGTCACTATCGTCAGTACATTGGATACCTTATCAAAATGTACAGGCGTGGCACATAATGCGCACACTTGGGCAGCATTGGGCGGCACGTTGTTATACGGCGCGGAAATTGCTCACTCTGATATTCCGTGGGGTATAGATGCGCAAGAACTTAATTTGATGATGCACCTAGCAAATATGTCACCCATTGAAGTATTGCAAAGCGCGACCTCTAAAGCAGGACAATATCTCAACATTCCCTTATTAGGCACACTACAAAGTGGCGCACCCGCTGATTTGATCGCTGTAAAAGGCGACCCTACTCAGAATTTTAAAGTGTTAGAGTATCCTGATTTGGTTATTTCAGGCGGCAAAGTGGTGGTTAATCAGTTTGAGAAAACGCATTAAACCAGTCTATTACATTCACATAGCGACTGAACCACGCGGCTATAGCAGTGCTAGAGGCTGGTAAGCCGTTGTGACTGGCTATAAAACCTAGCGGCGTGGTATTCGGCAATAACTGCACTATGCGTTTACTGACATAATGCCGCGTATCAGCCAGTTCACTGACTAGGATTTTATTGTAAATTAGCCCCACATTGTGTTGATGCTTACGTTGTATAAAGGACACATTCAGCACAGTGTCATCAATCGCCGCCCCAATACCCGCTTTGCCAACAAAAATAATTCGGCAGGGTAATAACGCGGCAATGTCGATATTAGCTACACCAACCACACTACCAACGGCAGGTGAGCCAATACCATCAATCAATACCACGGCTTTATCCACACCGAGCGTCACTATGGATTGTAATACCGTTGCCAATAATTCAGTTGAGGATGGCGTTAGACCTGCAATAAAATCACGCGTGTAGCCTTTTTTAAAAACTAAATTGCCAATATCAATACATTCAATCGCCTGTTCAGTGCAAAACCGTGCCACTGCTTGCTGTTCAACACATTGGGTCATCGGTTTAATATAAGCTAGTTGCTGTGGTAAGTAGCCGTCAGCTAAAAGCTGCGCCAAAATACCCAAGCACACTGTACTTTTACCCACGCCTGAATCTGTCCCCATGATGTATAAATAGCGAGTCATAGCGTTAATTTAACCGCACGCCTTCCTTTTTAAAATAGGTCTCAAAGCGCATATCAGAGTTGATAATATGTTTTGCCCATTTATCTACAAAATCCTCGACATCAACTTGTTGCCAATCGTTATTATTAATTTTATGGTCAATAGCGGTTAATTTTTCTAGCATAAGCTGATGTTCTTTTTCATGCCCTTTATAACCCTGAAATTCAACTTGTTTCATCAAGGCTTCTTCAGCGGCAAAATGCTCTTTAACGTGTTGATATAACAACTGAATGTTGTTATTCAATTCTTCTTTACTGCTAGAGTCCACCAGCTTATTGGCTAATACAAATAAATCTTTGTGTTGCTCATCCATTTCTTGATCGCCCAGCCCGTAATGGTCTTGCCAGACAAAATGATACATACTGCCTAATGACAGTTTGTTGGTTGCTTTCTGAGTTTGACGATGAATAGCAATGTTTTCAGGCGTTTGTTTATCGGTAGCTGTTTTGTAAACGAATTTACGGCGGGCTTCATGATAATCATCGTTGCCATAAAAATTGGCGTACATGTGCGTTAATTCAAACTGTCGGTAAGAGACGAGTGCTTTGGTCGATTCGTCAAAACAACGAGTTTTTGCTTTTTGGTTTAACAACCTTTTTAAGCCTTCAACATCATTGGCATAACTATTGGCAAGGTGTTTGACTTGGGCATAAAAAATGTTGTGTTGTTTATCGAGCATTTTGTCAATTAGTCCAATGCGCCACGCTTTTTTAGCACTGATTGGTAGCCGTTGTTCCGTCAAGTTGGTTGCCATTTCTGAACCCACCCGTTTAGGCAACAAATACGTCCAATATTCAGAGCCGTACAGCTCGCCCATATTTTTATAATGTGGATTAAAAATAACGCCTTCTCTGGCAAACACTTGATCGCTTGCTAAGGCTAAAATTGCCCCGCCTGCACCTGCATTACCTGCCACGGCTGAAATGGTTACTTTATCCAGCGTGGTGATAATCTGATAAATAATGTCATCAATGGCATTGATGTTCTGCCACGACTCATCAGCAGGATTATTCGCGGCTTCAATATGATTGAGGTGTATGCCATTTGACCAATTGTCATCGCCACCCATTAACACGATAACATCGACAGCTAAGGTGAGAAGGTGTTGATAAACCGACAGTAATAAACGGCATTGTTCGGTACTCATGCCACCGTTGTGGAATGGGAAATACAAATAGGCGACTTTGCCTTCTTGTTCATACCAGACTTCTTGGCAAGGCAGTTGCCGCCCTGCATGGGTATAATCAATGTCGATGTGTTTGATGGGTTTGGACAGTAGCTTTTTCAATGACGCGGTAGTGTTATCAACCAGTAGGTCTTTTAACACAAACGTAGCAGGTAATTTGATAGCCTTACCCGCCTCTGTTTTGGGCTTTGTGTGCCCTATCCATACTGCACCATCAACGGTAGCGCGGCAAATCGCATAATTAGCAGTAGCAATAATATCGCCTGCTTTACCCGTTAATTGGTTTTCTTTGTGTGCGTTAAACAAATAATAAGGCTTGCCATTAATCTCATCTAACACCCCAGGACTACCATCAGCGGCGTTAATGCGTCTTAGAATGTCATCGGTTTTGTGTTTTTTCCAATCAATGGTGCGATCAGCCTGTTTCATGGTGGGCTGCAATTTGCCTTTAAAATCAGGGTTGTCATAGTCCAAAGGTTGCGGACGAAAATCGGGCGAATGAAAATAGGTTAAGGCTTCCCAGAGACAATCAACCGCCGCTTGTGTCACTTCTCGATAAAATAAACTGCTTTTGGTTGTCGTGCGCACGCTAAAGGTTTTATTGACCCAAATATCACCTGCATCCATTTCCTCACGCGCTTCCAATAAAGAAACACCCCATTCACTCTCGCCCGTTTGAATTGCCCAATCGAGTGATGAAGCTCCTCTATCACCTTTAATACCAGGGTGGACAATTAAGCAGGTATAGTTTTCATAGATTTCTGGCGGTATGCGTTTAGTTAAAAACGGGCATAAGATTAAGTCAGGTTTGAATAATGCCACGCCTTCCAATAATTGCTTTACATCACCGAGATGAAGCTCAACTGAAACGGTATAACCCGCATCATTCAATTCAGTGTAAAAACGTTGAGTTAAGCCTGAAAAAGCCGATGAAATTAATAAAATACGCATGATAACCTCCTAAAATCCATAAGTCGGGTTAGCTGTGAGCCTGTCGAACAGCGTAACCCGGCACAAATACTGCTTTTACATTTCGTTTGTTGGTGAATAATGACGCGTAAAGCGGTCACGATAATTTTTAGGATTAACACCCAGTTGGCGAATAAATGACCGTCGCATACGCTCAGCGTCATAAAATCCTGATTTTTCAGCAATCGCTTCGATGGATAATTCGCTGGTCTCTAAATAATGGCGTGCTACATCAATACGCGCCATTTCGACATACTTGGCAGGAGTCATACCTGTTTCAGCTGAAAAAAGGCGGGCAAAATTACGCGCACTCATACACATACGCGAGGCTAATACGTCAACTCGAAGGTCTTCCGTAGGATGTTCCATAATCCACGTTTGCAACTCACGCAAATCAGGACGGTGAGTGGCTTCAGTGGTTAAATAGCTGCTAAACTGTGATTGCCCACCCTGACGTTTAAGAAAAACCACGATATAACGGGCAACGGCTAACGCGATGTCATGTCCCCAATCTTCTTCGAGCATGGTTAACGCGAGATCAATGCCGGAAGTAATGCCGCCTGAGGTAAAAATATTATCATCTTGAATAAAAATTTGATCAGGCTCAACTTTCACTTCAGGATAATCAAGTGCGAGACGCTGACAGAAGTCCCAATGCGTAGTTGCTTTACGACCATTTAAAATACCGCTTTCTGCCAAGGCAAAAGCCCCGGTACACACAGATGCCAACCGTCTAACCCGTGTGGACATAGTGCGTATCCACTCCATTAACACAGTACCTTTGAAAATAGATGGATCGCTTACTTCGATACCTGGAAAAAAACCAGCGGGGACGAAACCACCTGCAATGATTAAGGTATCAAGATCATCACTAACCTCGTTATAAGCGTGGGTAGCAATAATCTGTAAACCCATCAAGGTAGTCACGATGCCTGCTTGTTCTGCCAGCACGTCAACAATATAGGCGGGTTCTTTGGTCACACCTTTCAGTATTAACATTAAATTGGCAAAAGAAAATACTTCCGAGGGACCTGCAATATCCAATATCTCCGCACCCGAATAAATAAGAATTCCAATCCGTCTGACTTGAGATTGATGAGCAGGTGTATTAGGAGCCAAGTTTTTAGCAGTCATAAATTCCTCACTTTTACCTTATAGCGGTACTTCTAACTCAGCCTAATGGCTAAGACTTTTGTGTTACTTTTGCGAATATAACCATCCCTTTCGGTTAAATCGCACACAGTCGATTACTTCCGTAAGTTATTAAACAAATTAATGTTACTCCTGTTAATAGAAGTAAGCACAGTTTAATTTTGTCTTAATTTGCGGGTTTAGACAATGACATAAAACCCTCCTTTTCTGACACAACAGTGGCAGTATTCGTTTAATAGGCGAGCATTATTTTGACGATGAGAGTGAAGACGTAATATACAAACTCAATCATCGCCCTCGAAAAACATTCAACTACAACACACCTATACAATATTCAAAAAAAAGTAATGAACTCTCCCAAGATAGTGTGGTCTTTGTTAACAGAGATGTTGTATTCGTTTATGTAACGAATATAACTATCACTGACGTGCCGTTTTATGGGTTAAGTCAACAGTGTAAATAGCACGCTAAATTAAACGATTAGGAGAGATGTCATGACAAAAAAACATACTGAAAAACGCTATATCGTTACTTTTGTAGATGCAGCAACTGATCAAAATTCGGTAGCAGAGATTTTGGCTATTGCCAAAGATGCTATACAAGACGGAGTTTCTTTGTTGGCAACTGATGCAGAGCTAGCTGTCTCTGATGTGCTGCACTTTGAAGGTTTAGGTACTGCATCATTAACGCTCTCAGAAGCAGAAGCAGACCGCTACAAAAATGATAAACGCGTGTTAGCGGTTGAAGAAGACATTGAAATGCACGCTCTGCATGATGATTGGCAGGAAAACCCATTCGATACCACTAGCCAAGAGGATTTGTTGGCGCAATCTTACCAACAAGGTTATCAGCGTGGTATCAGCGATTTGTATCAGAAAATTCTGACCGAGGCTAAAGGTTTGTATGGTTCAACGGCTGTATCTAGTGGGGCTACTGTGCAAGCACTTCAGCCTACACCGTGGAATATTAAGATGGTCAAAGCACCTCAAGCATGGGCGCGTGGCTTTAGAGGTCAAGGTGTCAAAGTGGCTGTGTTAGATACGGGCATTGCTAACCATCCTGATTTAGTGATTTCTGGCGGGGTTTCGTTTGTGCCTGGAGTGGTTTCATTCAAAGATGGACACGGTCATGGTACACATTGCGCTGGTGTAATAGGTGCTAGGAACAATAGTATCGGCGTGGTAGGTGTTGCGCCTTTGGCTTCGTTGTATGCCGTTAAAGTTTTGAGTGATGCAGGCAGTGGACAAACCAGTTGGATTCTGGCAGGTATGGCATGGGCAAGACAAAATGGTATGCAAGTAGTGTCGATGAGTTTAGGCTCTAACAGTTGTCAAAGTGTAGCTTACACCAATGCGATTGCTCAGCTTAATGCCGCTGGTGTAACGATTGTATGTGCAGCTGGTAATTCAGGACGACCCACTGAACCATTTAGATGCGTGGGTAGCCCTGCAAACAGCACAGGTGCGATTGCCGTAGCGGCTGTTGATGCTAACAAAGTGAGAGCAGATTTTTCTTCTTTCGGTGTTACTTGCTGCCCAGCGGGTGCTAACCCTGTCAGTATTTCTGCTCCTGGGGTAAGTGTTAACTCAACGGTAACAGGCGGAGCATACAAGACTATGAGCGGTACCAGTATGGCGTGTCCTCATGTAGCGGGTGCGGCGGTTTTAGTCAAACAACGTTTTCCCGCATTTACCCCCGCGCAAATTAAAGCGAAATTGATGGCAAGTGCTGCCGATTTAGGCGTACCAGGTAATGATCCATTTTATGGAGCAGGATTAGTTGATTGCAACGCGGCAACTTTATAATTATATGGATAAAATTCAAAAATCATTAAAAGACCAATGTCTCGTTGATTTGCAAAAACCATTTAAAATCATTGTGACTGGTGCAATTGCGCCTGAAGAAGCCATGCGAATGGGTTTAAATACAATAGCGGGTTTAGATAATATTTATAGCGGATCGGTGTTAGGGGAAACTATTTTAACGATAGCTCAACACGAAGCGATTGATAGTATCGAGTTAGATAACGAGATGAGTATTCTTTAATGCGTTAACTGAGGGCAAGTAACACAGCTTGCTTGCCCTCTTATTTCGTTTCATGATGAAGTAAGGTGGTTTTTCATCATTGCAATGCACAAAAACCAGCCATTATTTTATTTTCTCCTAACTTAACCCTCAGAGGTTTGAGTTAATGTAGCTCTACATCTTTCCTGTCACCAACTGCACTATATAATACAAAACACTCCCACCCACACCGCTAAACTAAAACTGCCTTGCAATATCGCTTTAATCAATATGCCCGACCCGATATGTAAAGGCGTAAAGGGCATTATTTCACGCGCATTCCTGCCACCGCGCCAGCATCTGGACTCAATAAATAAATCCCGTTGCCATCCCCAGCGGCAAGTACCATGCCTTCCGACAAACCAAAACGCATTTTTCGTGGTGCAAGATTAGCCACCACCAGCGTTAAGCGACCTTCTAATTGTTCAGGCGAATACGCCGATTTAATGCCTGCAAAAATACTGCGTGTCTCATCACCGATGTCCACCGTCAAATGCAATAACTTATCCGCCCCTTCCACCGCTTCGGCTTTGAGAATTTTAGCAATGCGTAAATCCAGCTTACCAAAATCAGTAATATCAATAGTGTCAGCTATCGGCGCGAATTGTTTTTCTTTCACAACGGGCGCGACAGTTTTTTCCAGATTTTCTTTCGAGGCTTCGATAATCGCCGCAATTTTATCGGGCTCAACGCGCGTCATCAGCGGAATAAAATCATTCAGTTGATGATCTAATAAAGGCTCTAATTCGTCTATCCAGCCGTGAACTTCACTGTTTAAAAACACTTCAGCACTGTAGCTTAAGGTCGGAACGACAGGTTTTAAATACGCTGCCAATACGCGGAATAAATTTAAACCCACTGTACAAACCGCCTGCAACTCGGCTTCTTTGCCTTCTTCTTTGGCAATCAACCACGGTTTTTTCTCATCAATATAACGATTGGCTTTATCGGCTAATGCCATAATTTCCCGCATGGCTTTAGCAAATTCGCGGTTTTCATAAAATTCCGCAATAATTTCGTTAGTGGCCATAAACTCAGCCCATAATTCAGGTTCGGCAAATTCAGCCGACAGCCTATTATTAAAGCGTTTCGCAATAAAACCACTGCAACGGCTAGCGATATTCACCACCTTACCGACTAAATCCGAATTAACCCGCTGGCTAAAATCATCAAAATTCAAATCCAAATCATCCACGCCTGCACTGAGTTTGGCGGCAAAATAATAACGCAGGTATTCAGGGTTTAAATGGTCTAAGTACGTCCGTGCGGTGATAAACGTACCGCGAGATTTAGACATTTTTTCGCCATTTACCGTTAAAAAACCATGTGCAAAAATCGCACTCGGCGTTCTAAAATCTGCGCCCTGTAACATGGCAGGGAAAAATAAGGCATGAAAATAAATAATGTCTTTACCGATGAAATGATATAGCTCAGTCTTACTGTCTTTTGCCCAAAACTCGTCAAAATCCAAGCCTTTTTTATCACACAGATTTTTAAAACTCGCCAAATAACCAATTGGGGCGTCCAACCAGACATAAAAATATTTATTCGGCGCGTCAGGAATTTCAAAACCAAAATACGGTGCGTCACGCGAAATATCCCATTGTTGCAAACCACCGTCTAACCATTCCGCCAATTTATTACGCACTTCGGGTTGCAAATGTCCCGCAGTCGTCCAATCACTGAGCATTTCGGTAAAATCAGCCAGATTGAAAAAGTAATGCACCGACTCTTTATCTATCGGCTTTTCGCCTGAAATAGCGGACACCGCATTTTTCAATTCCGACGACGCATAATTTGCCCCGCACACTTCACAACCATCACCGTATTGATCCGCCGCACCGCATTTTGGACATTCACCTTTAATAAAACGGTCAGGCAAAAACATCTCTTTCACTGGATCATAAGCCTGCGTAATGGTGCGTGAACTGATATGCCCCGCCTCTCGATTGCGGGTATAAATCAATGAGGAGAAATATTTATTTTCCTCAGAATGGGTACTATGATAATTATCAAACGCCACGCCAAACGCAGTAAAATCTGCCAAATGTTCTTTACCCACTTGAGCAATTAACTCCTCTGGCGTAATCCCCAAACTATCCGCTTTCAGCATAATCGGCGTGCCGTGCGTATCATCCGCACACACATAATGACAAACGTGACCGCGTTGTTTTTGAAAACGCACCCACATATCCGTTTGCAAATATTCCAACATGTGACCTAAATGAATCGGTCCATTGGCATAAGGTAACGCGCTAGTGACAAGAATTTTTCTATTCGACATGGTGTTTAAGTTCGGAAGACAGGGAAAATAGCGGGTATTATGGCATAAAGCCCCCTGCACCTGCCGCAAAACGCGTACTGTTCGATTTAAAAATTTAAGAACAAAATACTTAATTGTCTCAGCCACTAAACTTACTAAAGGTTATGTTCCGCACGATCAATACAAAAAAGGGGGTAGTCCAACACACTGAGTGATT
>DFWO01000153.1 GCA_002380945.1 Methylococcaceae bacterium UBA4132 | reverse complement strand
TGCGCCGCGTGTCAGGGTGCAAGACTGAACACCGCCGCCCGTCATGTGTTTATCGCTGACACGCCGATTCATCAAGTCACTCGTTTATCCATTCATGCCGCGCTGGCGTTTTTTCAACAACTCAGCTTAACGGGTTCACGCGCCGTGATTGCGGAAAAAATCATCAAAGAAGTGGTGCAACGGCTGGAATTTTTAAACAATGTCGGGCTGAATTATCTCAGCCTAGACCGCAGTGCCGATACCCTCTCAGGCGGCGAAGCACAACGCATCCGCCTTGCCAGTCAAATTGGCGCAGGGCTGGTCGGTGTCATGTATGTGTTGGATGAACCGTCCATCGGCTTGCATCAACGCGATAACCAACGCCTGTTAGATTCGCTGTTACGGCTACGCGATTTAGGCAATACCGTCATCGTGGTCGAACATGATGAAGACGCGATACGCGCCGCGCAACATATCGTCGATATAGGCATCGGTGCAGGTGTACACGGCGGCAGTGTCATTGCTCAGGGCAGCGTGGAAGACATACTCAACACGCCCGAATCGCTAACAGGTCAATACCTGTCTGGCAAACTCCGCATAGACGTACCCGAAAAACTCACGCCGCCCAATCCCGATAAACAGCTCATCATCCGCAACGCGCACGGCAATAATCTAAAAAATGTCACCATTAGCTTCCCCATCGGCTTATTCACCTGCGTGACAGGCGTATCAGGTTCAGGCAAATCCACGCTAGTCAACGACACGCTATACCGCTATGCCGCCCGCCACATCAACCGCGCTGGCACTAGCCCCGCGCCGTGCGACAGCATAGAAGGCTTAGAGCATTTCGATAAAGTCATAGACATAGACCAAAGCCCCATCGGCAGAACGCCGCGCTCCAATCCCGCGACATACACGGGACTATTCACCCACATCCGCGAACTGTTCGCCGCCACGCCCGAAGCGCGTTCACGCGGCTACACAGTCGGACGCTTTAGCTTCAACGTCAAAGGCGGACGCTGTGAAGCCTGTCAGGGTGACGGCGTGATAAAAGTCGCCATGCACTTTTTACCTGATATTTTTGTGCATTGCGACATCTGTCATGGCAAACGCTACAACCGCGAAACCCTTGAAATTCACTACAAAGGCAAAACCATAGACGACATACTCAACATGACCGTTGAAGAAGCCGCCGACTTTTTCAGTGCCGTACCGAGCCTTGCGCGAAAACTGCACACTCTGATAGAAGTCGGTTTAAGCTACATCACCCTAGGACAAAACGCCACCACACTGTCAGGCGGCGAAGCGCAACGGGTCAAACTCGCCAAACAACTGGCAAAACGCGACACAGGCAACACCCTGTATATTCTCGATGAACCCACCACAGGCTTACATTTTCACGACATCAAACAACTGCTATCCGTATTACACACCTTACGCGATCACGGTAATACGATTATTGTCATCGAACATAACTTAGATGTGATTAAAACCGCTGACTGGATTATTGATATGGGACCAGAAGGTGGCGATGGTGGCGGCTTGTTGTTGGCTGAGGGTACGCCTGAGACTGTGGCGGGTTTGGAGCAGTCTTATACTGGAAGGTATTTGGGGAGGTTTTTTAGAGAAATTGATGAATGATAGATACATGGTTTTTTATCATGTAGGGCACATTAACAATAGCGTAATGTACCGAATATTATTTGGCGAATTATGTCGCTAATCTACTTACGAATTACAGAATAGGAGTTTATATAATGTTCAAATCCGTTTTAAACTATGTATCCGAGCTCGATCGGCAATTTCTTATATTTGTCGTGATCGTGCTGGTAGCTATGTTCTCAATCGGTCAGCTAAATGACCCCTTCATAGCTCATGATGACTAAGACTGGCTAATCGGTAACGGATTTGATCAGGGTTTTGAATCGCCGTGGAGCAAAGCTTTTACTGAGGGTCGGTGGATCAACTTCTTATGGTCGTTCGTGAGCAACAAGCTCTCGACATATTCCGCATTTGCTATTTACCTGTTTTTGTATTCCTCCTTCAGCATACTGGCGGCGAAAGTCATTACGAATCGCGCTGGCGTTCTGGCGGCTCTGCTAATATTCTTCGCGCCGATGGCCGCCGTAACGATGCTGTGGCCAGTTACCCAAATTACAGGGGTGTTGATTTTCAACATCGTATTTCTTCTGATGATCAAAACCACCACCGATCACGCTAAACTGAGCATCATCCCTTTCGCAGTAATATCTGGGTTTCTTTGCTACCCATCGTTTGGACCGCTGCTTTTGATCCTGTACGGTGCTTCGTTTTCTGGCAAGACGAAAGGCGCAATTGCGGGACTTGCTATTTATGTTTCTTCATTCATCGCGGCGTTACTGGTCGCTTTCACTCTGAATTATATTTTTCATGACCACTTCACTATCCAGCCAGCCAGCTGGCGGCAGCCGACACCCCTATTTTCTACTGGCACGCTTCGCTCAAACGTAGAACGATATCTACAGTACTACACTTCTGTCAAAATGTTGCGACCAGCACTTTTCGCCGCAGCAATCGGCTACGGCATCTGTTTTGTGAGAGGTGTTTTGATCCAGCAATGCGCAACCGTTTTAGTGTTCGGATTCGTAATCCTAGGTATGGAAGCTACTTTATCCATCATAGCCGGTTTGGATTTACCTATACGATCATCCCTCTGGCTGTGGGGTGTCATATGCACCCCTGCAATCTTCTTGGTCTATTCCAGTCGCTTTGTACTCATAGGAACCGTCATTTCGGCGGTGCTATTATTGACGGGAGCCTTAGCTTGGTACATAAATTTCCAGAACATCCAAATGGTGTATCCAGCCATGCGTTACCTCGGGCAACAAATCTCTCAAGCGCAGGCACTGAACGATGGAGCATTTGACGAAATCGTTATGTATGGAGATGCGAAATCGAATCGACAAATGGCTGGAATATTCTCTAACCGTGCTCTCCGAAATTTTTTGTTCAAGGAATTCAATATCTACACGCGTTCGTGTAAGCCAGACTTTTGCCAGAAAATTCAGGCAGCGAAGCGGCAGAGCACGATACCCACGCCCTTGCTAATTATGGATGGGAAGCTTGTCGTCTTGTTGTCGCCAAACCCTACCAATGATCTCGAATGGTGACCACCGCTGGTTTGCCGCGAAGCCGCGTAGGTTGGGTTGCCCGCTTTTGGCAACCCAACATTAACCACCGCGTACCGCGTACGTTGGGGTGAGCTTGCGAACCCCAACATTTTCAAGCATTCGCTACTCATCAACAACACACAACTCGTCAAATTGGGTTTGGTTTTAATGCTTATCTTTGCGTTGTCTCATTGCCTGCTGGGGTTCGTTCCTCACCCCAGCCTACACTGAATTTCAATATTTTGAATTAATTTCGATGTATCATTATCGCTTGCGTTTCAATGACTTTAGCGAGCCGCGTAGGTTGGGTTGCCCGCTTTTGGCAACCCAACATTACTCACGAACCGCGACCATTATCACAACCGTTTCATTATCGCGTTTTTGTTGGGTTGGCTTATTGCCAACCCAACCTACAAATCTCTCATTACTCGTGACCCACGCCATCGGGTATAACAATCGTATCACTGCCCCATGTCGCGGGTAACACAGCTTGCCGAATGTATCGGTGAATACTGCTGTATGCCCAATCGGTGGGACGTTTGACATAACCGTGTTTAACGGGATTGTAATGAATATAATCCACATGATGGCTAAAATCTTCATCATCACGAATGCGATGCTCCCAAAACCGCCGTTGCCATATCGCTTGTTCGCCTTTGTGTTGGCGACTGGCATACACGGCGGGACGTTGTTCGGGTGCAATCTGTTGGGTAAATGCGTGTTTGATGTTACGCCAACGCATGGAATAATCGGCATCGCCTTCTGATAATGTCCATATACTGTGAATATGGTCGGGCATAATGACGATGGCATCAATGACAAACGGACGGCGTGCCATTTCATCTTTAAATGCCTGTCGTAAACTATTAACCGCCGCTTCATTCTGTAAAAACCGAACACGCCGAAACGTCACAACGGTGAAAAAATAACTCGCTCCTTGTGTGTAATCGCGGCGGTATTGCATGATGTTTTATTGATATTGAAACGCGGATTGTTTCATTATACTGAATGCTGGGTTACCAAAAAGCAGATACCCCTACAATACCCCTTTACACGACTAATTATAACCACTGTTTCATCACCGTTGGGTTGACTGATTGCCAACCCAATCTATGCACTCATAGCGGATGTTATCCCTATCATATTGCTATGAATGACTTAACTTAATAGCAGTGGTCGCTTTGTTACGTTAGAATAACGCCATTCACAAATAACCAACCTATAAAGTCAAGATATGAAAATTTTACTCGCTAACCCTCGTGGATTTTGTGCTGGTGTTGATAGGGCTATCGAAATTGTCGATCAAGCCATTGAAACGTTTGGCGCACCGATTTATGTACGCCATGAAGTGGTACATAACCGTACTGTGGTGGATGGTCTGAAAGAAAAAGGCGCGATTTTTATTGAAGATTTAACCGATGTACCTGTCGGTTCTTATCTTATTTTTAGTGCGCATGGCGTGTCTAAACAGGTACAAAAAGAAGCCAAAGAGCGCAATTTAACGGTATTTGATGCGACTTGCCCGTTAGTCACGAAAGTACATATTCAAGTGGCTAAACACGCTAAATCAGACCGTGAAGTCATTCTAATCGGTCATGCGGGGCATCCAGAAGTGGAAGGCACGATGGGGCAGTATGAAAAATGCACTGAAAATGGCGGTATTTATTTAGTTGAAACGCCTGCTGATGTGGAAAAATTAGCAGTGCATAATCCTAATAATTTGGCTTATGTTACGCAAACCACATTATCCATGACGGATACTAAAGTGATGGTCGATGCTTTAAGAGCGCGTTTTACGTCAATTCAAGAGCAGAAAAAAGACGATATTTGTTATGCCACACAAAACCGTCAAGATGCAGTACATGAATTGGCTAAATCGGCAGAAATCATTCTGGTGGTCGGTTCGCCTAATAGTTCAAACTCAAATCGTTTGCGCGAAATTGCTGAACAATTAGGTAGAAAAGCCTATCTTATTGATACCGCAAAAGATATGCAGCTAAATTGGTTTGAGGGTGTCAATACGGTGGGTGTGACAGCGGGGGCTTCCGCGCCTGAAGTATTGGTACAAGAAGTGATAGATCAGTTAAAAACATGGGGTGGCGAATCCACTATTGAGATTCAAGGTATCGAAGAAAAAGTAGTGTTTTCTTTACCTAAGGGCTTGAAAAAACACGCCGAACATCATCATGGCGCAATCTGAACTTGATGCGATACGCTTAGATAAATGGCTGTGGGCAGCGCGGTTTTTTAAGACGCGCTCGCTTGCAGCGGAAGCGATTTCAGGCGGTAAAGTCCATGTTAATGACCAACGTGTCAAAGCCAGTAAAGAGGTAAAAGTAGGCTCGGTGTTGTCTATTAGTAAAGACGGTTTGCGCTGGCAAATTACCATTACTGCACTCAGCGCACAACGCCGTGCGGCAAAAGATGCGGTATTACTTTATCATGAAGATGCGG
The DNA here is from genome assembly GCA_002380945.1 of Methylococcaceae bacterium UBA4132. GTDB lineage: Bacteria > Pseudomonadota > Gammaproteobacteria > Methylococcales > Methylomonadaceae > UBA4132. Next base: position 11,050 of record DFWO01000153.1, on the reverse strand, counting down.
ATAGTTTGGCTAAACGTGAGCAACAACAGATATTGCAACGCGAACAACGAGCGTTGTCTGGTTTTACGCCGTCTGAACATAAGCCGAATAAGAAGGATCGGCGGTTGATTCATCGTTTCAAAGAAGTTCAATAGCTTTAGCTATTGAAGAAAAAACAGCTAAAGCTGTTTTACAAGCAAGTGGGTGGTTTAGGCAATCCTGCTAATTTGCAGGCATCGCGTAATGGCGCGTCAGGAAATAAACTGTGCAGATAGCGACTATTACCTTTGTCTTCACCTAAGGTTTTGGCTATCGCTTTGATGAAGACGCGCATATTGGGCAGATGTTTAAATTGCTGATAATAATCGCGAATAAAACCAATAATTTCCCAGTGTGCAGGGGTTAAAGTTATTTGGTTCAATTGGGCTAATTGATTGGCAACGGTCTCATTCCAATCGTTGGCATTGACTAAAAAGCCTTGCGCGGTGGTTTCGGGCATTATGTCCATGATTGAATGACTGGGTTTTTAACGGTTAAAGCCACTAATTGGGCATAATCGATGACGTTAATGCCTTGTACTAATTCCGCCGCCGCGATACCCCGTACCGCTAAATCATCAGCTAACACATACAATTGTTGAATTTTAAGCAATTCAACTAAGGTGTTGTTTAAGTCACCTGCTTTTAACAAGCGCAGTGCCGCACTATCAAGAAAGACGACATCATCACCAGCACAGAACCGTGCTAACACCGCACTTTCAATCGGCGACTGAGAAATAAGGTGTAGCATGGTTAATATGAGTCCGTTAATTTAAGACCGATAATGCCGATGATAACCAAGATAATGGATAATAAGCGTAGCCAATCCATTGATTCTTTAAACAGAATAATGCCCATAATGGCAACACCCACCGCCCCCATGCCTGTCCATACGGCATAAGCTGTACCTAGTGGTAAGGTTTTGATTGCCCACATTAATAAACCAAAACTGCCTGCACCCGATATTGCTGTGATAACACTAGGCCACAGTTTGGTAAACCCTTCGTTATATTTAAGACTTAAAGCAAAGATTATTTCTACGCAACCTGCTGCAAATAACAGTATCCAAGCCAAGCGTGTCTCCTTTTTTAGGTATAAAATAAATTGGTTAGCGTCTATCCTGAGTACGCCATAGTTGTACGATTTCTTCGACGTTCATGTTATCTGTTCCTTTTCTCCAGCCAGCCACATAATCGACATCATTACTTTTTGGTTCTGGATTCGGTTTGTAAAGCTGTACGCGTGTTGGTAATGGCACGGCTTCACCTAATACTAGGGCTTCACCTCGACCGAGTGAACTGAGTACATCGGCTAAATTACCTTCCGATTCGGGAATTAATCCTCTAATATAAGCTTGATCATCTAAGCTAGTGGTGCGTAAACAAATAAATGACGTACATTGTGACAGCATAGTTTCAGAAAGTTCGGTCGGTCTTTGACTGACTACACCAATGGAAACTCCGTATTTTCGCCCTTCTTTGGCAATACGTTCCATCATTTTCTTCGAGCCTTCAAACTGCCCGCCCCTTTCTTTGGGAATATAAACGTGTGCTTCTTCACAGATTAATGTGATAGGAAATTCACGGCGATTAGGATTCCAATAATTAAACTCGTAGGCTAAGCGTCCAACTTGCGCAGCAATCGCAGGGCGAATATCAGACGGTACAGCACTTAAATCGACCACAGTAACATTGGCTTTCTTATCGCCTAATCCCACAAAAGTGCGTAATAAATCCACCATGCTTTCTGAACTTTTACGTTTTTTTGGTCTGAGTAAAAAATCATAGCGCACGTCATTTAAGCGACTTTGCATTTTAATCAGAAAATTATCAAATTGCCCATACAAAGGACCTAGCACTTTACCAAAGGCTTTTTTCTCTTCGTTTGCGGTTTTGAATGCCATGTACATCTCCGCTAGGGAGAAGTAAATAGGGGTATCAATTGAAAAGGTAGACAGACCAATGCGCTTAGACTCTTTGCGCTTGAGCTGCATCAATATTTCGCTCATAAACGACATTTGTGTGGACGCGCCTTTATCTTCCCTATCAATAAATAGATCGACTAATTCAGCATAGCTCATCATCCAATACGGCATTTCCATTTCTTGCGCATCAATGCAATTGACCACGCTTTCATCAAATGCCGAATACTGTTTGCCGTTGCTATCTTTCCAGCAATATTCACCGTGCAAATCTAGCAAAATGATATGGCTTTTAGGCATGGATTTAATAGCGCGTTGAATCAGGTTCGTTACTGCCCATGATTTACCTGAACCAGATTGCCCAACAATAGCAAAATGGCGACTGAAAAAAATCTGTGGATCAAGACCTAGATGATAATCCCTATGCGAAGATAGCTGACCAACAAAAAATTTATACTTTTGGTATTTTGAAAAAATAGCACTGACTTCGGTGATACCAACGGCATAAACCTTTGCACCCGCTGTCGGATAATTAGTGATGCCACGAGAAAATGTACCATCCTTTAAAATTTCACCGACAGGGGCTAAAGCGATAAAACGATCCGTTTTACGCATATCTGCGTTATCAAAACGATTTACTTCCCACATTTTAATAGTGACGGCTAAGATATTGATATTAGCTTGCCTAATAGCGACATACGAACCGATATGACCGACTAAAATTTCTTCATTGTCTACTTTGATACGCGATGTGTCTTTGACGAATTCTTCTGCTATTCTGGCATCCATGCCGTTATTGCGAATTTCAGATAAATAGCCAATGAGAATATTGGATGACTGTGTGGACAATGTTTGACTCCTGTTTGCATGGGTGCTAAAAATAAAAAGGTTATTTTTGCGTCTTCAACTTAAGGCGGAAACACTTTTTACCGTCTTTTATGAATAACTAAAGCACAGTAGGTTGGAGTCGCTTACTCACCCTAAACTACAGTACTGAGTTTTTATTTTAGTTGAAATTATCCACAATATGACTATTTATTTATCCATTCATACAATTCTGTCAATGTAGGATCACATTTACAGCAACTGGTACCGCAAGCAGACTCTAACGGCATGACCCGCACATAACCTTTACTAATCCATTTGCCCAGCATACCGCGCAAGGCATCAGCGTCAATATTAAAATGATTAACTAAGTCTGCCAGCGAGACTCTACGTTGTTGTTGTAAATAACTTCTTAAATCAGACAAAATCATTCGCTAAACCTCCTGCATGGATTTTTCGGGTCTTTTGCCCAATAGCCACAAACCGAACAACACCGATAAAAAAGCTACTAACAAGCCTATAATCCAAACTAAAGAATAGCTAGGGTGCTGGCTATATCGTATGGTTTGGTAAAAAATAGTGGCCGTCATATAAGCTATACCTGTTGTCCAGAACACCACAAACAGCGTCCAGTTGCGATTAGTTTCGCGGTAAATCGCGGCTGTGGCGGCAACACACGGCGCGTACAATAAAATAAATAATAGATAAGCAAAGGCACCCGCTTTACCATCAAAACTGTGCTGCATGGCGGCAAAGGTTCCCGTATTAACCGCTTGTTCTTCATTGACTGAACCTAGTCCTAACGGGTCTAGGAGATTATCAGCCACCTTGCCTAAGTTATCGGGAATTGTTGCGCAAGCCGTTACAAGCGCGTCTTTAAGATTAAAAGGAGCTTGTTCAGACGGTGCGTTAGCGTTAGCCATTTGACTATACAAGGCATCCAAAGTACCAACCACAGCCTCTTTAGCTAACACGCCCGTAAAAATGCCCACGGTGGCAGGCCAATTATCATTAGCGATACCCATCGGTTTAAAGGCAGGCGTTAAACTGCGTCCGATTTCACTTAATACTGATTTATCGCTGTTCTCTTGTCCAAAACTACCATCTGTTCCTAAGGCATTCAGAAAATTTAACACTAACACCATCGGCACAATCACTTTGCCTGCATTGACCAAAAATGAATGCAGTCTGTCCCAAGTGCGCAAGAATACGCCGCGAAAAGTGGGTAAATGATAAGTGGGTAACTCCATAATAAACGGGGTAGTTTCACCTTTAAACAGGGTGTGGCGCATGATTAAACCCGTTAATACCGCAACGACTATGCCTAATAAATACAAACCAAAGACTAAATTCTGCCCACCAACAGGAAAAAATGCCGCCGCAAATAACGCGTAAACAGGCAATCTTGCCCCACATGACATAAAAGGGTTCATCAAATTAGTCAGAATTCTATCGCGTTGATTTTCCAACGTGCGTGTCGCCATAATCGCAGGTACATTACAGCCAAAGCCGACTATCATCGGCACAAATGATTTTCCTGGTAGACCAATCAAACGCATGAACCTATCCATGACAAACGCCGCGCGTGCCATATAACCTGAATCTTCTAGTGCGGATAAGAACATAAACAAAAAACCGACAATCGGAATAAAAGTAGCTACCACTTGAATACCGCCGCCTATCCCTTTAGTAATCAAAACCAGCAACCATTCAGGCGTAGCCATCTCAGCCAACAATACGCCTAAACCATCCACTAATAACGCACCGACTGCTTGATCAAAAAAATCCACAAACGCACTGCCGATATTGATAGTGAACATAAACATCGCATACATCACCAACAGAAAAATCGGAATGCCTAAAAAGCGATTTAATACAATACTATCTATACGTTCAGTGCCATGTCGACTGATTTCATTGAGCTTACACACCGAGCCTTGCGTGAGTTGATTGACAAAACCGTACCGCGCATCAGCGGCTAAAATATCAATTTCATCATCAGTTTGTTGTTCGACTTGGCTTTGTAATTGCCTAACAGTGCTTAAAAATGCTTCACCTGCAATCGCTTTAGCGAGTGTATCGTCTTCTAATAAGCGCAAGGCTAACCAGCGGCAATCACAGGGATATTGTTGTGCAGTTTCGACCAAGAGCGGCGAGATTTCCTTGATTGCCGATTCCAAGGCAGGATGATAACTAATTTGAGCGGTGGGCGTGGGTTTGGCAATAATTGCACTATTAATCGCCGTTTGTAACGAATTAATACCGTGTTTAGTTGAGGCAGAAACGGCAACAACAGGACAACCTAATTGCTCAGCTAAAAATTGCGTGTCGATTTTAATACCGCGTTGCTTCACCACATCAATCATGTTGAGCACCAATAGCATTGGTACGCGCATTTCTATGAGTTGTGAAGTCAAATACAGATTACGTTCAATATTAGACGCATCGACAATATTAATAATTAAATCAGCGGCGCGGCTTGCGACATAATCACGCGCCACTTTTTCATCTAAGGACACCGAATCATCGGCTGATTCCAGTGAATAAGTGCCTGGTAAATCGACTAATTCAATATGTCTATCGGCATAGCGATACTCGCCTGTTTTTTTTTCAACAGTCACACCAGGCCAATTGCCGACTTGTTGCTTAGAGCCAGTCAGAACATTAAACAACGTGGTTTTGCCGCAATTAGGATTGCCGACAACGCCCACGGTAAAATCAGTTTTCATCCCAGTTTCTCGATTTGCAAAATAGCCGCCTCGTCTTTACGCAAGGTCAAAGCAAAACCGCGCAATTTAATTTCGACAGGATCGCCCATCGGTGCAAAACGAGTAATACTAAACTCGGTTCCAGGTGTTAAACCCATAGCTAACAAGCGTTTACGATAGGCTTTACCTGTTGGCTCAAAGCCTATTATTTTCCCTAAATCACCCACGGCAAGATTTTTTAAACTAATAGCCATAATAAAGCCTTCTAAATAAAGTGTGCTTGATTGTCAAACAGTTACTGAGTTATCAACAATCATTCTCATTAAGATGAAACTATAGCATATAACTAAGGTTCATGACTAACCGTGTTAAAAATATGTTTATTAGCGGTGCTAATGCTTTTTTATGTATCAATACGGTAAAGAAGATACAATTAACAATTAACGTGAGCAACCATGCCCACTGTTTCAAATATACAAAACTTAGGAATCTTTCATGTCCATTAGAAAATTTAAAGACAAACAGCCTAGCATTGGTAACGCTGTTTATATTGATGACAGTGCCGTTATCATTGGTGACGTAACACTAGGGGATGATGTATCCATCTGGCCGACCACTGTGTTAAGAGGGGATGTTGAAAGTATTACTATTGGTGATGGCACCAATATACAAGATGGTTCGGTGCTACATACTACTCATGCACACCATGATTTAGAACCTAGTTATCCTGTCACTGTTGGCAAAGGTGTCACTATTGGACACAAAGCCGTTATTCATGCCTGCACCATTGGTGATTACTGCTTAATTGGCATGGGGTCTATTATCATGGACGGCGCGGTTATTGAAGATTATGTCATTCTAGGTGCAGGTTCATTAGTTCCCCATTCTAAACGTCTTGAAAGCGGGCATCTTTATGTTGGCGCACCCGCTAGACGTGTCAGACCGTTAAACGACGCAGAAAAAGAATTTTTACATTATTCTTACCAGCACTACATACAGCTAAAAAACGAATATTTGGTATTAGAAAATTAATATCGAATAGCTAAAATTGTAGAGACGTTGCACTGCAACGTCTTACCAACCTACAAACCGCGCTCTGAATTCAACAATGCAATGACTGACTGAGTATCAGGACGCACCCCGCGCCAAATAAAAAACGCCTCTGCCGCCTGTTCCACCAACATCCCTAAACCATCCAAACTTTTTGCCGCGTGCTGCTCAAGCCCCCAACGCACAAACGCCGTTGGTTCATTACCGTAAGCCAAATCATAACAAACACCTTGCTCAACCAATAAACCGTTAGGCAACGGTGGCAACTGCCCGCTTAAACTCGCCGACGTTGCATTTAAAATCACATCAAACGGTTCACAGTCGATTAAATCCGCAAATTTCAAAATTTTAACAAATTCACATAAATCATATAATTCAGTTATTGAGTTTGTAGCCTTGTCAAATGTACGATTAGCGACAAAAATTGTATCTTTCACTTTTTCTGCTAAAGGACTGATGATGCCGAGAGTTGCTCCGCCAGCTCCTAAAATTAAAATACGTTTTTTCTCTAAATTAATTTGGTGATTTACCATTAAATCCCGCACCAGCCCACAGCCATCTGTATTATCACCTACTATCGAACCATCCACCTGCAATGACAAGGTATTTACTGCTTTAGCCAAATCAGCTCGCTCTGTGGCAAATCTGTACGCCAATTTTTTCCGCTTCATTTTTTGTTTAGCAAATCTCCACGCTAATTTTTTCCATCTCGTTTTTTGTTTAGCAAATCTCCATGCCAATTTTTTCTTCTTCGTTTTTTGTTTAGTGAATCTCCATGCCAATTCTTTCAACGGCACAGTGCAGTTCAAGCCCTTACCACCCTGAGCAAAAAATGCCTCAGCTGTCGCGGCAAACTGCTCCGCCGATACTTCCTCAGCCGTATAGCTCAACGCCTGCCCAGTCTGTTCAGCAAACAGTTGATGAATACGCGGTGATTTACTGTGTTTAATCGGTTGCCCAAAAACCGCATAACGGTCTACTGATGTCATTGTTGTATCCTATTTTTATAGCCAATACGCAGTTTGTGATTACAATCCGTTCGCTCTAAGCTTGTCAAAGGATGCTAGTGGTTCGACAAGGCTCTCCTAAGCGTAGCCCACGAACAGTTCAATTTATACTGTATTAGCTCTAACAAAGTACAGAATGTTTGCTATATAAATGTGGGTATAAAATGGATGCTGAATTTTGCGTTGTAGGCAATTCAGCATCTAAAGATTCAAAAGGGTTTTGAGTGTGATTGCTCATGGTAACAAATAACAACAATTATCATTTTTGCAGTCAAAACTTGTTTATTTATTACCACTGCTGCATTGTGCGTTACGTTATGGGGGCATAATTTTTAATTATGTAACACCGTCTCAACCAACTGCACCCAATACGCCGCGCCGATACTGAGAATTTCATCATTAAAATCATAACGCGGATTATGTAATAAACAGCTATTAGCTGAACTACCGTTACCTATCCACACATAACAGCCTGCTTTTTTTTGCAACATAAACGCAAAATCTTCCGCACCCATGCTGGGTGTCGGTTGTGTGTTGATACACTCTGCACCCACCACAGCGGTTGCCGCTGTCAGAGCCAGCGCGGTTTCAGCAAGTGTATTAATCGTGACGGGATAACCTACATTATTTGGATTAAAAACCACCGTCGCACTGACTGCGAAACTCTGAGCGATGCCATCCACTAATTGGCGGATTTTATCGGCGATGAGGTTTTGAACCCCTTTGTCAAAACAACGAAACGTCCCTCTTAACAGCACCGATTCTGGAATCGCGTTCCAAGTATTGCCTGCGTGAATTTGCGTAATACTAATCACAGCCGAATGAGCAGGATTAACCGTGCGGCTCACTATCGTTTGCAATATCGTCATCAAGTGAGCTGCGGCAATAATGGCATCATTGCCCAAATGCGGCATGGCGGCGTGGGTGGCTTGTCCTGTCAACACAATTTCAAAAAAATCAGATGATGCCATTAACGCCCCAGCTTTAATCGCAAAATGCCCAACGGGAATATCAGGAAAATTGTGCATTCCAAACACACAATCAGCGGGAAACTGGGTAAACAAACCCTCGTCTATCATGTGCTTAGCCCCCGCGCCACCTTCTTCGGCAGGTTGAAAAATAAAATACACCATGCCATTAAAATTGCGCTGCTCTGCTAATTGTCGTGCCGCCCCTAATAACATCGCCGTGTGTCCATCATGCCCACAAGCGTGCATCTTGCCCTCATGACAAGATTTATGGGCAAAGTGATTCTGTTCTTGAATAAACAACGCATCCATATCAGCGCGTAACGCTATTTTTTTCTGCCCCGTCCCAACAGACAACGTGGCAACTACGCCCGTTTTTGCCAAACCTTCATGCACCTCTAACCCAAAACTGCGTAATTTATCTGCCACAAACCGCGCCGTATCAACTTCTTCAAACGCCGTTTCAGGGAATTTATGTAAATGGTATCGCCATGCTTTCATGTCAGCATGATCTTGGGTGTTGGTTTTTAAGTCCATCGTTTATGAATGCCTTACTATATTAGTCCAAGTTTGACATAAAAAAGCAATCTTTTTAATAATCTGAAAGAATAGAGATTATTGGGACTAAAATTCTTTCAAAAAAGCTAGCTGTGATGATTTTACATCACACTTCTGTGATGCTGACAACTATTGTACCCAATACCGACCTGAATGGAATCCAACACGATTATAAAATGGAGACAAAAAACATCGTAAATCCAATGCTTATGCAAAAGCAAGTTTCTGACAATTATTTTGGAAAAATGACCTATTTTCAATGGATTTTCGACGAAAAGTTATTATCAATAAAAACCCAAGAAAGCCTCAGTTTGACAGCAGCAGTTCGTTTCGGAATGGGCGAAGCGAATATAACGTGTTGGACTAAACAATTAGAACTACAGCCAGTCGACATGAATCTGCGACAAAGATTAATACCCACCCCGTTGACCAGCATGGCAAGGATGAATACAAAAACTGTTGATTTTAAGGGGGGAAATTCATAACAAATGAAATCTCGAGTAACAATAAAAGAAAAATTCATTATAAATCCAATATAGTTCGATGCTGTCAAATATTTGTTACAGGGAAGTTAATAAATTAAAGTTTCAGTTAAACTAAAAAGTTCCGTCACGCGCTAATCGAAGAAAATAGCGGTGCAAGTTATTACTCGCTAACAGTCATTTAGCACCGATTTCATATATAATGGAAAATTTTAAAGTGTCATATTTCCCAAAATTTTATTCATAATGCCGAAAAAGAAAAGTACAACTTTATTTGAAGATTCACTGGCTGAGCTTGAGCAATTGGTTAATCAGTTGGAACAAGGCGACATTTCATTGGAAGAGTCGTTAAAGTCATTTGAACGAGGCGTTAATCTGACACGTACTTGTCAAAAAGCTCTGCAAGATGCAGAACAAAAAGTTCAAATCCTACTAGAAAAAAACGGCAACCTATCCTTGGAGTCATTTACCGATGAGTAATGCGTTAAAAGAATACCTTAGTTTTTGTCAATCTCGCGTTGAGCAAGCCTTAGAAGACCGCTTGCCACCTGCACATATTCTACCCAAAAAACTGCATCAAGCCATGCGTTACAGCACCTTGGATGGCGGAAAACGAATGCGTCCTATGCTGACTTACTGCACGGGTAATGTGTTGGGCATTACGCCTGAGGTGTTGGATGGTGTGGCGTGTGCCGTTGAATGTATTCATGTCTATTCATTGGTTCATGATGATTTACCTGCGATGGATGATGATGATTTAAGACGCGGCAAAGCCACTTGTCATAAGGCATTTGATGAAGCGACCGCAATTTTAACAGGTGATGCGTTGCAAGCCTTGGCGTTTGAAATATTGGCAAATGATGCAACTATCAAAGCAAGCCCCGAAGCACGTTTAAAAATGATTACCACACTGACCAAAGCCAGCGGTTCACAAGGCATGGTCGGTGGTCAAGCGATTGATTTAGAATCAGTGGGTACAAAACTGAGCTTGCCCGAATTAGAAAATATGCACATTCACAAAACAGGTGCATTAATTCGTGCCAGTGTGATGATGGCAACCTTGGCAAAAGCCGACTTAGACCCGATGATAGCTAGTAAATTGGATCATTACGCTAAATGTATCGGTCTGTCATTTCAGGTTAAAGATGACATTCTCGATGAAGAAAGCGATACCGCGACCTTGGGCAAAACTCAAGGCAAAGACAAAGATAACGACAAACCCACCTACCCTGCTTTGTTAGGTTTAGCGGGTGCAAAACAAAAAGCCCAGGAACTGCATGAAAACGCACTGGATAGCCTGAGTATGTTTGGCAAAGAAGCCGATTTATTACGCGATTTGTCACTGTACATTATTCAACGTGACCACTAATTACCAACTTGATAACTCTGGAATTAATCTGGATAATTAAAGTACTATGCTGACGACTCAAGGAATCGATTTATAAATGAACAAATCAGGTCATTATCCACTTTTAGACACTATTCACACTCCTGCCGACATTCGTAAGCTAAGT
>DFWO01000062.1 GCA_002380945.1 Methylococcaceae bacterium UBA4132 | reverse complement strand
CGTCAATGCCTAACTTCTATAGTAGTTAAACATTTTGAGATTGTTTATGGGAGTCCAAAATATGTTTTGGACTCCCGATGATGCTGTTTCTATTGTTTCAGCAGCAGCTCCTTTCCCCATAGGAATATTTCCTTTTTACGCTGGGTCGCTATGGATTGCGCTCTAATTTGGCTATTATGCTGCCTTTTGTATAGTAATAGAGTAAAGCATGAGAAAGTTAGTAGTTGGTGTCATTGGCTTATTTAGTTTGTCATCTGTAACGATGGCATTGGCTAAAGATGAGCCTTTAGATTTAGGGACGATTGATGTAGTCAGCACTACGCCATTATCAGGCAGTGAAATTGATACGGGTAAGATACCAACAACCGTACAACACGTTGATTCCGATCAACTACAAAAAGCGGAAAGTCTGTCTTTATCAGAGTACATGGATCGGTATATGGGGGGGGTCAGTACCAATGAAGCACAAAATAATCCCTTGCAACCCGATATTTTCTATCGCGGTTTTGTTGCCTCACCCTTGTTAGGTATGCCCCAAGGTTTATCAACCTATGTGAATGGTGTGAGATTTAACGAACCGTTTGGCGATACCGTTAATTGGGATTTATTGCCAACAAATGCGATTGATAATATGACTTTATATTCAGGTTCAAATCCTGTCTATGGTTTAAACAGCTTAGGCGGTGCTATCTCTGCCAAAACTAAAACGGGTTTTTCAGCACCGTTGCATCAAATAGAAGTTTACGGCGGCTCATGGGACAGACATTCCGAAGAATTAACCAGCGGTTGGAATAATGGCACTTGGGGTTATTTTCTCGATTTGCATCATTTTGAAGATGGCGGTTGGCGTAATTATTCACCCACTAAAGCCGAGCAAGCATTTGGTACGTTAAGCTGGCGCGGTGATAAAGGCTCGTTAGACTTAAGTTTAGCGGCGAATGATAACAACATGACGGGCAACGGTGCCGCGCCTGTACAGTTATTACAACAAAACCGCAAAGCCGTGTTTACGCACCCTGATTCGACTACTACCAAAATGTTTTTTTCTGAATTACAAGGTAGTTACGATATAACCGATAAAATAGAAGTCAGCGGTAACGCCTATTTTCGTCAAAATCGCATGAAATCATTTAATGGTGACAGTAGCGATTATGATAATTGTGCTGCACCTGACCAAAGTGAAGATATTGCCACCGCAGAACAGACACTCGCTGAAGCAGAAGCGGCTGCCGCTCAAGCGACAGATAATGTAGCAGCAGCCGAGGCAGCCGTTGCGGCGGCAACAGACGCGCTTGCTGCTAGCATAGCGGCGGATAATTTAGCCGCCGCTCAGGCTGAACAAACCGCGACTGCTGAGAATCTAGCGGGGGTGACCGCGGATAATCTTACTACTATGAACGAGTTAAACAGGCTAGCAACTGCTAGACAAAAATTATTGTGTGATCTACACGATGTAGCCGTCATAGATACTCATGGTAATGAAGTGGAAGCAACTGATGCTGTTGAAGGAGCTATCAATAATTACAGTCAAACCAATATGCGTAGTCGAGGCGGCACTATACAAACCGTGTTTGCGAATGATTTATTCAAACATGAAAATAATTTAACGACGGGGGTGAGCTACGATTATTCAGAAGTGAATTTTAGTTCCGATACTGAACTGGCTTCATTGACTGATTCGCGTGGCACAACCAGAAGCAATATATTTGTTGATGAATCCAGAGTGCGTTTACACACCAACACCTCAACAGTGGGTGTCTATTTGACTGATAGTTTTTCCATTACTGATGCCTTAACTGCCACTGTAGCGGGACGTTATAACTATATCCACGTCAATATGATGGATGAGTATATTAATGACCCCACTAAAACATTAAATGGTTCACATACCTTTGAACGCCTTAATCCATCGGCTGGTTTAACCTATCAAGTGTTGAGTAATCTCAATTTATACGGCAATTACAGCGAATCCACCCGCGCCCCATCACCTGTGGAATTAAGTTGTGCCGACCCTGAAGCCCCTTGTAAATTACCCAATTCCTTTGTTGCTGACCCCGACTTAAAACAAGTGGTTGCCAAAACATGGGAAACAGGCGTACGCGGTGATTTAGACGCATTATTAGGCAAAGGCGGCTTAAAATGGAATCTAGGCTTTTTCCATACCATCAATAATAACGATATTATTTTCCGCCGTGATGCCGCCAGTAGCCTTATCAGCCAAGGCTATTTTGATAACGTTGGTAAAACCCGTCGTTATGGTATTGAAGCAGGTACTCACATTGACACGCCGCAATTATTTAGTTCCATAGATGATTGGCATTTTGCAGCTAATTACACTTATTTGAATGCGCGGTTTTTAACGCCGTTTGATAGTTTAAATCCACTGAATCCCGATGAAGTCGCGGTTGTTCATGCAGGTTCAAAAATTCCAGGTATTCCAGAACATATGTTCAAAGCAGCGATTGGTGTGGATTTATGGGAGAAAGTATCATTAGGCATCAACGGGCAGTACAGTGGAGATCGCTATCTACGCGGTGATGAAGCCAATCGCAATGTTAAATCATCGGGTTATTGGTTATTTAATGCCACCGCCGATTACAAAGTGACTAAAAACTTCACCGTGTTTGGCAAGTTGGATAATATTTTTGATAAAAATTACAACTCGTTTGGTGTATACGGCAATGCCACTGAAGTGTTAGGTAGTAGCTATAATGATGGCAGATTTTTCTCACCAGGGATGCCCAGAGCAGGCTGGATTGGCGTGCGGTTGAGTATGTAAAACAGCGTGTATGATGACATGGACTCCGCTACTATTTGAGTAATTTACGATGACTGTCAGAGGCATTTGACTGCCTCGGTCAGTATGCCAGAGTAGCCCTTTAGCAGGCTTACGTTTCCAGATTGCCATAGTGAGCGCGTTAGTGAACAATTTATCGGGCATGTGAGATGCCATCGACCAGCCCACTACTTGCCTCGAATACAGGTCTATCACTACTGCCAAATATTGAGTGTGAAGCTAGGAGATATCACCCACATATACTTGATGGAGTTGCCGCACGGTAAACTATCTATCCAGTTGATTAGGTGCAATCAGTAAATTGTACTTGGAGTTCGTGGTTGCCTTGAACTTTGCGCTTCTTGGTTTAACAGGCTAAATCCGCCTCGCATCAACCGTCCGTTCGCCGCTGACTGGCTGTTTTTTCTTAATTCCTCAGCAGGTCTGTCCTATAGGTGGTTCGACTGTTCTCAAATTCGTGGTGTATGATGTTGTTCACAGTACATTCGCAGTTTCCACCCAGTTATTATTATCCAGATATAATGTTAAGTTGCAGTCGTGAAGAGACGGACGAATATTGTTTAACACAGCCTTGTTTAATCATCGAAGTGTTATCAAAAGCGACTGCTACCACCGACAAACGCGAAAAGTTGATTTATTGCTAGTGTGCGCGAATACTGTTTAATTGCTCAAAATACTTACCGCGTCGAAAAATACCACCGCCTTGATGAAGCAGGATTATGGCACTTAACCGTTTATGAAAAAGGCGACAGCGTGCAGTTTTCCTGCATTGATTATGAACTCAGAATGGCTGATATTTATGCAGGTGTTCTGAAACTGTAATGAATGATTTTTGTAAGTTGGGTTGTCGCTTTTTGGCAACCCAACATTGTTCACTAGTTCTGTTGGGTTGGCTATCGCCAGCCCAACCTACAATGCTATCAAGGAAAAATAATATGAATAATAAGTCTAAAATTAGGAAGAAAAAATCCAAAGTTGATAAATTAAGCGGTCAGAATAATAGAACAATGAAAAGTCAATCTATACTTAAACTTAATTCAACAGATGCCAGATTATTTTTTTTAAAGAATGAAAGTTATTGCAATATAGAATTGCCAGAATATATTAACTTTCAAAGGATACTAAAATCTCTCTCGAATGAGATTGCAGAAAAAAACCTAAATGAAATTTGTCATAATTATAAAACAGATAAGCCATCAGAATATGAAGATGTGAATCACACTTTGTTGTCTAACAAAGATGGACGATTTTCATGGCGACCTTTAAAACTTATTCACCCTGCATTATATGTATTGCTTGTACATCAAATTACGAATAATAATAATTGGTCAACTATTATTAATAGATTAACAAGAATATCTATTCGAATTAGAACGCATATAGAATGTAAAAGTTTACCGAAAATTTCTTTAACTAGCGAATCTGATAAAGCCGTTCAAGTGAATTCTTGGTGGCAAGAAATTGAACAAGCATCATTAAAAATTTCGATAGAATTTGGGTGTATTATTCATGCAGATATAACTGATTGTTACGGCTCAATATATACACATTCAATTCCATGGGCTATTCATGGAAAAAAATTAGCCAAAGAAAAGCGTAAAGATAGTTCTTTGATTGGTAATACTATCGACTCTATCCTTCAAAATATGGCTTATGGTCAAACAAATGGCATTCCTCAAGGCACTGTTCTGATGGATTTTTTAGCCGAAATGGTGCTTAGTTATGTAGATTTAATTTGTTATACAGAATTGAAAATATCTAATTATAAAATAATTAGATATAGGGATGATTATCGAATATTTACTCAAAGTGAAGTTGATGGATTAACTGTACTTAAAGTTTTAACAGAAGTGCTTGCAGGATTGGGTATGAAACTAAATGCGAGCAAAACAGTTATATCCACCAATTTAATAAAAGACTCTATTAAACCTGACAAATGGTTTCTTTTAGATAATACTGTTAGGCATCGTGGATTGCAAAAACAACTCATGTTTATTCATAAACTCTCTGGATTCTATCCTAACTCAGGAAGTATTAAAAAAGAATTATTAGAATTTTATAAGAGACTACATAAAAGAAAGTATATGAACGAAGACATTTCTGTTTTGATTTTTATAGCATCTGACATTGCTTATAGAAATCCATCTACTTATGCAAATATTGCGGAAATTTTAAGTAAATTTATTTGTTTTTTAGATAATAATGACAAATCTGATATTTTTAATAAAATTACAAAACGTTTTGGTAGTATTCCAAATACGGGTCTTATAGATATATGGTTACAAAGAATTACAGTAGCAAATGATGGACTTTCGCCGCCATCATTTAAAGAGCCCTTATGTACCATTGTTGCTGCTAAGGGTTTAACTGAAGATAATCGTTTATTATGGGAATTGGATTGGCTACAACAAAAATTTCAAAATATATTAAAAACCACATCAATTATAGATGCCGAAAAACTTTCTGATATTAAGCAGGTTATTGATATTAATGAAATTTCTTTATTTGAAGATAGGTATTATTAATTATTTTCCGTAACTATTCAGCGTATTTCAGCCTTGTAGGTCGGGTTAGCTTTGCGTAACCCGACCTACCAATCTGTAATCCAAAGTCATTATGCAAATACAACAAGCCCTACAAACTCTATTGAACCAACAAAACCTCACCACCGAACAAATGCGTGCAGTGATGCGGCAAATCATGACGGGCGGCGTAACCGATGCCCAACTGGCAGGCTTTCTGATTGCCTTGCGTTGCAAAGGCGAAACCGTCGATGAAATCGCTGCCGCTGCTGACATCATGCGCGAGTTAGCCACTAAAGTATCCGTATCAGGTGAGCATATTATTGACACTTGCGGCACGGGCGGCGATGGCGCGAATACCTTTAATATTTCTACCTGTTCGGCGTTTGTGGTGGCTGCGGCGGGTGGACAGGTTGCTAAACACGGCAATCGGTCGGTGTCCAGCCGTTGTGGCAGTGCGGATTTATTAGAAACGGCGGGGATTAATCTGGCATTAACCGCTGAACAAGTCGCAGATTGTGTGAATACGCTGGGTGTCGGTTTTTTATTCGCACCGAATTATCATGGCGCGATGAAATATACCAGCACGGCGCGTAAAGAACTGGGCGTAAGAACCTTATTTAATTTATTGGGACCATTAGTCAATCCTGCTGGCGCACCGAATCAGTTAATTGGCGTATTTGCTCAGCATTGGGTTGAACCGTTGGCACAGGTGTTAAAAAAACTGGGTAGTCAGCACGTTTTAGTAGTGAATGCGGAAGATGGCTTGGATGAAATCAGCATTGCCGCGCCTACGCGTGTTGCGGAATTAAAAAATGGCGTGGTCAGCACTTATACGATTACGCCTGAACAATTCGGTTTTAACCGTGCCAGTTTAGCTGAATTAGCCGTTGAAGATGCTGCTGACAGTTTGGTGATGATTAACGCTGTGCTGAACAATCAAGCAGGTGCGGCGCGGGATATTGTGCAACTCAATGCAGGCGCGGCAATTTATGCGGCACAGCTTGCCGACAGCCTGACCGCAGGTATTGAAATCGCTGGACAAGTGATTGCCAGCGGCGCGGCGCGTGATAAACTGAACGCCTTAATCGCTTATTCCAACACTTTATATTATAATAAACACAAAAACCATGACGAATACTCCTGATATTTTAAAAACTATTCTTGCGACCAAAGAACAGGAAGTGGCAAGACGCAAAATCAATAATCCGATTGCTATGTTAGAAGAGATTGCCAGTGGTGTAGAGCGTCCACGCGGTTTTGCTAATGCTTTACACAGTAAAATTCTCGCAAAAAAACCTGCCATTATTGCCGAAATTAAAAAAGCCTCGCCCAGTCAAGGTGTGATTCGAGAGAATTTTCAACCTGCTTATATTGCCCAAGATTATGCGATGAATGGCGCAACTTGTTTATCGGTATTGACCGATAAAGAGTATTTTCAAGGTTCAGAAGCGTATTTAGAAAGTGCGAGAAAAAGCTGTCCACTGCCTGTATTACGCAAAGATTTTATGATTGATGCTTATCAAGTCTATGAAGCGCGTGCATTAGGAGCAGATTGTATTTTGTTAATTGTTGCAGCGTTGGAAGATAGCGTGATGCACGAATTAGCAGATTTAGCCGCTAAACTGGGCATGGATGTATTGGTTGAAGTGCATGATGCTGATGAATTACAACGCGCTTTAACGCTAGATACGAAACTTATCGGTATTAACAACCGCAATCTGCGTACCTTTAACACTTCGTTGCAAACCACCTTAGATTTGCAAGCCACTATTCCAGCAGATAGACTCATTATTACTGAAAGCGGCATTCACAATCATGATGATGTGCAGTTAATGCTGGATAATAATATTTACGGCTTTTTAGTGGGTGAAGCGTTTATGCGGGCAGACTATCCAGGTAAAAAAATGCGCGAGTTGTTTGCTTTGTAGATAGTTGCACATTTTTTGCAGAAATTGATTGCAACATTGATTATTATCACTGATAATAGCGGCTCTTTAGCCAACTGGCTAAACTGTAATGGTGATTGTATCGGTCCTCTCGCAACGATACGCTGTAAACCCCGCCAGGTCCGGAAGGAAGCAACGGTAGCAGCAGATTCGTGTGCCGAGATGTGGCTGGTATGATCGCCGCCCACTTTGTAATTATCCCCTTTGTAGCCTGCAATGAATTATCAGGTTCTTGCTAGAAAATGGCGACCCCATAATTTCACACAAGTCGTCGGACAATCCCATGTTGTCACCTCGTTAATCAACGCTTTGCAACACAATCGCTTACATCACGCTTATTTATTTACTGGTACACGCGGCGTAGGAAAAACCACCATTGCCCGCATTCTTGCCAAAGCGATGAATTGCGAAAATCTACACGATGCTAATCCTTGCGGCGTGTGTAAAGTATGCCGTGATTTAGATGAAGGTCGATTTTTAGATTTAATCGAAGTCGATGCCGCCTCGCGCACTAAAGTCGAAGACACTCGCGATTTACTCGACAATGCCCAATATGCACCAAATCAAGGTCGCTATAAAGTTTATTTAATCGACGAAGTTCACATGCTCTCAGGGCATAGTTTTAATGCTTTGTTAAAAACGCTGGAAGAACCGCCGCCACACGTTAAATTTTTATTAGCAACCACTGACCCGCATAAAATTCCCGTTACAGTATTATCACGCTGTCTGCAATTCAATTTAAAACGCCTGTTGCCTAGCCAAATTTTGACGCAGATGGAGTTTATTCTGCAACAAGAAAGTATCAGCTTTGAAACCCCTGCATTAAAACTATTAGCCCGCTCTGCCGATGGTAGTATGCGTGATGGCTTAAGTTTATTAGATCAAGCTATTGTGTTTGGTAATGGCATCGTCGCAACCGATAGCGTCAATGCCATGTTAGGCACGGTTGCCGAACAACCTGTTGAAGATTTATTAACCGCGTTAGCCAACACAGACGCGCCTACAATACTCAACAAAATAAACGATATAGCCAATACCCAATCTGATTTTGGTGAAGTATTACAACAGCTATTACAAGTCCTGCACCGTATCGCTTTAGTACAACACTTACCCAGTGCGATTGATCCCGATTTTGATACCGAAATGCTCACGACTCTGGCTAAGTTGCTGAGTCCTGAAGATGTGCAGTTGTATTATCAAATCGCGTTGCTAGGGCAGAAAGATTTAGAATTCGCTCCTGATTCGCGCAGTGGTTTTGAAATGCTGATGTTGCGGATGCTGACCTTTAAACCTGTTGTCGATGAACCTGCTATTAACAAACCTACCTCAGCCGTGCAGACTAAGCCCGCTGCATCAACAGTGATTGCGCCTGTGGTTGCGCCACCCGTACAACAAACTCTCAATAATAACGACTGGGCAAGCATTATTGAACAACTCAACTTAAAGGGCATGACCAAAGAATTGGCAAATAATTGTGCCTTAGAATACATAGATGATAAGGTGTGTCGCTTATTGGTGGATGCCAGTATCCTTAGAACAGCAACCGCTGAAGATGGCTTACTTAAAGCATTGCAAGCCTATCGCGGTACATCGCTTAAGCTAGAGTTTAACAGTCAAAAAATGACGCTCGACACGCCCGCACTACAAAGGCTTAAATCCCGCGAAGACAAACAGCAAGCCGCTGTTGACAGTATTCATACTGACAGCACGGTTCAAGCACTCACACAACATTTCGATGCTCGCATTCTGCCTGACAGCATCGAACCCGTATAACTTACTAATGGAGATAACAAGATGAAAAATGCACTGGGTAGTCTCATGCAGCAAGCGCAAAAAATGCAGGAAGATGTCAAAAAAGCCCAAGAAGAACTGGCGGCTTTACAAGTCATCGGTGAATCAGGCGGTGGCTTAGTGACTATCGTCATGACAGGTAAACGCGAAGCCAGAAAAGTCACTATTGATCCATCTTTGCTGGGCGATGATAAAGATATGTTAGAAGACTTAGTTGCCGCCGCGATTAACGATGCGGTTAATAAAGTCGCCAAAGTAAAAAAAGAAAAAATGTCTACGATTACCTCAGGCATTCCTATGCCTCCTGGTTTTTCTATGCCGTTTTAAGCAGGTGACAACATGACAGATTGTTTATTTTGCAAAATGGTTATAGGCGACATTAAGCCTGATGTTGTTTTTGAAGATGATCATGTGTTGGCATTCAATGACATAGACCCAAAAGCTCCCACCCATATTCTTATCATTCCCAAGCGACATATCAGCACGTTGAATGATTTGGATGATGCTGAACTCGGTGGGCGCGTATTACAAACTGCCGCGTTATTAGCTAAACAACTGGGTTTCGCTGAACAAGGTTACCGCACTGTCTTCAACTGCAACAAACACGGCGGACAAGCAGTTTACCATCTGCATTTGCACCTGTTAGCAGGTCGGCAAATGACGTGATTTGTGGTGGCGCACAAACGGTTTTACTGTATGCGTGTCAGCATAACGAACTTGAACTTTATCAACAATTGGCAAATGCTGAATCCATTACCCTAACACTCAGTCCTTTAGGATTCAGTATCACAGATTGCGCTAGGTTATTGGCGATAAATTGCCAAACTGTTATATAATGTGTCAACACTTATCAGGACAAAAAGTTAAGCAGTTTTTAGCTGCATTTCGTAATTGACGGGCGATACATAGCCATTGCCGGAATGCAATCGTTGTTGATTGTAAAACACTTCGATATAGTCAAACACGTCTTTTTTCGCCTGATCTCTGGTTAGGTACGGTTGTTGGTCTATCAGTTCGGTAAAGG
>DFWO01000035.1 GCA_002380945.1 Methylococcaceae bacterium UBA4132 | reverse complement strand
GATGAAGCGGCTTATATTAAAGCGGGCTTTTTAGCGGCGATTGCTAAAGGTGAAACGTCATCACCGATCTTAACGGCGAAACGCGCCACCGAATTGTTAGGCACGATGCTGGGCGGTTATAACATCGCGCCGTTGATTGGTTTACTGGATAACGAACAACTCGCGCCGCTTGCAGTTAAGGCGTTGTCGCATACTTTGTTAGTCTTTGATGCCTTTCATGATGTGCAGGAAAAAGCCGAGGCGGGTAATGCCTTTGCTAAACAAGTGCTGCAATCGTGGGCGGATGCCGAATGGTTTACCAGTAAACCTGTTATGCCTGAAAAACTGACTGTCACCGTGTTTAAAGTGACAGGCGAAACCAATACCGATGATTTATCCCCTGCACCCGATGCGTGGTCGCGTCCTGATATTCCGCTACACGCTAAAGCCATGCTGAAAATGCCGCGTGAGGGTATCACCAATGCAGAACAACAAATCAATGAGCTGAAAAGTAAAGGCTTTCCTGTCGCTTATGTCGGTGATGTGGTCGGGACAGGTTCATCACGCAAATCAGCGACTAATTCCGTGTTGTGGTTTACAGGGCGCGATATTCCCTATATTCCCAATAAGCGCGAAGGCGGCGTGTGTATCGGCGGCAAAATCGCACCGATATTTTTTAACACCATGGAAGATTCGGGCGCGTTGCCGTTTGAATGTGATGTTAGCCAAATGGCAATGGGGGATGTCATCGACATTTATCCCTATCAAGGCATGGTGAAACGTCATGACAGCGAAGAAGTGGTGTGTTCATTTGAATTAAAAACCGATGTGTTATTGGATGAAGTGCGAGCAGGTGGACGCATTCCGTTAATTATCGGACGCGGCTTAACCGATAGAGCGCGTAAAGTGTTGGGGCTGGGCGCATCTGACGTGTTCGTGCGTCCAGAAGATAAAGCCGATAGCGGCAAAGGCTACACACTGGCGCAAAAAATGGTCGGTCGTGCCTGTGGCGTGGCAGGTGTGCGTCCGCATACTTATTGCGAACCGCACATGACCACCGTGGGTTCGCAAGACACCACAGGTCCAATGACCCGCGATGAATTAAAAGATTTAGCCTGTTTAGGTTTTTCGGCGGATTTAGTCATGCAATCATTTTGCCATACCGCCGCGTATCCCAAACCGATAGATGTCACCATGCACCACACGTTACCCGATTTCATTATGAATCGCGGCGGTGTGGCGTTGCGTCCTGCCGATGGCATTATTCATTCATGGCTGAATCGAATGTTATTGCCTGATACCGTTGGCACAGGCGGCGATTCACATACCCGTTTTCCGATAGGTATTTCTTTTCCTGCGGGTTCAGGTTTAGTGGCGTTTGCGGCGGCAACAGGTGTGATGCCGTTGGATATGCCTGAATCGGTGTTAGTGCGTTTTACGGGTGAAATGCAGGCGGGAATTACCTTGCGTGATTTAGTCAATGCCATTCCTTACGTTGCCTTACAACGCGGTTTATTGACGCTGGATAAAAAAGGCAAGAAAAACGTGTTTTCAGGTCGGATTTTAGAAATTGAAGGCTTGCCCGATTTAAAAATTGAACAAGCGTTTGAATTATCTGATGCCTCAGCAGAACGGTCGGCAGGTGGCTGTACCGTGCGCTTGAATGAAGCCCCGATACGCGAGTATTTGAATTCCAACATCACCCTATTGCAGTGGATGATTAAACAAGGTTATGGCGACGTGCGGACTATCGAACGCCGTATTGCCGATATGCAGGCATGGTTGGCAAACCCTGTCTTGCTTGAACCAGACAGTGACGCGGAATACTTTGAAGTCTTGGAAATCAATATGAGCGACATCAAAGAACCGCTGTTAGCTTGCCCCAATGATCCCGATGATATTAAACCGTTGTCAGCCGTGGCAGGAACGAAAATTGATGAAGTATTTTTAGGTTCGTGCATGACCAATATCGGACATTTTCGCGCAGCAGGTAAGTTACTCGCCCAACAAACAGGCGAACTGCCCAGCAAACTCTGGATAGCACCGCCCACTAAAATGGACGAAAGCCAGTTAAAAACCGAAGGCTATTACGACACCTTCACCCAAGCAGGTGCGCGTACCGAAATGCCTGGTTGTTCATTGTGCATGGGCAATCAAGCGCGAGTGGCAGAAAATGCCACCGTGGTTTCCACCTCCACCCGCAACTTCCCCAACCGTTTAGGCAATGGCGCAAATGTCTATTTATCATCCGCAGAATTGGCGGCGGTATGTTCGCTGTTAGGTAAAATCCCCACCGTTGCAGAATATATGCACTATGCAGGACAAATTAATGCCACCGCCGATGATACTTATCGCTATTTGAATTTTAATCAAATAGCCAGTTATCAATAATTAAAAAACCACCAAGGTTTTAAAACCTTGGTGGTTTCTTTGTGCATGGTAAAAATTAATATTATGGAAAATATAAAACCAAGTGCGGCAGGGGTAGTGCGAATGCCCGATAGGGTTTCCGCAATTTATGAAAGTCATGTGTCAGAACCCACAAGCGGTTATAACTACAGGTTAGAAACATGAAAATTGAACTAAAAAATATTACATTTGGATATGATAAAAAAAAACCAGTATTGAATAATATTTCTTTTTCTATTGAGTCATCTTCCAGTATTGCTATAGTAGGTTCATCTGGTTGCGGAAAATCATCTTTATTGAGATTAATATGCGGCTTATTACCAAGCTCAAAGTATCAAAATTTTTCAGGAGAAGTTTTTATTGATGGCTTAGACATCATTAAAAATAAAGAAAAATGGCAGGAGTTGCGATATAAAGGTTATTTAGGATTTATGTTTCAAGAACCTAGTTTATTGCCATATTTGAATGTTGAAGGCAATATTTTGTTGCCTTTAAAAATTATTGGTAGTACAAAAAATAGTGATAAAATCGTATCAGATTATCTTAAAATAACGGGGCTTAATAATGATAAACATAAATTACCAGCCCAGCTTTCAGGTGGTATGAAAACAAGAGTTGCACTTGCAAGAACGTTTATAACAAAACCAAAACTATTATTACTAGATGAACCTTTTTCAGCCTTAGATATAATTTGGAAATCAAAGTTATATGAAGAAGTTAAAAAATTAAAAAATCAAACAAATACTACTGTAATTTTAGTAACACATGATATTTTTGAAGCAATTTATTTTTCTAGCAAAATAATTGTATTGGGGAGCGACCATAGAGCTATTGAAACAGTGAATATAAATAATTGGTCAGATTCTATTAATTATAATGATGTTATAATTAATCACCACCAAGAGTTTGTTTACATAAAAAGTATTATTGAAAAAAACCAAAGAAATTCATGAAAAACGTATCGCGTCCATTATCAGTAATCTTGTTTATTTTAATTTGGGAAATATGGGCTTTCTATTCTAAAAACCTAAGGTTCTTTGTTTCAAGTCCATCCGCCTCCTTTGAATATGGAATAACTCATTTTCAAAATATTATTTATTCTACTTTAATAACCTCAATTGAGGCATTATCTGGCTTCTTCCTTGCAATTATATTTAGTTTTTTAATAATGTTGTTTTGTTTGCTATATCCTAATTTTTTAAAGATTATTTTGCCAATTTTTATTACATCACAGATACTTCCTATAATTACACTAGCCCCTTTTTTTATTATTCTTTTCGGAATGGGGTTAATGTCAAAAATTGCAATGGTTGTTTTAATGTGTTTCTTTCCTATTTTTATAAATTTCTCTACTGGTGTTAATAGTATTTCACAAAATACTCAAGAACTACTTTACGTTTATAACGCTGGAAAGTTGTTTAGGATTTTCAAAATAATAATACCACTTTCAATGCCTTATCTTTTTTCAGGCTTAAAAGTTGGCACTACAATGGCAATAATGGGAGCAATTGTTTCCGAATTTGTTGGTGCAAAAGATGGTTTAGGTAAAAATTTATACTTGGCTCCAAAAAATTCACAACCCGAATTAATGATTTGTTCGGTTATTTTAATCACCTTATTAGGTTGGCTACTATTTAAATCTGTAGATTTAACTGAAAAAAAGTTTGGTAATTGGTATTCTAACAATGACAATCAATAACATAATAATGCGTGCAATTCGATTTATAATTATCATATTTTTTACTTTGTTAGTTTTAAGTTGTGATACAAATAAAACCTGTAACGAGTATTGCTCAAAGCTAAAGAAAAATGACAAAGGTCAAACTATTGTTCGTTTACAGCAACAATGGTTTGCTAACTCAGGATTTGCGGGTGAAATAGTTGCAAAAGAAAAAACAGCATCTAATTATAATTTGCAAATAGAAGTTATACCTGGTTCAGACCAGATTGATACAAGGCAGATTGTAAAAATGGATGAAGCTGAATTTGGTGTTGCTGGCGCAGAACAAATAATGATAGCTAATGAAAAAGATAAAAATTTTGTTGTCATTGGTGTAATAAATTATAAGTCTCTGGCAGTTTTTATTTCTAAGAGAGATAAAAGCATATTGAGTCCTAAAGACATGATGGGTAAAAAAATTGGTACGATGGAAGGAAGCCCAGTTGATCTCATTTATCAAGTGTTAAAGAAAAAAGAGCATTTGGAAATTGATAAAAATAATGAGATTCCTACAGGATGGACAACAACAGGGTTTATCCAAAATGAATATGATATTTACCCTGCTTTTATAAATGATGAACCCATAACTTTTGCGAATATGAAACCACCGATTGATTTGAACATAATTGAACCAAGTAATTATGATATAAATTTTATTGGCACTGTGTATTTTGCAAAGAAGGAATTAGTTGATTGTTGTCCTGAAGTTGTTCAAAGTTTTGTCAATTCAATTGCAGAAGGCTGGAGCAAAACCATTAAAGACCCAAAGGAGGCGATTTTGTTACTTAAATCATACGACAAAAGTATTGATGAGGATAAGGAAACAAAATCGCTTTTAAAAGGTATGAGCTACTATACAGGTGAAGAAGGAAAGGTATTATATACAAAGGAAGCGACATGGAAAGAAATGGCTAGACTTCTAACAGATATTGGCTACTTAAAGTCGTTTGATTTTAATTCAACAGTAGAAAATAAGTTTATTACTTGGTATCACACTAAAGTTAAACCTGAATAATTATGCTGATGATTAAAAATAAAAACGAGTTTAAAAAAGAAAACCAAGAAAATTGGAAAATAAATTCCGATTTTTGGCTAAACAATCCTTTACGACAGGTGGAGGATACAAAAATTTTCTTTAAAGAAAAATTGAAAGAAATCACCAAATCAGGAGTGACAATTGTTGATATGGGGTGCGGCAGTGGCTGGTTATTAGACTTTATTCTGGAACTTAATATTCATTTTTTCTATATCGGATTGGATTTTAACAAAAAATTTATTGAACATTTAAGTTTAAAATATGCGCACATTTCCAATGTTTCATTTGAATATATTGATTTTGAAGAAGAATTGCCAAATAAATTTCTTCATTGTGCAGATATTGTTTTTAATTGTTTTAATTTTTTTGAGACTGCAAATTTAGATGCCGCATTTAGTAACGGCTCAAAAATGCTAAAACCTAAAGGGAAATTAGTAATATTTACTATCGAATATACATACCTTATTCTTGCAGTAAGTGATGATATGAATTCATTCAAAAAAAATTTAAAAATATATGAGGAAATAAAATCAAAAGGTGAAGTTCCCTATTTTTTTCAGCATATTGATTTAGGTGATAGGGAAAGCGAGAATTTGAAGTATGCAAGTGTACTTTATTCTTTTGATGATTTCTTTAAACAGGCAAAAAGAAATCAAATGACTTTGGCTGATTATGGTGAAGTTGTAAAAACATCTAAATTTTTACCAAAAACGTATCAATATATTGTTTTTAATAACTAGGTAATAAAAATGGCGAATTTATCTAAGAGAATAGGATTGATTTTATCTAGTTCATTGTCAGCGTCAGCTAGTGATTATGATTTATTAGTTAACAATGAAAAATATTCTATTTGTTTTTATGATGAAATCACTAATCATGGTTACTGCGATTTAATTGTTACCGACAAAGAACCAAACAATCTTTCTAGCTTGAATAAGGAGCAAAAAGATTGTCACGGAATTATCTTAATAATAAACAAAATATCAAATCCTATTTTAGAGCAGAAATATGAATCAATTTTTGATAAATCCGATTCAATAAAACTCAAGTCAATAAAAAGCATTTCAAAATCCTCTATCGAAAAACTAATAAGCACGGAAATACTTAAGCAATTAGCGATAAATAATAAAATTTCTCTTGTTTCATTTGTTTTTAATAAAAACATACTATTATCTTTGGCAAAAAATATTTTTTTTAGCTATTATGGAATACTTATTATTCCATATTTTTTAATTATAATATATTTGGCTGTGTCTCAAGTGAGTAGTGACTATGGTTACCCTCTTTTTTCATTATGCGAACTTATAGATAAAATAGTTGGTTATAGTCCTGATTGTACAAAAAACAACTTAGTAACACTAAGTTTTCTTGCATTAACATACTCTTTTTTTAATTTAAAATTCTACTTTTCATATATATTATCGACTTTCAATAATATTAACAGTGAAATATTTCATAATGTTTTACAAAAAGGTAAAGATTTTTTATTAAGAGATATTTTTATTCAGTTAATTTTGCTTGTATCTTCTATTATTATTTTAAAATCATTGTTTATTTTTGTGTATGGATTTGAAATATCAAAAGAATACTTTCCTGTAAATATGGAGTTAATTTTTGATAAAAAAGTTCCATTTCTAAAAAGTGATTATCTTATTTATTACTTTTTATCCCTTGATTTTTGTTTATATTTAATTACAACAAATGCTATTAACAGCAAGTTATCTCATGCTTTGTTATCTAACAAGCAAAGGAAATCCCTAAAAGAAGCACAAAAAAGCTTCTTGATTTCCACATTATGGGATATTAATGTTTTATTTTATTCTTTTATTGTATTAAATCCGTTATTGCACGATGAGCAAAATAGATTAGCTGTTCAACTAATAATACTGCAATCTATTTATATCTACATTAACATTGGAACAATAATTTCTGATTTTAAACATAACTAAGAAACACCGCGTACGTTGGGGTGAGCTTGCGAACCCCAACATCTCATCGACCCGTATGCGACTTGATAACACAAACCCCATCAACTTGTTGTTTTTGTTGGAGTTCGTGCCGCAGCCCAACCTACAGAGGTATGATGATAGGCAATGTCATCATCCAAAAATCATCACAACTTCAATAAATCATCAAGCGTTATCGGCGATTAAAAGTATCTGGTGGCTGTTATTTTTTACCGTCAACTTGGCGGAGCGAAACAGTCATTTATTAATCACTCATGTTGATTTATTAAGAGCCGCCGTGCGTCATGTCAAACAACAACATCCCTTTGTCATTGATGCAATGGTGATTATGCCTAATCATTTACACGCACTTTGGACTTTACCAGAAGGCGATATTTACCGCGTACGTTGGGGTGAGCCTTAAGCGAACCCCAACATTTTCAAACATTCGCTACTTACCAAAACACACAACCTTAATAATTGCGTGATACTTCGTTGCTTGCTGGGGTTCGTTCCTCACCCCAACCTACAAAACCCGTAACCCGTAAGTCAGAACCGCTTGCGGGTTCTGACGCATGATGGTTGAATAATGGATTATCGTACATGGCGGATAACCCTATCGGGCATCCGTCCTACTTGCTTTATAAAATATATGAGATGATATGAACTTTGAACGGGGCGAAAATAAAAATCAGTGTGGAATATCACAATAGCTTCGCATATTGCGCTAACTGAAAAATCAATTCTCAACATTCTTTTCGTGCTTCGTTTCACTTAAAGCGAGTAGAGAGAGATACTATCTATTCGATTAGTTTGTACTTCACTGCACTCGATGTTAGCGAGGTAAGTTATGACGGAAACCTGTAAAATGCCATTGTCCTATCAAAACCAAACAACAGCGTATTTTCATGGTCAGATTGGGCAACAAAAACGGCTGTTACAGGCTGTTCAAAAGCAGTTGCCAGCCGATTTAGCAGAACATATTTATTGTTGTTTGATAAAAGATAATAAGCTGTTGGTTTATACCGATTCGGCGGCATGGGCATCACAATTGCGTTTTTATAATGCAGCTCTGTTGGCAAACATTGCGTCATCGGCAGCAACGGTACAGATTAAGGTGATGACTCAGCAAGTGGGATATGTGGCAGGGGGGGCTGAGCGTAAAGCACGCCTACCGTGTGCAGAAAAAATAGCGTCTATAAGAAATGATAGTCTGACCATTGCCGATGAGCCGTTGCAAGCCGCGCTACTCAAACTCAGCGCGACCTTAGCACGGTTATCTAATCAATGAACTATTCGGGGTCTCTTGGCGTTTGTGCAGAACGCATAAACGAAATAGGAGCTTCTTCATCGCCCTCAAACGTGACCATTTCCCACGCGTCGGTGTTATCTAATAAAGTACGCAGTAATTTATTGTTTAAGCCATGACCTGATTTATAGCCGATAAATTCGCCGATTAAGCTGTGACCTAATAGATACAAGTCACCAATCGCATCGAGAATTTTGTGTTTAACAAATTCATCTGCACTACGCAGACCATCTTCATTAAGAATTTTATCCTCATCAACCACAATCGCGTTATCGAGACTACCACCTAGAGCGAGGTTATTTTCTCTGAGCATTTCAATGTCTTTCATGAAGCCGAAGGTTCTGGCGCGACTAACTTCTTTCACAAACGTTGTTGAAGAAAAATCCATCGTGGCAGTTTTAACGTGTTCTTCAAAGGCGGGGTGTTCAAAATCAATGGTAAAGGTGACTTTAAAGCCTTCAAACGGATTGAATTCTGCCCATTTATCGCCATCTTCGACACGAATACTGCGTTTGATACGAATGTATTGTTTGGGGGAGTCTTGTTCTTCCACACCTGCCGATTGCAACAAGAATACAAAAGGTCCTGCACTACCGTCCATAATCGGCACTTCAGCGGCACTGACATCAATGATGGCATTGTCTATGCCTAAACCTGCAAAGGCGGATAATAAATGTTCGATGGTGGAAATTTTTACATCACCTGCAACCAGTGTGGTTGAGAGTATCGTTTCACCCACATTGCTAGGTGTGGCGTGAATAGTAACGGGTTCATCCAAATCCACGCGGCGAAAGCGGATACCTGTATTCGGTTCGGCAGGACGTAAAGTTAAATATATCTTCTCGCCCGTATGTAGACCTACGCCTGTGGCTCTGATGGTATTTTTTAAAGTTCGCTGTTTAATCATGAAATAATAACGTCAAATGAAGGTGGGGCAAAGGGTGGCAATGTTATCACAATGAAGCTCAAAAACAGAGATTGAATCCATTTTTTGTTAGAGTTAGTTTACTTCATCGGACAAAAATATTCGCTGTTAGTTAGACTAAGCTAAATCTGGTATGAGCGGCTAAACAGAAAATGCACTTAGTGAGAGACTCACTTTTATAGATACTTTTATTCGACATCGCTTAATTTGAAAAAAACATAAGGGCAGGTTTAGCGTTTGTAACCGCCTAGTACATCATCAATCTTTAGTACCATTAAAATTATGCTAAAAAAGTTTTTTCGACCCGCATCATTTGATGCTATTACACAATTTCCTGACGTATCAGGGTTATTGGAACAGCGTTACCTACAACAAGTCGAACAACAATTTATTCAATATGATGAGGCGCAATTTGCCGCTATTCATCATTTACAAACGTTACTCAATAATTTACTCAGCACATTTGTTTCGCAGCATAATTCATTGACGCGTAAGTTCCACCGTTCACCCACGCAAAAAAAGTGCCGCAGTTTGTATATTTTTGGTGATGTAGGGCGTGGTAAATCTATGTTGATGGATTTATTTTATGAAGCTTGTCCGATAACACAAAAAAGACGGGTTTATTTTCATGCCTTTATGTTGGAAGTTCACGCTTTTATTCATGAATCAAGGCGACAAAACCACGCGAATGCCATTATTAGCTTGGCAGATAATATAAAGGCATCCACGATTTTGCTTTGTTTTGATGAGTTTCATGTCACTGATATAGCCGATGCGATGATTTTACAGCGATTATTTAGCCGATTATTTGAGCTAGGTGTAGTCATAGTGATGACCTCTAATCGCCATCCTAATGATTTATATCAGGGTGGCTTGCAAAAACAGCAATTTTTAGCCTTTATTGAGTTATTGCAAAACAATGCCAATATTATCGAATTGGCAGCGAAAACCGATTATCGACTAAGCTACTTACCCGCATTAACAACGACTTATCATTTCCCATTAGACGCTAAAGCAAGTGAATTTATACAGCAACATTATAACGGCTTAACACAGTGTGCCACTAAACAATCGGGCGTTTTACGGCTATTGGGTAGACAACTATTTTTGTCAGCCGTACATAATAATAATATTGCCTTATTATCGTTTGATGAACTCTGTGTTCAACCATTAGGTTCAGCTGATTATTTAACACTAGCCAATCAATTCAGCACATTGATAGTGACAGATATTCCCAAATTAACCGCTGAAAAACGCAATGAAGCGAAACGGTTTGTCACGCTCATTGACGCGTTATACGAACATAAAGTACAACTTATCTGCACCGCAGAAGTCCCCGCTCACGCGCTATACACGGAAGGTGATGGCGTGTTTGAATTTAAACGCACCGTATCCAGACTCATTGAAATGCAGTCGGATAGTTATTTACAACGACTTCCCACTTTAGTTGATTGGACGATAATTGAGTAAAGTATTATTCAAAGGTTATCGAATGATTACCCTGTCAAATATCCGTTATTCAGGTAAAATGCTCGGTTTCTTATCAAGCGATACAACCTTTTTATTGGCGGTGTGACTTAATGAAAATAGTTATTCTTGGGGCTGGCGTTACGGGCTCATCGGTTGCGGGGGCATTGGCAAGTGAAGAGAATGATATTGTGGTGATTGATTTCAATCCACTCCTTCTCGATGCGTTAAAAGAGCGATTTGATATTGCTACGGTAGCAGGTAATGCAGCACATCCTAGTGTATTAGAACAAGCAGGCGTGAATAATACCGATATAGTCATTGCGGTGACTGACAGTGATGAAACCAATATGTTGGCATGTGTCATTATTAACGCACTGTATAGCCGTCCGAAAACCATTGCACGAGTTCGTGCTATTGATTACATGAAAAATCCAGCGTTGTTTGGTCCCTTGGGCGTTCCTGTGGATCATGTCATTAGCCCTGAACAAATTGTCATGCAGTCCATACGCAATTTAATTGATTTTCCAGGCGTATTACATATTTCCGATTTTGCTGATGGTTTGGTACGTTTATTTTCGGTACGTGTCGTTGAAGATGGCGTTCTAACAGGTAAACAAATTAATTCTCTTAAAGAACGCTTCACCACAGGTAAAATTCGAGTAGTGTCTATTTTTCGACACGGTAAACCCCAGCCTATCAACGGCGAGTCGATTATCGAAACCGATGATGAAGTATTTTTTGTCGCGCCGCGTCAAGAAGTGCGCAAGGTTCTTAAAGAGCTGAATAAGCTAGAAGAACCATTAAAACGTATTATCATCGCAGGCGGTGGTCATGTAGGCAAACGTTTAGCTCTCGCCTTAGAACAAGACCATCAAGTCAAAATTATTGAAAAAGACCCCAGACGCGCTCAAAAAATTGCCAATGATTTGGATAAAACCGTGGTGTTATTAGGGGATTGTGCCGATGAATCATTGTTACTCGATGAGTCCATTGAAAGTGCCGATTTGTTTTGCGCCATTACCGACAATGACGGTGTCAATATTATCTCTGCTTCGTTAGCAAAAAGCCTAGGTGCGCGTAAAACCATTTGTCTACTTAATCACGTCTCATACACTAAACTATTACCTAGTACAGGTATTGATGTGGCGGTGTTACCTAATCAAGAAACGCTCGGTAGTATTCTTAAACACGTTCGCCGTGGTGATGTAGCTCAAGTTACTTCGCTATGCGGCGGTACAGCGGAAGCCATTGAAGCGATCGCTCATCGCGGTAGCGGTAGTAATTCGGTGGTTGGTCTGCCTGTCAACAAGGTCAATTTTCCAGACGGTATTGTGTTGGGCGCGTTAATTCGTAATCAACAAGTGGTGTCCATTCATCACGACACCGTATTTGAAGAGAACGACCACGTCATCATGTTTGCAATGGATAAAAAACTGGTGACTAACATTGAAGTCACTTTTCAACCCATTTAATAATAACAGTGATGTGTTGGGCGCGAGATAAAACTCCCCGCACATCAACATAAATGTTGGGGTTCGCACACTCACCCTAACTCACAGGGTTATCAAATTCTATGAACGTTATTCTGACTATCATCCATATTTTCGGCTTAGTAACTATAGGCTTTAGCGGTCTTATGTCGACCTGCTGGCTAACATCCTTGTTTGCCGATGATGGAGCAACGAGTGCTTTTTTTGAAAGTTCATTAATTACCTTGTTGTTTGGTTTATTGATGTTTGTGCCAACGCTACGCACGCCTAAAAAAGTATCGCGGCAAGCAGGTTTTTTATTAGTTGCCATGACATGGTCATTAAGCCCTGTGTTCTGCACCTTACCGCTGTTACTGCACTTTCCCGAACTGAGCTTTGTTGATGCCTATTTTGAAACCACGTCAGGACTCACTACGACAGGCGCGACTATTTTGAGTGGCGTAGATACGTTACCGATGTCGATTAATTTATGGCGACATGAATTAAATTGGATAGCGGGCATGGGGATCATTATTTTTGCGGTGGCGATTTTGCCGATTTTAGGCATCGGCGGTATGCAGTTGTACAAAGCAGAAACGCCTGGTTCAGTGAAAGAATCTGATTTACCACCGCGTATTGCCCAAACTGCCAAAGCGTTATGGTTTGTATATGCGGGGTTTTCAGTGGCTTGTATTATCGCACTACGGCTTGCAGGCATGGATTGGTTTGATGCCGTGTGTCATGCCTTTGCGGCGATGAGTTTGGGCGGTTTTTCAACGCATGATGCCAATGTAGGCTTTTTTAATTCCGTGCCGATTGAAGTGGTACTGAGTATTTTTCAATTATTAGCGGCTATTAATTTTGCTACCCACTTTATCGCGCTGCGTAAACGTTCGCTAAATCCTTATTTTGATGATGTGGAAGCGAAGAGCTTTTTGTTGTTAGTTCTTAGTAGTTGTGTGGTTGCAGCGGCGGTGTTGCTCCATGCAGGAACTTATCCCGATTTTCTGACAGCCTTACGTCATGCGTCATTTAATTTAATTACCATTGCGACTGATTGCGGGTTTGCCTCTCAGGATTTTAATACATGGCCGATATTTGTGCCTATGTGGATGCTGTTTTTAAGCTGTTTATCAGCATCATCAGGTTCTACAGGTGGCGGTATTCGTATGATTAGAACCATTATCTTGATGAAGCAAGCCCGTTTAGAGATGTTTAAATTTATTCATCCGTTTGCCGTTCGTCCGTTAAAAATTGGTGATACTGTGGTCAAAAATGACATTGTGACTTCAGTGATGGGCTTTATTTTCTTATATTTCATCTGCATCGTAGCTTTAGTCTTCACGTTGCTGTTCAGTGGTATGGATTTTATCAGCGCGTTCAGTGCTATTATCGCCTGTTTTAATAACGCAGGACCGGGGCTTAATCAAGTAGGTCCTGCAACCAACTATGCCAGTTTGAGTGATTTTCAAACCAGTGTATGTGCGTTTGCTATGTTATTAGGACGCGTACAAATTTTCTCAATTGTGATTTTGTTCATACCTGAGTTTTGGCGTAAATAGTGGGAATTAATCGAGTGATTTAATTTCGCTAGTAAATTGACCGTGTGCGAGGCGAGTTTCCACGCTATCGCCTAATTTTACTTGTGCCGTAGAACGAATAATCTGCCCTGAGCTGGGTTTGATAATCAGTGCATAACCACGATTGAGCGTTGCTAAGGGGCTAACGGCGTGCAAGGTTTGACTGGCAATCGCTAAAAGTTGCTGGTGTTGTTTAAATTGCTGCTTGGTGGCTAATAGCAGGCGATTATGCAGATAGGTCAGACGGTGCTGATAGTTCTGAAGGGTAACGGCAGGATTGTGTTGCCACAGTTGGGCATTTTTGACGGCTAGTCTGTGTGTGTGTTGCTGTAATGTACTGTTCATTGCTTGGCTTAATCTGAGTTTCAAAGCCGTCAAACATTGATTATTACGCGTTAATTTTTGTTCAATAGATTGCTGGGCTAGGCGTTTAGTGAGCCAGTCTAAGGTTTGTTGGTGTTGGCTTAGTTTTCGTTGTAATACGGATTGCAAGCGTTGTTCTAATTGTACAAAGCGTGACAGCCAGTGCGCTTTATCTGGACTGGCATATTCAGCGGCGGCAGAGGGCGTAGCCGCGCGAAAGTCGGCGACAAAATCAGCAATAGTGACATCGGTTTCATGACCGACAGCAGAAATAATTGGAATAGTGCTGGCAAAAATTGCTCGCGCTACCATCTCTTCATTAAACGCCCACAAGTCTTCTAATGAACCACCACCGCGCCCGACTATTAGCACATCACACTCTACGCGTTGATTAGCTGTTGCTATCGCCTTGGCAATATCATATTTAGCCGCATCCCCTTGTACTGCCACAGGATAAATAATCACGGGAATAGCGGCGAAACGACGTTTTAATACTGTTAATATATCGTGCAGTGCCGCGCCTGTTGCCGAGGTAATCACACCGATAGCACAAGGTAAGACAGGTAGAGCTTGTTTGTGTGCCGTATCAAACAGCCCTTCGGCAGCTAGTTTGTTTTTTAAGTCATCAAAAGCTTTTTGTAAGTCGCCTTCACCTGCCGCTTTCATACTTTCAACAATCAGCTGATAGTCGCCACGCGGTTCATACAAACTGACTTGCGCGGTAACGATGACTTGTTTGCCGTTTTCTGGTTTAAAGCGTAATGTGCGTTGTTGATGACGAAACATAGCGCAACGGATTTGTGCGTTAGCATCTTTAAGGGTGAAATACAGATGACCTGAACTGGGAATGCTTAGATTGGATAGCTCACCTTCCACTAACACGGTCATAAAATAATCGCCCAGTAATTGGCTGACGGTATGATTAAGTTGGGTAACACTGAGGACACTTGCTTGATTAGTAATCATCATCTTATGTTTTCTGCCGAATAACGCCAAATTCTAATATAATGCCCCAATTTATTTTCGTTTATTTGTCAGGAATCCACTAAATGAATCCATCAGAATGGTTCACCGAACAAGTTCCCAGTGCAGGAACTGCTTTTTCATTAAAAATTAAACAAAAGTTACACGAAGAACAATCTGACTTTCAGTTCCTTGAAATTTACGAAACGGAAACGTTTGGTAATTTGATGGTGATTGATGGTTGTACGATGGTGTCCACGCGTGATAACTTTTTTTATCATGAAATGATGAGTCATCCTGCGTTGTACACACATCCTAATCCTAAACGCGTCTGGATTATCGGTGGCGGCGATTGTGGTACATTAAGAGAAGTATTAAAACATCCATCCGTTGAACACGCGGTACAAATTGATATTGATGAGCGCGTCACTCGGCTTGCAGAAATTTATTTTCCCGAATTGTGCGAGTCAAATAATGACCCACGCGCTGAGTTAAAATTTATTGATGGCATTAAATGGGTCAAAGACGCAGCCCCTAATTCCGTGGATATTATTATCGTTGATAGCACTGATCCTGTTGGTCCTGCGGAAGGTTTATTCGGTGAAGCGTTTTATCGTGATTGCTTTAACTGCTTGTCAGAAAATGGCTTATTAGTGCAGCAAAGCGAATCGGCGTTACTGCATTTAAAACTTATCGGTGAAATGCGTGATGCGATGAGCAATGCTGGGTTAAGTCACTTGCAAACGCTGTTTTTCCCACAATGTTTATATCCATCGGGTTGGTGGAGTGCGACTATCGCCAGTAAAGCTGAGTTAGTTGCTTTTAGAGAATCAGATTGTGCCAATAAACCGTTTGATACGATTTATTACAATACTGATATTCATAAAGCCGCTTTAGCTCAACCTGAATTTTTTAAAAAAGCCTTTTCTTTATAACCTGAGACTAAATGCAAGACCTCACCACATTTAGATTATTTGAACGTATTAATAGCTTACTCGAAGCAGAGGAGCGCAAAGGCTGTACTGCGCGTGGGCTAAAACTGGTTCATGCGCGGATACTCGATTATTTAGCAAACTGTAGTTCACATAGCGAT
>DFWO01000151.1:9357-13469 GCA_002380945.1 Methylococcaceae bacterium UBA4132 | reverse complement strand
AGTGATAGCAGATAATTTCTATCAGGATAGAAGAAAAAAATAACCTACCGATGTTGGTCTTGTGAAAGTATAGAGCTGATAAAAGATGGTCATTCCATACTCCCTGCCGTTGGGTGTTTGTGCTGCCTCGCCTTACGCCTCACCTGCGCTCGCAATGTATCGTGACTCCGTTCCCATACCCATTGTTTCGTCCATGCGCGATAGTATCCATAAACCGTCTACCACGCAGAAAATATATCTTGCGGCATCAGCCTCCATGCACATCCGCTTCGGACTATATACAAAATACCATTCACTATCCTGCGTAAATTTACCTTTCTTGACCGAACACCTAATAATCCCTCTGGCAATAGCGGCTTCAGCAGCTTCCATTTCTTATTACTCAATTCTGTCGGGTATCGCTTGACTCGTTTAGTTCGCTTTTTTATCAAAATTAAGAGCAAAAGTGCTTGTTCTACTCTTGCTTTTGTACTTTTAAAACACGCTCTAATAACTCTACGCCTTTGTCGTCATGCTTTCAATTTCCCCTCACCCTAATAAAAGTCGAACATCGCGTTAATAAATGTGCTTAAGTATTCCGCCATCCTTTTGATGGCTAAGCAAAATGGGCAATTGAAAACTAATTTTAATATTTTATGTCAAATCCGAGTTAACGCAGTGTGTAACGCGCTTGTGTCCATGAGTACGCACCACTTTGTACTTGTTCAGCAATACTGCCGTCATTATTCAATAATTCAATATTTTTTGGAAAAGGCGTGGCACTGACTACGATGGTGACTGTACTACTACCAGC
Source organism: Methylococcaceae bacterium UBA4132 (assembly GCA_002380945.1). GTDB lineage: Bacteria > Pseudomonadota > Gammaproteobacteria > Methylococcales > Methylomonadaceae > UBA4132. The sequence continues at coordinate 12,676 of DFWO01000151.1, read as the reverse complement.
AATCCCTTGTACAGGCACGTCAATATTGTCAGGTGGAAAAACGTGTTGTTTATTGGCGGGGAGTAACTTATCGGGTTGACGAGGATTAGGGCGTAAGGTGGTTATTTCGCCTTTAGCATCACGGTCAATCACTCGCACATAGCGCGGCTCTGTTAGAATAAAACTTAAATGAAAGGCTTCACCATTTTTGTATTCAGGTTTGGATGTTTGTAGATGAACGATGCCATCATTACTGCTAGCACTATGACTAAGTGGGTTTTTAATCGGCTGTGATTCAGGTTTTGGGGTCTCTGTGGGTACAGGTTGTTCAATTGGCGTAGGTGTTGTCACGGCTGTAACGGTAGGTACAGTGGGCTGTGTTGTAACAGGTGTGGAATCAGGCGTTGGGGTTTGAGTGGGTACGGTAACAGGTGTAGGTGTAGGTGTAGATATGACAACAGGCGGTTGTTTATCTATGGCAAGTTCTTTTGCACCCCATAACACCAATCCTATTACGACAAACGCGCTACCACCAATGCCAATATATTGTAGCCAAGCGGTTTTAACAGGACGTAATTTATCCAGTAATTCGCGGATATTAGCAGTACGCAAGTCTCTTTCAAACGCTAAGGACTTATTTAGAATGTCCATTTGCCGACTGTTTAAGCCATGAATTGGCGCAGCTTTATGGGTTTTTTGTTTGTAAAACTGTTTGCCTGTGAGTATTTCGTAGATGACACAAGCAAACGCATAAATATCATCACGCGCATCTGGCGGATAGTCTCTTTGCATTTCAGGTGAGGCATAGGCAACGGTTAATGCACCTAATTCATGACCACCAAATTTGGTTTCATCGCCTTCGTTTTCGTTAATTTTGGAGGCAATACCAAAGTCCAGCACTTTAACAACACCCTCGTTGGTAATAATAATATTACCTGGTTTGATGTCACGATGGACGATGTTATTTTCATGCGCATAAGCTAGTGCGTTACCGATACCTTCAATAATGAACCACGCTTGCATTAAACTCATTGGTTCATGTTTGAGATAGTCGCCTAGCGTTTTTCCGCTCAGGTATTCCATCGTCATGTAAACGTGTGGACCATCTCTATCAAAACCATGAACTTTAATGATGTTCGGGCAGTTTGCCAGCATTTTGGTTCTGTCAAAGTCGCTGTATAACGATCTGACCAGTTGTTTATTGGCTGATAATTCAGGTTTTAATACTTTAATAGCCACATAAGGGTCGCGTGCTTCAACTTCTTCCCAGACTTTATTGAGAGCTTTAAAAACCGTACCCATGCCCCCCTCACCCAGTACCGCAACCAGTTCAAAGGTATTTTTTACCACGCTACCTATGGTTAACTGGCTATCAGTAGGTGTCCCATCAGGATAGCTAGTCATTAAGCGAGTCGCTTCTTCGTTAGTCGTTTGCAAAGAGGCAGAAGTGGTGGATAAGGTTGGATTAACTATCGTCTCATTGTTAGCGTCTGAGTCCGCTAATTGAATACGAGTCATTTCGTTATCATTTGGATCGATGTGCGATTTTTCGAGCATAAAAGAATCAAGCCTTAAAAGTTAACTTTGACAAATCATCATCGCCCATGCTGAATGCAATGGGCGATTTATTTTGCTTGTGGAGTAGTCCTAAGCACCTGAGTCTTCGCGCGATACTTGACAAAGTCAGTCGCTCACATCATCCCAGTAGCGGTGTCTTCATGAATAAACTCATAGTCTTATTTTATAGCAATAATGCGTACTCGCCGATTGACTTCACTTGCTGGATTATTAGGATCAAGTAGATCACTTTTACCTTTGCCAATAATTTGGATATGCGTGGGTTCGATATTAAAGGTATTAACCAAAAACGCTTTTACTGAAGCAGCACGCTCTTCAGATAAGGTTTTATTATAAGATTGACCACCAATAGCATCAGTATGACCTTCAACGATAAAACTCAAATTTTGTAGTTTTCCAGAAGCCAATGCTTCTCCAACTGGTCTGAGCTGATCTTTTGCAGCTTCTGTCAGGTCTGCTGAGTTATAGCCAAAGATAATTTCCATAGATAACGCAGCCACAGTCGTCTCAGATGGGCGAGGAGTAGCGATTGGCTTTTTATTGGGCTTTATTTTAGTCGATTTAGGCGTGGCATTAAGCTTGCTCATATCAATAGAACGGGTTTTATTACCATTGACATCGCCTTCATAATCATCATCTGTAGTCGCGTCTGGATGAGCCGTAGCTGGACTCAGTGCGTCAATCACTTGATCGGCTGAGGGAATTTTTTTGCCAAAATTAACTTCAGCATAAGCAACATTAGTCAATGCCATTACGCCAAACAGACAAAATAATAGGTGTTGTGTTTTCATAGCAATACTCCAAAGAAATATTAAAACCAAGATCGCTAGCTACTAAGCTAGACTCTTATCCATTTGACTGAATGGTATTTTGACATCATCCCCGCCCTAAAGGGAACGAAGATTTCTGATACAGTCAGAAGCAGGCGTGTATCGCACTACCTACAGGTTTCTGCTACTGACGGCATTAAAGCACCGTTTACTTCACAGACTAGCCCCATCTGCCCGACTGTTTTGTATGATGCTGTCATTGAGTAAGCCTAAGCATCCTCTGCTAGCATTAAAGAAAATTCTAACAGGATTACTGAGACTATGAAACAAACTGCGTAGTTCTTTATTCATTCGTGTTTTTTATATCAGGGGAAAAATTGTTTTTAAAAAAATACTGTCCTGTAATACCTATTTTTCCTATCTATATAGTTTATAGCTATGCAAAAAACGCCCTCTACTACACTAATACATATCTCTCTAGTAGATTTATGCTTGAATTACACTACTATTGGCATTATGTTAGCGTCATGTAACATATTTTGTGTAGTAGTAATTATGTCTGATTTTGATCCGCAAGATGATAATAGCGAAGGCTTAGCCGTTAAGGACGCTAAGCCACGGCTACAACGACCACCCTTATATAAAGTTATTTTATTAAATGATGATTTTACGCCTATGGATTTTGTGATTGAAATTTTGATGGGTTTTTTTGCCATGCCTGAGGACAAAGCAACACAGGTCATGCTACAAATACATACGCAAGGCGTGGGGGTATGTGGCACATACAGTAAAGACGTAGCAGAAACTAAAGTGTATATAGTCAATGAATATTCGCGCGAGCATCAGCATCCATTGTTGTGTGCGATGGAAGAAGTATAAAGTGGAGCATTTATGTTAAGTAAAGAACTTGAAGTTACCTTAAACACCGCCTTTAAAAATGCGCGTGATAAACGTCACGAATTTATCACAGTAGAGCATTTATTACTGGCATT
>DFWO01000151.1:6350-9072 GCA_002380945.1 Methylococcaceae bacterium UBA4132 | reverse complement strand
AAAATGCTACGCGGACAATTGACGCAATTTATTGACGAAACTATTTCGTATATTCCTGAAGATGTGCAACGGGAAACTCAACCGACGCTAGGGTTTCAACGGGTATTACAACGCGCCGTATTTCATGTGCAGGCTTCAGATAAAAAAGAAGTGACAGGCGCGAGTTTATTTGTCGCCCTGTTCAGTGAACAGGATTCTCACGCCGTCTATTTGCTTAACAAACAAGATATAACGCGCCTCGATGTAGTCAATTTCTTGGCACATGGCACAACCAAAATCGACCAAGACACCGATGCGGAAGAACGCAATGCCGACTCTGGTCAGGCGGATGCAGAAAATACGAGCAGTGCGTTAGAAAAATACACCACTAACCTGAATGAAGAAGCACGCCAAGGTCGTATTGATCCCTTGATTGGTAGAGAGCTCGAAATTGAGCGTACCATTCAAACCTTATGCCGTCGTCGTAAAAACAATCCTTTATTAGTCGGTGAAGCAGGTGTGGGTAAAACCGCCATTGCAGAAGGTTTAGCGAAACGCATTGTTGAAGAAGATGTGCCTGATGTACTGAAAAACAGCGTAATTTATTCGCTTGATTTAGGTGCGTTGGTCGCTGGTACCAAATACCGTGGTGACTTTGAAAAGCGTCTGAAAGCGTTGGTTACGAACCTGAAAAAAGAACCCGATTCGATTTTGTTTATTGACGAAATTCACACCATTATAGGTGCAGGTTCTGCGTCTGGCGGCGTGATGGATGCTTCTAACTTAATTAAACCTGTGCTTGCTTCTGGTCAGTTACGTTGCATAGGCTCAACGACTTATCAAGAGTATCGCGGTATTTTTGAAAAAGATCATGCTTTAGCACGTCGCTTTCAAAAAGTGGACGTGCTTGAACCCTCGGTCGAAGAAACTATTTTGATTTTGAAAGGCTTGAAAAGCCGTTTTGAACAACATCACGAAGTAAAGTATTCACCCGAAGCCTTACGTTTAGCCGCTGAATTATCCGACCGTTACATTACTGACAGACATTTGCCTGATAAAGCCATTGATGTGATTGATGAAGCAGGCGCGAAACAACGCATGACCTCAGCGGCGTTGCGTAAACAACTGATTGAAGCGACCGATATAGAAGAAATTGTCTCCAAAATTGCCAGAGTACCTGCTAAATCAGTGTCTTCCAACGACATCGACAAATTAAGCAACTTAGAAAAAAATCTAAAAATGCTGGTATTTGGTCAAGACGAAGCCATTTCTGCCTTAGCCTCTGCCATCAAATTATCACGCGCTGGACTTAGAGAAACACAAAAAACCATTGGTTCGTTTATTTTTGCAGGTCCTACGGGAGTTGGCAAAACCGAAGTAACTCGCCAGTTAGCCAAAGTATTAGGCGTAGAACTGATACGTTTTGATATGTCTGAATACATGGAACGCCATACTGTTTCACGGTTAATCGGCGCACCTCCTGGCTATGTCGGATTCGATCAAGGCGGTCTATTAACCGAACAAGTCACAAAACATCCACACGCCGTGTTATTGTTAGATGAGTTAGAAAAAGCCCATCCCGATGTCTTTAACCTATTGTTACAAGTCATGGATCATGGCTCTTTAACTGACAATAATGGACGTAAAGCCGATTTTCGTAACATTATTTTAGTGATGACCACCAATGCAGGCGCAGAAGAAGGCAGTCGTGCCTCCATTGGCTTTACTTCTCAAGATCACGCTACCGACAGTTTGAAAATCATTGAAAAAGGCTTTTCACCTGAATTTCGCAACCGTTTAGATGCCATTATTCAATTCAAACCCCTCGATATTGCTATCGTCGGACATGTCGTTGATAAATTTATTTTTGAATTAGAAGGCTTGCTTTCCGACAAACAAGTCACGCTGTCTCTGGATACTGAAGCACGTTTATGGTTAGCTGAACACGGGTGCGATCCCAAAATGGGCGCAAGACCGATGGCGCGATTAATCCAAGAGAAAATTAAAAAACCTCTGGCCAATGACTTGCTATTTGGCAAACTCGCGCACGGCGGACACGTTAGAATTTATGTAGAAAATAATGAGTTAGCTTTTGCTATAGAAAGCAAGGAACTGATTGTTTCTGAATAGAGCCGTAACTTACGTTAGTTCCATCGCAAGATGGAATTAACGCATACGGAAAGTGATACGACCTTTAGTTAAATCGTAAGGAGTCATCTCAACCTTCACACTGTCACCCGTTAAAATACGGATATAGTGTTTACGCATTTTTCCTGAAATGTGCGCAGTCACAATATGTCCGTTTTCCAGTTGCACACGAAACATCGTATTCGGTAGGGTATCAATCACCTTACCTTCCATCTCAATTTGATCTTCTTTAGCCATTATATTTAGTCCAAGCAATTAAATTGTTAATTGTACCATAAACCTAGTTTTAACGACACAACTGTGTCGTTTTAGATTAACAAAAAGTTGTATTTCAGCGACGTATAGCGCGGAGGTAAAGGTAGAGCCCATCACATTTCTTCATCGTAGAGTTTCGGCTACCACATCCTCCTATTCTTGCCTGATAAAAGTCGATGGAATATCATAAGAAAACAAGTAAGATAACACTGGAATCCAATCATAACCTGAGTTCGACATAAAACTCTTTGAAATCATTGATAAATTTCAAATCACAGTCATTGCGGCATGGATTGCCGCAATCCAGAAGCTATAAATGGCGAGACTTTAACACATCCAT
>DFWO01000151.1:0-6173 GCA_002380945.1 Methylococcaceae bacterium UBA4132 | reverse complement strand
ATTCTGGCAATCCATGCCAGAATGACAGTAGCACTTAGTTTCTTATGTCGAACTCAGGTAATCATAGGGATATGAGTAAGTACATCATCCTCCGTTCTGGATTGCGGCAATCCTTGCTGTAATGACGAAAACACTCAGTTTCTTATTCAGTCCAAAACCATCTGAAGACAAAAAAATCTTTCTATCGACGACCTGCTTGCACATATCTTTTTCATTTTATTGTGCCTCGGCTATAAATTGTAGATATCATCCACTATCTTTTTCAATATTAAAATACGGAGGCATATCGTTGATATACGCCATGTACATGGCATCCGCCATTGTCCACAATACATCGAGTTTAAATTGTAGGATTTGAATCATGCGGTCTTGTTGTTCGCGGGTTTTGTACCAATCCAGCGTGATGGCTAAACCGTGTTCTACATCGCGGCGGGCTTCGGTTAGGCGTTTTCTAAAATAGATGTAGCCTTCTTGTTCTACCCACGGGTAATGTTCGGGCCAATTGTCTAGGCGTTGCTGGTGAATTTTTGGCGCGAATAATTCTGTTAATGATGAACTTGCCGCCTCGTGCCATTCTGCGCGTCTGGCAAAATTGACATAGGCATCAACCGCAAAGCGCACGGCAGGTAAAACGTGTTGTTGTGATAATAATTCTTCACGCGTTAAACCGACGGCTATGCCCAGTTGTATCCATGCTTCAATACCGCCGACATCACCGACATGACCATCGTGGTCTTGAATGCGTTGTATCCATTTGGCGCGGGTTTCACGGTCTGGGCAGTTGGCTAAAATGTTGGCATCTTTAATAGGTATCATCACTTGATAATAAAAGCGATTGGCGACCCAACCTTGCAGTTGCGCTTTAGTCAGTTTTCCTTGATTCATTAAGGTGTGATACGGATGATAAATATGGTAATACTTTTCCATGCCACGCAGGGCGGCTTCAAATTTTTCTTTAGTCCAAGGGGGTTGGTTGTTGTTGCTCATGGGTATTTTCCTTTAATCAAGGGTACAAATAGTCCACGAAAATCACGAAAGACACGAAAAAGTTTTGCTTTTATTTTTCGTTCTTTTCGTGTTTTTCGTGGATAAAAAATTCAGTTATAAATCAATTTCCAAGCCATCGTAAGCGACTTCAATCCCAGCAGCATCAAGGATTTTACGCTGCTCTGAATCGTTATCTAAAATGGGATTGGTGTTATTGATGTGAATTAAAATTTTACGCGCTTTGGCGACTGTGTTTAGGACTTCTATCATGCCACCCGCGCCTGATTGCGGTAAATGCCCAATTTCGCGGGCTTTTTTGTGGCTGATATTTTGTGTGACCATTTCATCATCTGTCCAAAATGTACCATCGACTAGCAAACAATCGACAGCTTGCATTGCGTCCATAACGTGCGGTTCGATTTCGCCTAAACCTGGCGAATAGAATACTTTTTTGCCTGTTGAGATTTGTTCGATAATCACGCCGATATTGTCGCCTTCATGCGGGTCGTTGCGGTGTGGCGAGTACGGTGGGGCTTTGCTTTTTAGGGCTTGAGTATAAAAACGTAAATCGTCAATTTGAGGAATGGTGAAGCTGCTGCCATCGACAGGAATCGGGTGATGATTTACCGTGCAGTAATCTTTTAGCATGGTGAATAATGGGAAACCTGTCGTTAAGTCTTGCTTGACCATTTCTGTGCAGTAAATATCCAGCGGTTTGCCTTCGCGTAGCATTAATAGCCCTGTCGTGTGGTCGATTTGGCTGTCAATTAGCATGATGGCTTTGATGCCTGTATCACGAATGCCGTTTTTTGGTTGTATGGCTGGAAACGCTTCTAATTGGGCGCGTATGTCGGGCGAGGTGTTGAATAATAGCCAGTTGACGTTATCGGTACTGACGGCGATGGATGATTGGGTACGCGCTTTGCCATTCATTTGACCATGACGAATTCGGTGACAATTGTGGCAGTTGCAGTTCCATTGTGGAAAACCGCCGCCTGCACCTGCGCCTAACACTCTTATTTTCATGTGAAAATCCTAAGGAAGAAAAGCCTTGAATGATACGGGAATAGCGATTTTCAGGCAAAAAAAAGGGGGCTATGGTTAGCCCCCCTTCTTTGACAAACGTTGTAATTAACGGTTGTAAATGTACATAGTTACTTCAAAACCGAAACGTAAGTCAGTGTAGCTTGGTGTTTCCCATTTCATCATCGTAAACCTCCAGAAGTTTTTTAAAATTATAGTCGCTAGCTTGATCAAGTAAGCTGAATCGAAGTATACGATGAACTATTTTTTTGCGCAACTGTTGTACCTTGCAACTTAATATTCCATGCCGTTTTTAGCTGAAAAACGTACTTTGTCGTTAGTGCTGATTGATGTTTTTCTCATCGAAAGCGTGTATTATCCTATTTCACCTAAACATAATAATGCCATTGATATAAAATCTGAGGAGAGATCATGGGTGGAGTTACTGAACTGTTAATCATCATGTTAATAATCGCTGCCGCTGCATTTGCGCCATTAGGCTATTTTATTTACAAATACACACAAAAAAACGCTCAACCATTCGGTGAGACTGAGCCACACGGCGACAGTCCATCATTAGTTAATGACTTAGCAGAAACGGCTATTCATTTTGTTAAAAGCAAATTGGGTAAAAAATAACTGCTTTAAAAAACCTGTCAGGTTTTTAAAACCTGATAGGTTTATCAATTCCCGCAAGTTGGGCAGTTTGGATTTTTGCGTAATTTCATGCTATTCCATTCCATCGACAAACCATCAATCAGCAATAACCGTCCTGTTAAAGTTTCACCAATTCCCATAATGAGCTTCATGGCTTCCAGTGCTTGAATACTACCCACTATGCCTGTAATCGGCGCAATGACACCATTAGTCGCACAATTTTGTAATTCTTCGCCATCGCTAGTATATAAACAATTGTAGCAAGGGCTATCATTCTGCCCAGATGTAAACACTGATACCTGACCTTCAAACCGAATTGCCGCGCCTGAAACTAATGGCGTTTTATGAGCAACACACGCCTGATTAATTGCAAAACGGGTTTTAAAATTATCGCTACAATCCAGTACCACATCGGCATTGATTACCGCCTCATCCAACAATTCACCTTCTAAACGTTTTTGCACCGCGTGAACCTGCACATCAGAATTTAACTTATTCAGCGTTTCAGAGGTTGAAATTGCTTTTCCTATCCCAATATCGGCGGTGTAGTGAGCAATCTGGCGTTGTAAATTGGATAAATCCACGGTGTCATCATCATAAATAGTGATAGTGCCGACACCCGCTGCTGCAAGATAGATAGCCGCAGGTGAACCTAAACCACCTGCACCAACAATCAACACCTTAGAGCTAAGGAGTTTTTGTTGTCCCGCTATATCTATTTGCGGCAACATGATTTGACGGCTATATCTTAATAATTGGTTGTCATTCATAGTGTTAATCATTCGTTGTCGAGTAGACCTTTCAGGTTTTAAAAACCTGAAAGGTCTTATAAGCAACAGGATAATGCCAAAAAATTTGACAGAGTGCAAAAGCTGATTAATCTAGCACTCTAGTAAAGAGAGTGCTAAAATTCTATTCAACCTTAATGTAAAACTTAATTTTAGGAGCTATAAATGAGTATTCGTCCGTTACATGACCGCGTAATTGTTAAACGTGTTGAAGAAGAAACTAAAACCGCTGGCGGTATCGTTCTTCCGGGTTCTGCGGCTGAAAAACCTAGCCAAGGCACTATTTTAGCAGTGGGTACAGGTAAAGCCTTGGACAACGGCACTGTGCGTCCAGTTGATGTGAAAGTCGGAGACAGAATCCTGTTTGGCAAATACGCTGGCAACGAAGTCAAAATTGACGGTGAAGACCTTATCGTTATGCGTGAAGACGACATCATGGCTGTTTTAAGCTAAACCCTTACACTCAAACAACTTAAGAATTAGGAATTAAAAATGGCAGCAAAAGACGTATTATTTGGTGATGATGCACGCGTTCGTATGGCGCGTGGTGTAAACATTTTAGCAAACGCAGTAAAAGTCACCTTAGGTCCTAAAGGTCGCAATGCAATTTTAGACAAAAGCTACGGCGCACCCACTATCACTAAAGATGGTGTATCCGTTGCAAAAGAAATCGAATTAAAAGACAAATTCGAAAATATGGGCGCACAAATGGTCAAAGAAGTGGCTTCACACACTTCTGATGTTGCTGGCGACGGTACAACTACTGCAACCGTATTAGCGCAATCTATCGTCAACGAAGGCTTAAAAGCCGTTGCCGCTGGCATGAATCCAATGGATTTAAAACGTGGTATCGACTTAGCCGTGACTAAAGCCGTTGAAGCCATCGTAGCCTCTGCTGCACCTTGTGCAGACGGCAAAGCCATTGCACAAGTTGGCTCAATTTCAGCTAACTCTGATGAATCAGTCGGTCAAATCATTGCCGATGCAATGGAAAAAGTTGGCAAAGAAGGTGTTATCACCGTTGAAGAAGGCTCAGGTTTAGACAATTCTTTAGACGTAGTGGAAGGGATGCAGTTTGATCGTGGTTACTTATCACCTTACTTCATTAACAAACAAGAAAACATGAGCATCGAATTAGACGACCCCATGATTCTAATCTACGACAAAAAAATCTCTAACATTCGCGATATGCTACCTACTTTAGAAGGCGTAGCAAAATCAGGTCGTCCGTTATTGATTGTTGCTGAAGACGTTGAAGGCGAAGCCTTAGCCACCTTAGTAGTCAACACTATTCGTGGTATCGTCAAAGTTGCTGCTGTTAAAGCCCCTGGTTTTGGCGACCGTCGTAAAGCCATGTTAGAAGACATCGCTGTGTTAACTGGTGGCGTAGTGATTTCAGAAGAAGTCGGTTTGAGCCTAGAAAAAGCTGAATTATCACAATTAGGTACAGCTAAAAAAGTTCAAATCACCAAAGAAAACACCACTATCATCGACGGTTACGGCTCAGAAGACCAAATCAAAAACCGCGTTGGACAAATTCGTGCGCAAATGGACGAAGCCACCTCCGACTACGACAAAGAAAAATTGCAAGAACGTCTAGCTAAATTGGCTGGTGGCGTTGCGGTTATCAAAGTCGGCGCGGCAACTGAAATTGAAATGAAAGAGAAAAAAGCTCGCGTAGAAGATGCACTGCACTCAACTCGTGCTGCGGTTGAAGAAGGCGTTGTTGCTGGCGGTGGTACTGCATTAGTTCGCGCCTTATCTGCATTAGTTGGCTTAGAAGGCATCAACCACGACCAAACCGTTGGTATCAACATCCTACGTCGAGCAATGGAAGAGCCATTACGTCAAATCGTGGCTAACGCGGGTGATGAGCCTTCAGTTATCTTCAACGAAGTACAAAAAGGTTCAGGTAACTTCGGTTACAACGCAGCAACTGGCGAATACGGTGACATGATTGAAATGGGTATCTTAGACCCTGCAAAAGTCACGCGCACTGCGTTACAAAACGCAGCATCTGTGGCTGGCTTAATGCTAACCACCGAAGTCATGATTGCCGATGCACCAAGTGACGACAAACATTCACATGGCGGCGACATGGGCATGGGTGGAATGGGCGGCATGGGTGGAATGGGCGGCATGATGTAATCGTCCGCTCTTAAGCTCTTTCGCTTAAATAGAAAGCCCCGATTGCATCATGATGTGGTCGGGGCTTTTTTGTTTAGTAATAAGTTTATCTACCGCTCTACCTATCCTTAGAGCTAAGTTAGATGGGGCGATTCCAACAGTAATTAAACATTGCGAAGTTAATAAAATGACAAAGAGTCCCATAGAAAAAAAACTGGATGAAATTTATGAAACCTTAGAAAAGATCAAGGATAAACCCAAAGGTCGTTATGAGGTAATAAAAGATTTAGCTCTTCCTTTTGGAACACTCTTGATTGCTGCATTGAGTATTATCCTCACTCATATCTCATCTGAAAAACAACGAGAAGATGCCTCTTATGTTCGTCAACAAAAATATATAGAGTTTTTCTTAAATAACTTTTCAGACCCATCTAAACAAGCTGTTGCATTTGAACTATTATAGAAGTTACGCATTGACAGAGGGTGTAGGCTATGTATTTTGAACGCACCGAAGCCAAAGAAAGTTGGCAAATAATGATAAGAGAAAGCAGCCGCCCAACGGCAGCCCATTGTACATTGGCGATGCATGCA
>DFWO01000023.1 GCA_002380945.1 Methylococcaceae bacterium UBA4132 | reverse complement strand
GCACGCATCCTGCGTGCCGATTCTAATAATTCGCGAATCAATTCAAATTGTTCTCGACTAAGGTCGCTTGGATATTTTTTTCTCATCCGCTTATTATCAGGCTTTTAGATGAGATTTTGAACACGTTCTTAAACCGTTTGTGGTTAGGGTTGCTGGTGTTTTAAAATACCAAGACAAATGTGTACCAGTTTACGCATGACTGTGCCTAATGCAGGCTTTTGTTTTTATCTTTATTAGTTAAACGTTGATATTGAGCTTTAATGTCGGAAGTGCCTACTTTAAACAGTTTAGCACGTCTTTTGACACTGCTACCTGATTCATGTAAGCCTAAGTACGCCGCACATTGATCAGCATCTTCGCATTGACGACTGCCTATTACTATGAGCATTCGAATGGCAAGTACTTTGCCTACTGCGGGTATTATGCTTTCTAATAACGCTTTGTTTTCTTTCAGTTGTTTGTATTTTTTGATGTTTTCTTCAATCAGCTCTTTTCCAGCCGTTGTTGTTCGGTTTCTAGCAGTGCTATCATTTAAACTATTGAGCTAATTACTATCTCAGGGGCAAGTCCTATCACGGCTTTTTCTTGCCAGTTTTTTCCACGTTGCAGGTCTTTGCATGGGTTTTATCTACGTCACAGACCTGTATCTAAGGCTGTGCTAAAACTCCAATCATGTATTCTTAAATATAATGCTAACGACAATATATCATTGCGTTGGAGAAATACAAGGTTGGGGGTGAGGTACGAATCCCAACAAAAAGAACGAGTTGATAAAAGTGTTGGGGGTTCGCAAGTTCACCATGTTACGACACTCCCAAAGTATGCGGTATAGGCAAGAAAACACCATTTGATTAGCAAATTGCAGTTGAATGGTTACGGTCTTTTTTCAAGGTTTTAGCTGTTAAAGGAGTATCCCATGAAAAGAAGAATATTAAACAAAACCTACTGCGTGGTGATGGTAACTTTGTTAGTTCTGTCAGACGTGTCTTTTTCAAGTTACGGAGTCGAGAGTGGGACGGTTCCAAAATCTAAAGAAATGCTGACGGGGCATAATGCCCAAGCCATACCTAAGGTTGACTCCTTCGGAATCATCGCCCACAAAAATGCCGCCCCAGATTCCTATATCGTCCAGTTCAAGGATGATATGGTAGTGAGTAAAGGTCAAAACTTGATGCTCAGCATGGAGCTTGCGAGTAACATCGCAGCGCGGGTCGTCGAGGATAATCAGCTCAAGAGCGTCAAGATGCGGCACGTCTTTAATGCCGCCATTCGAGGTTTTTCTGCCAAGATGAGCCACGAGGATGCAGCGATTTTGGTCAAGGATCCTAGGGTCTTGCTAGTGGAGCAGGATGCCTATGTTCATACCAACACCGTTTACACAAACCCTAGTTGGGCATTGGATAGAATTGACCAAGCCAACCCGACTCTGAACAACTCCTTTGCGACCACCCTGACTGGGGCTGGAGTTCACATTTATAACCTCGACGAGGGGGCTTTACCTACTCATACCGAGTTCGCTGGTCGTATCCAGTGCGGTGCTACCAATAGCCCAGACATTCAAAGCGGTATGTCGGGTGGCTGTGTCGAGGGAGATAAAACAATCAACACCAGCATTAACATCAGCAAAAAATCTTCCTACATTCCCTCGCCAGCAACCATTACTGGTAACAAGGTCATAGTGAATATCTCTGGCGGAACTGGCGATGCAGACCTTTATGTGAAGAAAGACTCTGCGCCTACTACTTCGAACTACGATTGCCGACCCTATACCTCAGGCAACACAGAGACCTGCGATATGTCTGCCTTTGGAGCGGGTACATACTACATCATGGTTTATGGTTACAGTGCTGTGACCAAATTGACCGTGGAGAGATTTGATGCCTGCGTTACCAACAGCCAAGGATCATACGGGGATGCCTGCGCAAGTGGCAAGAGTGGTTCGCACGGCACGGGTACGCTGAGCCTCTCTGGTGGAGCTACTGCGGGTGTGGCGAAATCTGCCACCCTGCACACGGTTCGGACGATGCCCAGCTCAGGCGACGGTCTCATGTCTGACCAAGTTGCTGGTTTCAACTGGGTTTTGGCGAACAATGGCTCGAATATTTCTGTGATTAACCATAGCATAAAGGAGGATGGTATCTACACCATTCAAGACAATGCTATTACCGCTTGCGTCAACGCGGGAATATTTGTGGCGGTCGCTGCGGGTAACGAAATGGAGGACGCTGCAAAAACGTCGCCTGCCTCCTGTCCTGCGGCTTTCGTAGTGGGTGCTACTTCGCAGGGCGATTCAGTCGCCAGCTACTCGAACTGGGGTGCCGCAGTGGACATCTGGGCACCAGGTAGTAGTGTGCGTCTTGCGACCAACACCTCCAACACAGCCTTTACAACGGATAGCGGAACTTCTTTCGCTTCACCGCTCACCGCAGGCGTGGCAGCTCTGTACCGTGGGCAAAACCCGAATGCGACCGTAGCCGAGGTCAAGACCGCCATACTCAACACCGCCGCTAGTGGCAAACTGACGGGTTACTTAGGTTCAGCGGGTAACACAGCTCCCAATCTTTTCTTACAGAGCTTTGGAACTAGCTGTGGGGATACTGTGTGCAATGGTATTGAGACCAAGACAAGCTGCGCAAGCGACTGTCCTACTGATAGCGGTAGTTGCCCTGGCGTTAATTGCACTACTTGGCCACAATCAAACCTCTCGACCACTAGGGATGTCATGAAACAAATTGGTACGGTCACTTGCAACAATCCCACCATCACCTCATCGGGCGGCACGCCTGATGCTGATCTTTATGTGAAAGTGGGTGACTGGTCAACCTATTTATCCAAGACCTGTGTGTCGGAGTCGTCTAGCAACAATGAGACCTGCAACATGACCAATGGCAACGCGAAGTACTATATCAGTCTGTACGGGTACAACAGCGCACCGTCTGGAGTGAGCATTTCCGTGATCTGCCACTAGGAATAGATGCTTCCATGATGTTTCCCAAACTCGTAGATACCATCTCTCCAAATCA
>DFWO01000024.1 GCA_002380945.1 Methylococcaceae bacterium UBA4132 | reverse complement strand
GCCCGATTTGATTATTCTATTACTGTCACAGGCAAGACAGACAATCTCTTGATATCATGCCATGCTGCTTATGATACTCAAAATTACAGTTATAATACTCAAAACTACAGCTTTGACCCACTGCCTACCAACTTAAGAAATCTTCTTTGAATCTACGTCAGAGGAATTGATTGCCTTTAGTTTGTCGAACTGAAATTATATGATTACCGTAGCAAAATGTTCACAAAACCGACCATTCTTCACAAGAAAACCATCGCCACCAGCCGCTTGTTTCGTATTGAGTCGCTGGATATTCAATTTAGTAACGGCGTACAGCGTAATTATGAACGCCTTGCGCGTGGACATTCCAACGGCGCGGTGCTGATTGTGCCGTTGTTGGATGATGAAACGGTGTTGTTAATTCGAGAGTATTCGGCAGGCGTACACCGTTATGAATTGGGTTTACCAAAAGGTAAAGTGGATGCAGGTGAAACCTTTTTAGAAGCAGCTAATCGGGAACTCAAAGAAGAAGTAGGTTATGGTGCAAACCAGTTGCATCACTTAAGTACCTTTTCCCTCGCGCCTGCTTATCTGGAACACACCACGGAAATTATTGTTGCTCAGGATTTATACGCCGAAAAATTACTAGGTGATGAACCCGAAGAACTGGAAGTGATTGAATGGAAGTTGTGTGATATTAACGAGCTGTTAATGACAGGTGAATGCACCGAAGCACGGTCTATTGCAGCGTTGTTTATGACGCTTGAATATTTAAAAACTAAGCCGTAGAGACCTTGCAATGCAACGTCTCTACAGCGTTCAACTTACAAGCGAAACAACGGCTCTAAACCATCATTTCCAACTACCGTCATTTTCGCTCTAGCTTTATTTTCAACAAAAGCTTGAAATAGCTTTTTGCCCGACCACACTGGCGCGTCTTTGGCGTATAAAACTTGATTCAACTGCAATATTTCATCACGCAAACGCGCATCGCAACAGTCAGCAATTGCACCTAAGCTAGTCACTCCAAATTTTGCCATACCCCATGCCAGTAGCGCGTTTTTAGCGGCGATGGCATTATTATCCACACAAGCTTTTTTCAACTGATTAATGCTGTCTTTTAAACTTAGTTCGGCATCATCCTTGGCAATAACAACGGGCAGGGCAGGGCGATGGGTTAAAAAATAAAACACCGTCACCAGCCAGCCTAAGGCTAAAAATAAACTCACCCATAGCCAGTTAGAGGTTTGTGGTTCGGTGGGTGTTTGAATAATCGGTGTTGCTGTGCTGGGTTGTGGGGTGGTGGTTGGATTTGCAGAGACAGTTGGTGTGCTTGCCCCCGCCGCTACAGTAATGGTGGTTTCAGGAATAGTCGCTATTTCCATTTTTTTGGTTTGAGTATTAAACCAAGGAATTTTGATAGCAGGTAAGGTATAGCTACCTGTTTTTGAGGGGATTAACGCGATTTTCTCTTCTCGAAACGCCAATAAACCATCGGTGGTTTTTTGTTCTTTTAGAATGGGCTGATCGGGATAGGTTTTTAACCGCTCATCGGTTTTGGTAGTGTTGAGTTCAGGCAAAGAACCCACCGTCGCGCCTTTTGCCAGTAAAGTGAGCGTTCTGGTTAATGGCTCGCCGACTTTCATTTGTTCAAAATCACCTGACCATTCTTGTTTAACTTCCAGTTGTTCAGCCGTTAGCCAATGCGACCCTGTGAATGACGCAGGGGCAGGTTTAACATCTAAGGTTATTTCTTTAGAGGCAACGCGTTTAGTTTGTGTTGAATTAAAGAAGCCATTAAAACTATGTCGCGCATTAACCACGATTTCAGCGGTTAATATCAGCGGTTTAATAGTTACTTTGCCACTTTTTTGCGGGAAAATGACGTATTTTCGTTCAGTTACTGAATAATCCACGCCGTTGACTTTAGTCACATAATTGCGGTCTTCATCTAGTTTTTCGATAACTGCGTCGCTAAGTTCTGGATCAGATAATTGTGCCTGAGCAATCTCGACTTTTCGATACAGGCGCAACGTATAAAGCACTTGTGATTGCAGATAGGGACTTGCAGGTGTTGCTTCAACGTCTAAAAACAAATCTGCATCGGTATTGGCGGCTTTATTATTATCGCCTTGAGTGACTGTCACGGACACTAGCTCACTGTGATCCCGACCAAATTTTATGATGGGAATGGTTAATGTACCGACTTTTTTAGCTAACACATTGAGCGTCCACTCTATGGTTTTGCTGGCTTTGCCGTTCACCCACGAGGATTGATTGCTTTGACCTTGATTAAGAATAGTAAAATCCTCTTCCAATGGCGTAAAGTCTGGCGCAGCATCAGGTGATTCAGTCGCGGTAAAGATGATTTGAAATGAATCATCAATACTGACAGGATTTCGGTCTACTGAGACTTCAATTTGTGCAGCATAGATGCCTTGACCTGCAATACTGCCTAGCAATAAAAGAAAAAACAGCGTCGATTTAAGTAATTGTTTGATAGTATTCATATACGATATTGGGTGTTTAAAATCACAAATTGCCCTAACGTACATTTTACAACAACAGTGTTATAGCATCGCATTTATGTGACTGACTATAACGACATAACACATTAGGAAAATATGGTATGAAATTAGAAACTATTGCCGTCCACGGTGGTTATACACCTGACCCCACTACTAAAGCAGTTGCTGTGCCGATTTATCAAACCAGCTCTTATGCGTTTGATGATACGGCGCACGGTGCAGATTTATTTGATTTGAAAGTGGCAGGTAATATTTATACGCGTATTATGAATCCTACTACTGACGTACTGGAAAAACGCGTTGCGGAATTAGAAGGTGGTATCGGTGCGTTAGCGGTTGCCTCAGGTATGGCAGCGATTACTTACGCCATTATGACCATTGCCGAAGCGGGCGATAATATCGTTTCCGCCTCTACTTTATATGGCGGTACTTATAATCTATTGGCGCATACGTTACCGCAATATGGTATCAGTTCACGATTTGCTGATTATCGTGATGCCAATGCCTTTGAAGAGCTGATTGATGACAATACTAAAGCCATTTTCTGTGAATCGGTTGGTAATCCGTTGGGTAATATCACCGATTTTGAAAAACTGGCAACTATTGCACACCGTCATGGTATTCCGCTAATTGTGGATAACACAGTACCATCGCCTTATTTATGCCGTCCGTTTGAACATGGTGCAGACATTGTGGTGCATTCCTTGACTAAATACCTAGGCGGACACGGTAACAGCATCGGCGGTATTATTGTGGATGGTGGCAAATTTCCGTGGGCAGAGCATAAAGCTCGTTTTCGCCGTTTGAATGAGCCAGATGTGTCTTATCATGGCGTAGTGTATACCGAAGCACTAGGTGCAGCGGCATTTATTGGGCGGGCGCGAGTCGTGCCGTTACGCAACACAGGCGCGGCGATTTCCCCTTTCAACTCATTTTTAATTTTGCAAGGTATTGAAACCTTGGCGTTGCGTATGGATCGCATTTGTGAAAACGCGTTGAAAGTAGCTGAATTCTTAAAAAGCCATAAAAAAGTAGCATGGATTAATTATGCAGGGCTTGAAGACCATGATGACAAACCATTAGTTGATAAATACATGGGCGGACGTGCCTCAGGTATTTTGACATTTGGTGTTGAAGGTGGACGTAAAGCGGGTGAAAACTTCCAAGATGCGTTGAAATTAGTCACGCGTTTAGTCAATATTGGTGATGCTAAATCGTTGGCGTGTCATCCTGCGTCTACGACACATCGTCAATTGTCGCCTGAAGAATTAATAAAAGCGGGGGTTTCTGAAGATATGGTACGCCTGTCTATTGGCATAGAGCATATTGATGATATTTTGGCGGATTTGGAACAAGCACTAGCAGCCGCTTGATTTAATGTATAACCAAAGCGAAATAAAATGATGCCGTTCGTGGTGAGATTGTTGAACCACATTCACACTTCGACAAGCTCAGTGCGAACGGTTTTTTAATCACAAATACTGCGTTTGCTATAGAAAACTAGGGGCGGAACATTCCACCCCTAGTTTATTCTGTGAGCTTATTAACCCTTAGACGCTCTTTTACGCTCGTTTTCAGTCAATAATTTTTTGCGTAAACGAATCGATTTAGGTGTCACCTCTACCAATTCATCTTCTGCAATAAATTCTAACGCTTGTTCCAGCGTCATTTTTTGGATTGGCACTAAAATCAAGTTTTCATCCGTACCTGCGGCGCGAATGTTGGTTAATTGTTTGCCTTTAGTCGGATTAACCACTAAGTCGTTAGAACGTGAATGTATGCCAACTAGCATCCCTTCATAAACTTCATCGGCGTGAACTAAGAATAATTCACCGCGTTCTTGCAAGGCAAACAAGGCATAAGCCAAGGCTTTACCTTGTACCATAGACACTAACACACCGCGTTTACGAATGCCTAACTCGCCTTTTTTCATTTCGCCGTAATGGTCGAAAACGTGATAAAACAAACCTGAACCTGAAGTCGCAGTCATAAATTCAGTTTGAAAACCAATCAAACCGCGTGATGGCATCATGTATTCTAAACGAATGCGACCTTTACCATCGGGAACCATATTGAGTAAATCGCCTTTGCGTTCGCCCAATTTCTCCATAATCGAACCTTGGTGTTCTTCTTCAACTTCAATAGTGACCATTTCAAACGGTTCTTGTAACTCACCATCGACTTCTTTCAAAATTACTTCAGGACGCGATACACCCAACTCGAAACCTTCGCGGCGCATATTTTCGATTAATACTGACAAATGCAGCTCGCCACGACCTGAGACTTTAAATTTATCAGGATCAGCAGTATCTTCTACACGCAATGCTACGTTGTGTTGCAGTTCTTTATCTAAACGGTCACGGATTTGCCGTGAGGTTAAGAATTTGCCTTCTTTACCTGCAAACGGTGAATTATTGACTTGAAATGTCATGGTCACAGTGGGTTCATCAACCGATAACGGCGGTAACATTTCCACGCATTCAGGGCTACAAATCGTATCCGAAATTTCCAACTTTTCGATACCACAGAAAGCAATAATATCGCCCGCGCGTGCTTCTTGTACTTCTACCCGTTCCAAACCGTGGAAACCAAAGACTTGCAACATACGCCCTTTACGTTCCACGCCTTCACGGTTGACAATCACCAGTTGCTGATTGGGTTTAATCGTACCGCGTTGAATACGACCGACACCGATAACGCCGACATAAGTGTTGTAATCTAAGCTAGACACCTGCATTTGAAATGCACCATCAACATTTACAGGCGGTGGACTCACTTTTTCAACGATGGTTTCAAACAGCGGAGTCATATCGCCGCCAGTCACGGAAGTATCCAAACCTGCATAGCCATTAATCGCTGACGCATACACAATCGGGAAATCCAATTGTTCATCAGTCGCACCTAAACGGTCAAATAAGTCAAAAGTTTGATCGACTACCCAATCAGGACGCGCACCAGGTCTATCAATTTTATTGATAACCACAATCGGTTTTAAACCTAAGGCAAAGGCTTTTTGGGTCACAAAACGCGTTTGCGGCATAGGACCATCAACGGCATCAACCAGCAATAACACGGAATCTACCATCGATAATACGCGCTCTACTTCACCGCCAAAATCAGCATGACCTGGTGTGTCCACGATATTGATGTGGTAACCATTCCAATCTAACGCGGTATTTTTTGCCAAAATAGTAATGCCACGTTCTTTTTCAATATCGTTGGAATCCATCACACGCTCAGTCACTTTAGCATGAGCGGCAAATGTGCCTGATTGTTGTAACAGTTTATCAACCAAGGTGGTTTTACCGTGGTCAACGTGAGCAATAATGGCGATGTTTCTTAATTTTTCTATCACTTGGTGGTTCTCTAAAGGTTAATAAATCAGTGTTAGGTGTGTTTTACGCACCCTTTGTAAAAATAGAAAGGTGCATAACCACACCCTGCAATTATTAGGTATTACGGAGGGGTAGTTAGTTTTGCCAAGGTAAACCTTGAAAACGCCAGCCGTTGATATTACCGCGCTGTTGGTTGCTATCGAGGTCGCCTTCAAAGCCATTAACGATGTTAATTAAGGTTTGATAACCTGCTTGCTCTAAGGCTTTGGCGGCACTTAAAGAGCGTTGACCACTACGACAAAGTAATAATATGGGGGTGCTTGACTCTGGTACAGTTTTGCTTACTTCGGTAATAAAATTGGGATTAACAGGCGCACCAAACTGTTCTTGCCACGCAATTTGAATCGCACCGATGGGATGACCAATATCGGTATATTCGGCTTTTGTTCTGACATCAATGAGTACGGCATTGGTGTTTTGTTGCAATAAATCCCATGCTTGTTCGGGGGGTAGGTTTTCTATCATGATGTTATCCAATTTTTTGTCCGATAAACTGCGCTTCGTTTTGGTGTTGACCTAATTAAGGTATTTTCTTGATAAAACACCACTTTTGCCAGTAGGTAATCGGGATTATGAGGCGGCGTGTCAGTCGCTTTTTCGCGGGTAAATGTTTGATAAAACAGTAAGCCGTTGCTATTAAGTGCGTCTATTATCGCATTCATTAGGGTACGGTCAAGAAATCGACTGACAACAATGACATCAAAGCTATTTGGCTGAAGACTATCAGGCGTGATTTGTTGCTGGTAAGCGTTGATAGTTAGCTGGTGTTGATGGGCAGTGTGAGTCAATTTGTTAATGACAACCTTAGAAATATTTAAGGCAGTGACCGCCGACCCTTGCTGAGCTAAAAAAACAGCGTTGCGATCCAAACCACAAGCTAAATCCAATGCTGCATCTGTTTTTGGTAATAAAAAGCGTGTTCGCTTAATACAGCGATAACATTATCATGAATGTCTATTTGGCTATAAATAGTATTCCATTTGTCTATTAAGCTGAGCATTATTCAGGACTAGGCATATTAACGCGCGGCTGTAGCCACGTTTGTAAAAAGTCTAAAAACCGTCTGACTTTTGCTGATAAATATTTTCGATGCGGATACACGGCATGAATATCTAAAGGTGGCGGTGCGTAATCTTCTAACACGGCAATCAATTTGCCTTTTTCAATGTCTCGACCGACCACATAAGTGGCTAACATGACTAAACCTAAGCCATTAACAGCGGCAATTCGATTAGCATCCGCAACGTTGGATTGCATTCGTCCAGACACATTAATAGTGGTATAGCCTGTTTTGCCTTTAAACTGCCATTTGTTTCTAGGTGCGCTTGCCCAATTGACTAAACAACTGTGGTTGTATAAATCTTCTGGCGTATAAGGAATGCCGTGCTTTGCTAAATAATCAGGCGAGCCACACACGACCATTGATGAACTGGCAAGTTTACGCGCTACCATGCTGGTGTCATCCAAATCGCCTAAATAAATGGCTATATCAATGCCGTCATCAATCAAATCACCAGGACTACTTTGCAAAATGAGATCGACGGTTAAATCTGGATGTATTTTGAGAAAGGCGGCGACTGCACGGGTAATATGCGTTGCGCCAATCACAGGCGGTGCGCTGATTTTTAATACCCCGCGTGGTTCAGTTTGTAAATGAGTGACAGCCGCTTCCATTTCTTCAACATCAAGTAGCACTTGCTGACATCGCTCCAGATAGGACGCGCCGACATCAGTTAAATTTAAGCTACGCGTGGTACGGTTGAATAGACGCGTGCCTAAGCTACCTTCTAGCTGCATGATGTGCTTGGTTGCCATTGCTCTGGAAATACCTAGTTCGCTTGCGCCGCCTGCAAAACTACCTGCTTTTGCCACGCGGACAAACACTGACATACTGGTTAGTTTATCCACATTCGTTGCCTTTATTGACAGAGGTAAATAATGGGTAAAACGATAAGTTACCCATGCTAAAAATTATGGCTGTATTATTCATTACTATTACCTTCAACTACAAGAAATGCTAGTGGTGTAGATATTATTTCCCATAAAGAAACAATTCATTCATTATTTTGCGCATTGTATCCCAAAAATATCTCTGTATAGTAAGCACATACTTATTGATAAAACAACTTTTGGATAACAAATTATGAATGACTTAAACAAAGATGTCCTTATTGGACTGGTGTTCATTGTTGGAATTTGGAGTTTCATTTCTGGACAGTTCGTTATTTCAACCGTTTTATTTGCGAGTGCGGCTATTTATAGCAACATCGTAATGAGAGCAAAGCGCAACAGTTAAGTTTTAAAGATTTTACTTCCTCCTAGTGTTATGACTACAAGCAGAATCTCCTCATTAGACCCTGCTTGATTTTTTGCCTCCTGCTACGACAACGTATCAGGAGGTTTTTTTTGTCTATTGATATGTCGTTTTACGCTGTTGCCAAAGCAAATCACCAATTTCACATTGTGGCGCAAAGCCTGACACTGCTTGCTGTAACACAACTCTAATTTGTTCAAAATCATCGTTCTTAGTCGCCTGTTGTAAGGCTTTAAGCATTTGTTCCAGCTCAGACCAAGGAATCATGGTTTCTTCTGCCCGCATAATTCTGGGGTGGCTGGTTTTGGAGACGTTATCGCCTATCAACAACTCTTCATAGAGTTTTTCACCCGCACGCAAGCCTGTAAACTGAATGTCTATATCACCATTAGGATGAGTATCGTCTTTTATTTGCAAGCCGCTTAAATGAATCATACGCTTGGCTAAATCAACAATGCGAATCGGCTCACCCATATCCAACACAAACACATCACCACCCTGCCCCATTGCACCCGCTTGAATCACTAGCTGCGAGGCTTCGGGGATAGTCATAAAATAACGAATAATGCGTTTATCGGTGACAGTAACAGGTCCGCCTCTGGCGATTTGCTCACGAAACAAGGGTACAACTGACCCTGAAGAACCTAACACATTGCCAAAGCGTACCATTGTAAAACGCGTATGCTGTGTGGCATGGGTATTATTACTTAGGGCTTGCAAAATTAACTCCGCAAAACGTTTGGTTGCACCCATAGTATTGGTGGGTCTAACGGCTTTATCGGTGGAAATGAGAACAAAGGTTTCCACGCCTGTGTTAATAGCGGCTTTTGCCGTATGTAGTGTGCCGAGAATGTTATTCCATACGGCTTCAGCAGGGTTTTTCTCCACCATCGGAACGTGTTTATAAGCGGCGGCGTGGTAAATAGTTTGTACTCCAAAGGTTTTACAAACTTTTTCCACGCGGTCAGTATTTGTAACTGATCCCAACACAGGCAATACGCTAATATTATTGTTGGTGACCTGTTGCGCTAATTCTTTTTCGATAGCGTACAAGGCGAATTCATTTTGCTCAAACAAGACCAGTGAGCGCGGTTGTAATTGCATGATTTGCCGACACAATTCAGAGCCGATAGAGCCGCCTGCACCTGTCACCATGACTACTTTGTTAGTAATATTTGCTTGCAGTAATGAGGTGACAGGTGCAACAGGGTCACGACCAAGTAAGTCAGCAATATCAACTTCTTGTAGCGTATCAAAAGTGACTTTACCTTGAGCAATATCGGACACGCTAGGCATAGACAGCACATGCACGGCATAAGGTTCTAATAGGTCGATAATTTCACGAATCCGCACGCGACTCGCTGAAGGCATTGCCAATAGCACGTTGGCAACGTGGTAGCGTTCCATCAAATAGTTTAATGAATCGAACGGGCAAATTTTAATGCCGTTGATTTTTTGTTTATGCAATAACGGATTGTCATCAATAAAGGCAACCGTTTTAAATTTGCCGCCATGCGATAAGGCAGAAGCTAGTTGCACACCCGCACTACCCGCACCATAAATCACTACGTTTTTTTTGTTGCGATCGGTGTCATCACCGTCTTCACCGACTCGATAATAAACATCGGAAAGCCACCAGCGGACAAAAAACCGACTACTACTGACTAATAGAACAATTAATAACCAATTGAGCAGTGAAACAGTACGCGGAATGCCTTTAATGCCAGATTCATAAAGAATAAAGGCAAAAATGATTGAGTACAGCGTGGTTGCTTGAATAATTGTCCATAATGCCCGTATTTCCATGTAGCGAATGATGGCGCGATACAAGCCCAAACGAATAAAAATAGGCACGGCAATTACAGGGGCGACGGCGAATAAATACCATTCATGTGTTTTGGGAATATACCAGTCACTCCAGCGCAATGAAAAAGCTGCCCACAGGGCAAACAGAGTAAAAAAACTATCTACAGTAATAAGAATCGCCGCTTTAATACGTCGCGATAGACTGACAAACCAAGTGCGTAAGGGTAATGCAATCATTCAGCTAAGCCTGCTTTGAAATGAATCGCCAATAGCCATAGCGGCAAGTAGGCAATGATAAGCCCTAACCAGCCGTTTAAATCACCTAAACCAACCCACAACGCGATAGGTAATAACCAGCAAATATTAATAGCGGCAACGGCTAAGGATACGGTTTTGTGTGACGCATAATGCCGTGCGGCAAATTGATAGCCATGACTGCGGTGCGCTTCATAGACTTTTTCCCCGCGTAAAAAGCGTCGTACCAGCGTCCATGTCGCATCAACGATAAATACAGCCAGTAAAATTAACCAACTGCAAAAAAAGGCAGGTGCGGCATGAGCGGCTTGAATGGAAAATAAGCCCAAGGTGATGCCTAAAAAACCACTACCCGCATCACCCATAAAAATCTTAGCAGGCGGGAAGTTCCATAGTAAAAAGCCTGTGACTGCCATGATTAGCAAGATTAAGCCGTAGCTTTGATTTATCATTTCAGTACCTAACGCAAACAACAGTACGCCACCTAAGCAAACGCTAATCGCTTCAATACTTGCCAGTCCGTCAATACCATCCATAAAATTATACAGATTTAATAGCCACACCAAATAAAACACCCCTAACACATAGCCCAGCATCGTGACATCAGTGCCGAATAACGATAACGCTGGCAAACCTAGCCAAAATAATCCCCATGCTGCACCGATAAAATGCGCTAATAATCGCCACCGTGCGGGAATGTGTTGATGGTCATCTATAAATCCCACCACAGCGACCCATACGCCCGTGCCTAAAAATGCCCACATAGTCGCATTTGCCAATAAGTCGTACTTAAATAATAGGAGTATGCCCAATAAAAAAACTACCACGATAGCCACACCGCCACCGCGCGGTGTCGGTAAACTGTGCGAGCTTCGAGCATTGGGAATATCGAGCAGACTTGCGGCAAGGGCGTAGCGGCGTAATAAGCCTGTTAATGCAATAGATGCAAGTAAGGCAAACAGAAAAATCCACATAATTGTCGGCACTATAATGATAACCTATAAGCTTGAGCCGTTTTGCGTAACGCCTCATCGACGCTGACGGGCGGTGTCCAATTTAATAGTTGTCGTGTTTTGCTAATATCTAGTTGTAGCGAGCCACATAATCGTTGAGCAACTGCGTGCTTGCCTAGCAAACTTGCACCGCTTTGTAATAACCACGCGGGGACGGGTAACAATCGCGCTGATTTGCCTAACGCCCGTGCCATGCGGCGTAATAACTGACTGGTGGACATATCGTCACCATCACTGACTAAAAAAGTTTGATTGGCAGCAGCGGGTTGAGTAATACAGGTGATGATTAAATCGACTAAGTTATCCAAGGCAACCAAACTGCGTTGATTATGAATTGCGCCTAGTGGTAATGGAATGCCTTTATCTAACCAACGCATCATATTCAGAAAATTGGCTTTAACTCCCGCACCATACACTAACGGCGGGCGAATAATTACTACGTCCATGCCCGTCTCAACGGCTAACTGTCGTAACGCATCTTCAGCTTCACGTTTAGAAAGTCCGTAAGCATCCATAGGCATGGGTTCATCATCGGCATGAAAGGGTTGCCCTAATGGTGTACTTTCACCGTTCACTTTAATGGAGCTAATAAACACAAAGCGTTGTACGCCTGCAAGGGCGGCTTGTTTAGCAAGATTTAGTGTGCCATCAACATTAGTTTTGCGAAAATCGCTGAGCGGATCAGCACTCTGATCATTCATAATATGAACCCGTGCTGCAAGATGCACCACAACATTGATACCTTGCAAGGCATTATGCCAATCGGTATTACCATCAATTGCACCGATTACAACGGTTTCTACAGCAGCGGGTAATGATTGTGGGACGCGAACTACGCCTTTGATTAAGAAATCAGAGGAGACGGCAGTGGCACATAATGCTTGTCCAACAAAGCCGTTGGCTCCTGTAATTAATACTTGGGTTTTTGTGGTGGCTGTCAAATTTAACGACCTGCTAGCTCAAAATAAAAACATTTTAACTCAGCATAGAGTTTATCTGCCGAAAAATAGCGTTCGACACGTTGCTTAGCCGCGATGCCCATTGTTTTAAGCTGTAACGGATTTTCTAAAAATGACGACATCGCCGCCGTAAGTTGATCAATATCACCTGCGGGAAATAAAATGCCCGTTTCGTTATTTGCAACCGCATCAACTAAGCCGACAATGTTTGAACCAATGGTGGGTACGCCAAGTGCCGCCGCATCAATCACTATTGTGCCGAAGCCTTCTCGATAACTGGGCAAACACAGGACATGGCTAATGGCTAAAAATAATTCATGATTATCGACTTTATCTATACACAGCACGTTGTTAAATAATTCGGGGGTGTCGATTTTTAACTGTTCAAGCTGCCCTTCGGATTCATCAGGTCCAATAAACAATAACCGACTGTGTGGATATAACGCGGTCACTTTGGCAAACGCGGTGATGATGTCAATCGCACCTTTATCACGGGTTTTTCTGGCGAGAAACACAAAGACAAAATGTTGTGGAGTGATACCTAATGACTGCGCTAATTTTTTAGCAGATTGTTCCATATTGGCTAAGTCAAAACGACTTAAATCCACGCCCGATAATGAACCATTGCCCAGCACGGGCAAAGGCTTACCGTGTATGGCAATATGATGTTCATATAAAAACTGCGATTGTGACTGGCTATCGGTTAAGCAAACCGTATTTAATAGGGTAATTAATTTGTCGATCGCGTAAAAAAAGTGCCGTGCTTTGGCTTTTTTAGTTGCCCACACTTGACCCGTAAAGGTATGTAGCCGAATGGGTACGCGACATATAGCCCCTGCTAATGCCGTGAGTAAGCCCGCTTTGGGCATAATGGAATGGACAATATCAGGTCGATAACTGAGAAAAAAACGGCATAATCTATACAACGACACCAAATCAGCCAATGGGCTAATTTTTCTATTCAAATCAATATCTACCCATTTAACATTAGGGTATGTGTCTTGATAACTAGACACATCTTGCCCTACTACGCATACATCAAAATCTGTGCCGATTCTTTTCAATGTATTGCCCAAATGCCAAGGTACAACATACGATGCGGTAATAACACGCACCACTTTTAATTTTTTATTTTCCATAACGAACCAGTTCACTCATGCCTACTAACATAGAAATAGTGTGTCGATAGCCTAATTCTGTTTCGATGCGTTCAGTCTTGTAACGGTGCCGATAAGTCAGTGCATCAACGCGTGATGAACGCAAAGGAAAACGCGGTAAATGATCGGCTAAGTGAGCTACTAATCTGACTAACGATTCAGGTAATCTTTTTTGCGGGCAGGGGATGTTTAATGCGGCGGCGATAATCGCAACAAATTCTTCCAGTGTGCAGTAATCTGACACGATATAAGTGCGCACATTGGCAGGTAATGTTGCTGTGCCACATAAGACCAACGCGTCAACCACATTTTCAACATGAATATAATTAACCATTGCACCACGCGCACCGATAAAAAAGAACAGCCCGCGTTTAATCATATTAATGAGCTGAAATAAGGACTGATTAGGCATATTCACACCGTACACATTAGACGGTCTTAACACTACGCCTTGTAAGCGATGTTCATTCATAGCGGTGTAGACTAGCTCATCAGCAGCCGCTTTCGACACTTCATAGGCATTCATCGGATTGAGAGCGGTATCTTCATTTACATCGTGTGCGGGTTTGCTACCATAAACACCTGTGCTACTGAGTTGCACCCAGCGTTTAACTGTACCGCTTGCCGCTGTTAACAGATTTTGTGTACCCAACACATTGGTCTCGTCCATTTTTGTGGCATCGTGTAGTTCAGCGGCACAGTGATACAACACGTCCACACCCTGTACAAAAGGACGTAATTCATCAACAGAAGATGTTAAATCACCAATTACAGCACACGCACCAGTAATGGCTTTTTCAGGTGTGTGGCGCGTTAAATACCGCACTTCATCGCCACGCGCTAGGTGTCGAGCGATAAGATGTCTACCAATAAACCCAGTGCCTCCTGTAACGGCAATAATCACAAGCAATCTCCACAATCATAAACATTCATAGTCATCAGTCACTTTAAATTCTATTCATTAAAATAACCAGCCGCAAAATAAGATTATCCACACATTTTTGCCGCCAAACAGCAGGAGACAGTGCTAAGCGAACACGATACCAAAATGATGATTTCGCTTTGATTAATAAAGCTAACAGCTCACGCTCAACCATTGGTAATCGGTCGGAAAACAAGTCCCCAAAAGTCATAGCCTGTTCACTAATCCATAACCGCGCATTAAATAATCGAGCTAATTTGCGTTTTAAAACACCTAAGCGATTAGTTGCCGCACCAATCACATTGCCACCATGCTGGCGGTATTTAATCAGCGGGTTATCATCAAAAATAACCTTACCAAAACACGAGATGACCAAATAACACCACCAATCATGCACATAAACATGACTAGGCAGTGTTTGCTGACACAATAAATCAATGGCTTTTCGGTTCAATACCATCGTACAACCCACGGCAATATTTTCTACCAAAGCATTACCAAAGCCTATTTTTCTGGGTTTTACGCTTAATTCAAGTGATTGTAACTGCTCGTCAACAATATCTAAACGACAACAATACAACGCAGGACGGTCAGAAACCTTAGCCAATAAGGATACGGCTCGTTCAATTTTATTGGCTTGCCAAACATCATCTTGATCGCAAAAAGCCACATAAGCAGTTTCAGTGCTGGCTGCATGACGTAATAAGACAAAGAAACTACCCGTAGCACCTAAGTTATTATGCCCGTCAAGTTGTTCAATCGCGCCTGTTAAACATTCAGCTGCTAATAATTCGCGGGTGGTGTCGGTTGACCCATCATCACGCACTAAAATTTTGATATTAGGATATGTCTGTTCGTACAGACTATTAAGCTGTTGTTGCAAAAATTGACTGCCATTGTAAGTGGACATTAACACAGTCACTTGCTCAGTTGTCATGATGTTCCTCAGAGTTTAAAAACGCGGGCAGGTCTGTATACCTTTAGCCGCTCGACTACGCATAATGATTCTAAATGGGCGTGACAAGAAAAATCGCATCATGCTGATGCAGTGCCATTTAAGATAGCGCAGATTACGATGACTGGTACGTTGTGCCTGATGTATCACCTTACTTTTAGGGGTTAAACACACTTTATAACCGCGTAAAGTCAGACGGGCGCATAAATCGACATCTTCATAATACAAAAAATAACGCTCATCAAAACCGCGTATCGCACTAAACATCTCGCGTGAAAACAACATAAACATTCCGCCCACCCAATCAGGATATAAAAGATGCTCGCCCACTACATAATCACAGTTATTACAGTGTCCTAAGGCTTTACATAAAATAACCATCGGCGTAGGAAAACGGCGCACACTCTCCATGATGCCTTGTTCATTTAAAATTAATGGCGCGACCACACCCACTGAGCTATCACGCAAACACGCCAATAAG
>DFWO01000162.1 GCA_002380945.1 Methylococcaceae bacterium UBA4132 | reverse complement strand
ACGTAAATCCAAATGTTATTCCAAGTCCATGACGATGTTGCTTTATTCCGTTTGCCTTTTGATGCTTCAGCGCAATGGTAATTTGAACGCTATTTTTAATTAACAATACCAAATTTCTTATAATATCAAATCACTCAGTGTCTTGGACTACCCCATCTTTATAGTTAATTTCAGATATTTTTTTCCCATTTTTATCCCAGATTATCGTTAATCCATCTGGCTTTCCGTCTTTCATATTTGTTTCAATTGTATTTCCCTCTGCATCTTGTTTTATAAGTAATCCATTTTCCGCCCATTCATTGATAATGATGAAACCTTTAAATAATGCAAGCAATATTAATATTATCAATATCAATATTATCTTTTTCATTATCTTTTTTATAGGTTTTTCTTGAAAAGTTATATTGCTGAATAGCGTACTCATAGTTTGAGATTCTTTTTTTGAATTTATTTTATCTTGCGGTAAAGATTGCAAAGTAATAGCCTCTCCAGTTTGTTCGAAACTAGCTATATTAGGAATATCTTTATCCTTAATATTCAAATACAAATCAAAATCCAATATTCCTTTCTCATTAAGTATAATTAATGCATCATCAACGCTATTTGCATTTAACTTTGAAACTTTGATTGGATTTATAGATTTATTGGTAAACAGAAATTCCATACTTTATCCTTTAAATTTGATTTTAGACCTAGTTAGCTAGTTATTTTCCTTTTTTAACACATTTAGCTATAGCTTCATTTAATACTAAACTTAGCCACTACCTAAAATTCAACTTGGGTAATTAGAATGGGATTACCAATTAATTAAGTGGCGGAGTAATTCCAGTAAATCAAGTAATAGTTCGATTATTATATTTAAAGCCAATTTAAACACTCACTACGCCACGAAAAAAGTTATTTACCATTGTACACCTGATTTATTCCAGCTATTCCAACGGTAAGCGCGAGACCTAAAATAGGCTAAAACAGGGGGTAATCATTGCGCTGTTTGTTGTGGGTTTTTGCCGTGTTTTATTTTGAAATGTAGCAAAATTGTAGCAAAGACAAAAATATTTAATGCTAAAAATTTATAACCAATTGATTTAAATAGTGCCCCCGATAGGAATCGAACCTACAACCTGCCCCTTAGGAGGGCGAAAAAGCCTATAAGTGGCAACAACCCACAACAAACAAAAGTATAATAATCAATAACTTATATGTTATCACTTATTGCTGTTTGTTGTCATTT
The DNA here is from genome assembly GCA_002380945.1 of Methylococcaceae bacterium UBA4132. Classification (GTDB taxonomy): domain Bacteria; phylum Pseudomonadota; class Gammaproteobacteria; order Methylococcales; family Methylomonadaceae; genus UBA4132. The sequence goes on along the minus strand of DFWO01000162.1, from coordinate 6,242 downwards.
ATTGCACTTTTTTGTGAGCTAGTGCGCTATTTTTGCGCTATTTTGTTATACTAAAAGCCTAGAAACAACGCGGGCTTGAGAGTGCTACCAACACCGACAAGCCCTACCAATAACTTAACAAGCGGGTTAAGCAATGGCTAGGCAACATCATAGCCGATTGCACCCAACGGGGCAATTATGGCAACCATCACAGAATTAACCGCTAAAGACGGCACACCGCGCTATAGGGTAGAGATTCGCCTAAAAGGCTATCCGACACAACGCGCCACCTTTAAACGCAAAACCGATGCTAAAAAATGGATAGCATCAACAGAAAGCGCAATCCGTGAAAATCGACATTTCAAAACCAGCGAAAGTAAAAAGCACACCGTAGCCGATGCTATAGACAAGTATAGCACGGACATTTTACCTACTCGCTACACTGCCAAAGAACAGCGCAATAGAAGACCTATTTTGTCGTGGTGGAAAAATGAAATCGGTTATTGCTTAATGTCTGATCTAACCACCGCCACCTTTGCCGAATGTCGGGATAAGTTAGCCAAGAAAACCAACAACAGCGGCAAGCCGTTTGCAGCCGATTCAATCAAAAAGTATTTTTTAATCATGAAAAGTGTTCTAAAGGCTTGCGTGATTGATTGGCTATGGATTGAACAATCGCCGTTAAGAGACGGGCGCGTTGAATTGCCAGAATTACCAGCGGGCAGGGTTCGTTATTTAGATGAATTTGAACGTGAACGCCTGATTAAAGCCTGTAAGGTTTCAAATAACCCGCTTCTTTATCCTGCTTTTGTTCTAGCCCTATCAACTGGTATGAGGCAAGGCGAAACCATGAACCTGTATTGGAAAGAACCCGCAACCCCACCGATTGATACCGCGTGGGGCGTGGTTCACTTGGATAGAAATTGCATCATCCTACACCAAACTAAAAACGGTTCTAAACGGCGCGTTCCTTTGATTGGCTTAGCCTTAGCAGAACTGCAAAAACTAGGCAAGGTTAGACGATTAGATAGCGCGTTAGTGTTTCCCAGCTACAAAGACCCGTTAAAGCCTATTGATCTTAAAGCATCGTGGCTAGTGGCTTTAAATCACGCTGAAATAGATAACTTTCGCTGGCATGACATACGCCACACCACCGCGTCATATTTAGCTATGAACGGGGCAAGCCTTGCTGAAATAGCCGAAATTCTAGGACACAAAACCCTGCAAATGGTGAAACGCTATGCGCATTTATCCGATGGACACGTTAGCAGTGTAATTGAATCTATGAACGCTAGAATCTTTGGGGGTGTGTGATGAGCTTCCTGCCTGTAACACTTGATGAGGCGGTTTTATGGCTTGAACGTAATGGGATTGCTGATGTTACAGTTCGTGATTTATTGCGTTTAGGTGCTTACGGCTATTTAATAATTAGCACCCCGCTTTTATGTCGTGGATATTCACCCATTAAAGCCTCTGATTTGTCATTTGAAGAAATGGGAAGCGATGATGCTTATGTGGATTTATACGGAGTTTATGTATTACCGCCTAGAACATTGTTTGAACTTGATGCAAAAGGAAAGGCGCGAACAGAAGTTGTTTTCTCTCATAATACTAAAGAAATGTTTTTTGTTCATTCGGATGTAACAGTTGATGACTTGAGAATAACATTTAAAGATATTGAGAGATTTAGAAATAGTATTAAGCCCTTGATATTAAAAACCGATATTGAAAAAATAAGCGCGGCTAATAGTCAGGATGATATTAAAACCGATGATAAACCAGTATCAACACCGCCAAGTAATGACTCTAACGAAAGCCATGTATTTACTTTCATAGAATCACATACACCCTCTAATTATAGCCGTGTAACAAGTGTTTATTACTTCGGTAAAATGTCAGTAGCAACGACTAAAGATGAAAAAATACATGCTGAGTTTTTAGCAAAATCATCATCTCATAGCCAAATCGTTACATTATCAGAATGGGATAGTGAAATCTTAGAAACATTAGGGCATGTGACGGCTGAGCATGTTAATTTTTATTATAGAAGTAATGATGATAGAGACGAAACATATAAAAGATATTGGCATGTTATTGAACGAACCAAATTTACAAAAGCAGATATTGTTTATCATAGTGACGATATTAAAACCGATGATGAACCAATATTAAAACAATATGAGAAATATAAAACCAGTTTTGATAATTGGAGATATTCAATAAATTTTAATATAAAAGCTGTAAAGCTTAAAGTGACTTTTGAGCAAGTAAAATTATTTGATAGCGAAACATGGAATATTGAGTTTTCTACTTTCAGGCGTGAATTTTGGCAACGGTACAGCAAAGAGAACGATATAAATTTGAAAGGAGGGCGACCTAAAAATGCGTGAAAATATAGGGGGAATGAAAATTCTTTTTTTTGATTGCCAGTAACTATGCGGTTCTAAATATAGGGGAAATCGCAAAATATAGGGGAAAGTCAATTCCCTAATTTTTTATCAAAAAAAAACACCACAAAATAACTCCAAGCAAGCTAATCCTTGCAGAAAACACCCGCAAAAACGGGAAAAGAATCTTTCTTTTTTGGAGTTATTAAAATGTCAGCTTTATCGACTGTTAGACAATTTTCAGAAAAACAACCCGCGTTCACTGAAAACAGCCTACGCGCCTTTATTTTTAACGAGCACAGGAACGGCTTAGCCAAAAGTGGCGCGGTTAAGCGTGTCGGGCGTAAAGTGCTAATTGATGATGCTAAATTCATGGACTGGATTGAAGCGCAAAATCAAAGAGGTGCGGCATGAACGCTACCACCAACCAAGCCGAACAAGAGCCAACCACCGCGCCACGTTTAGGCATTCCCTACATTTCAAAGATTTTGAGCCTGCTATTAGAAAAAGCGGCTGACAACCTAACCAGTGATGAACTCGACTGGCTGTCTACAGGGGCAACCGAAACAGTCTATTGTGAAATTGATAATTTACACACGGTTGTTGCTGGGATAGCTGGTTTAGTTGCAACCGACAAAAATGCTGGAAACTTTAGCCATAGTGACGAAGTATCTGGGCTGATGTGGTCAATCGCACATCAACTTGATGTTATTCGCGGCTTGGAGTCACTTGCACACAATGCCAAAGTCCGTAATGAAGACAAACGGCGCGAAAACGACAAGTAAAAAAAAGCCTCACAGTAATTTTAAGTTAGCTGTGAGGCGTGTTTTATTCTGCAAAACTGGCAGGCGTAATTATACGCTGTTTTGCATGGCACGTTAAATCATGGCTAACAAGGACGTTTAAGCATGAACGAATTAAAACTAAATCAAAATGGCAAGTACTATCAAGACGCTGAGACACAACGCGAACAAATTTTAGACTGGTTACGCAGTGAATCAATAACCACATTGCAAGCACGAAAAGAACTAGACATTATGAGTCCAGCCGCGCGGGTTTTAGAGTTACGAAAACAGGGCTATAACATTATGACGCACTGGACTATTGAAGATAGCGGCAAAGGACAGCATCGCATCGCCCGCTATGTGTTATTAATGGCGGTGCAGTCATGAGTAAACCAAAACTTAACGCTGACACCGTTAAAAACGCAATAAATCCGCTCGATTTTTATCGTCACGAATTGCCACACGCGCCACTGGTAAGACATGTCTGGAACGACGGGGGATTATGCCCTTTTCATGACGACCGCAACGCGGGCAGTTTTCGGGTAAATCTCGAAACTGGCGCGTTTAAATGCTTTGCGTGTGGCATGGCAGGCGGTGATATTTTCGCCTTTGTCATGGCGTTGTATGGTCTTACGTTCTATGAAGCCTTAACCAAAATTGCGAATGATTGGGGGCTATCATGAGAGTTCCCCCATCATTCAATGATAAGCCATTAATTCATGCGTGGAGCTATGAAAGCACCGATGGTGAACTATTGGGCGCGGTTGCACGGTATCAGGACGGGGACGGTAAAAAGGACGTTATCCCCTTTTTTAAATCCGATGGTAACGGCGGGCTTTTGTCTGGCATTGATTTAACCCCGCGCCCTTTGTTCAATTTGTACCGACTGGCAAACCACCCAAAAGATAAAGCTGTTTTTATCGTTGAGGGTGAAAAATGCGCGGCGGCTTTGCAAGGCATTGGCTTATGTGCAGTCACATCGTTAGGCGGTTCTAATAATGCAGACAAAGCCGATTGGACACCGTTAAACGGCTATAAAACAGTGTTTATTTTGCCAGATAATGACAAGGCGGGTGAACACTATGCGGAGGCGGTTTATGGCGCGTTATCGGCTTTACAATCGCCGCCCGATGTAAAACTATTAACGCTTGATGGCTTGCCCGATGGTGGCGATATTGTCGATTGGGTGCAGTCGTTTTGTGATGATTGGGACGGTTACGCACCGATTGCCGAACACCTGCATGAATCGCTAAAGGATAATTTACGGGCAGAATTAAAGAACGCAAAAACGCCTAACTATGAACTGTCTAAACTGATTAATCCCCCTTTAGACACTTGGCAGTTACCCAATGAAATAACAACCACTATGCCCCCCGTGCAGTCGTTAGCCGTTGAATTGATACCCGAACAGTTCAGGGCATGGATTGCGGATAATGCTTACCGAATGCAAACCCCGCCCGATTTTGCCGTTATTACCCTCATGACTGTTTTTAGCTCACTCATCGGGGCTGGGTGCGGCATGAGACCCAAGCAGCGGGATAATTGGGAGGTTATCTGTAACCTATGGGGTGCGTGTGTTGGCAGACCCTCGGTAATGCTGAAAAGTCCCAGTATGAAGGAACCTATGCAGTTACTTGACCGCCTACAGGCGGACTATGGCGAACGGTTTGAACGTGAAAAGATAGGCAGTGATTTTGATGCAATGGTAGGTAAAGCGGCAATAGACGACATTAAGGGTAAGTTAGCCAAGACCACCAAGACAGGCGGCGATATTCAATCATTAAAAGCTGAATATGCAGAATTGATGCAAAGCGCAGAACCCGAACCGACACGGCGGCTATTCAAATCTAATGAAACCAGCATTCAATCCATGACGGTTTTGCAGAATCAAAACCCACGCGGCATTTTTGTTTTTCGTGATGAACTCATGGGATTGTTAGCGAGTTGGGACAGAGACGACAAAGCCGATGAACGTGCCTATTTTTTAGAAGCATGGAACGGTAACGGTTCATACACTGACTTTAAGATAGGGCGCGGATTAACCGAAGCTAAAAATGTTTGTATTAGTCTATTGGGCGGCATTCAACCCGATAAATTAAACCGTTATCTGTATCAGGCAATGAAAGGCGGCAATGATGGCTTAGTGCAACGCCTACAGCTTGCGGTTTATCCCGATGAATTGAGCGACTGGCAGTTAATCGACACCAAACCCAACAAAGCTGAAAAAGAACGCGCCTACAGCATCATGCAAGCCTTAGCAGAAATGGATTTTATCCAATATGACGCGGTGCAAGGTGAACATGACGACCGCCCTTATTTTCGTTTTACCGATGATGCTCAATTGATATTCAATCAATGGCTAACTGAATTACAGACTGTAAAAATCAAGCAAGAAGGCAATCCTTTAATGCTGGAACACCTAGGCAAGTATCGCTCACTTATGCCTAGCCTAGCCCTGATTTTTCACTGTATCGACATAGCGGACGACAAAGCAAGCGGCAATGTATCAGCAAAGGCGGCGCGGTTAGTCGTTCAGTGGTGCGATTATCTGGAAACCCACGCGCGGCGGATTTATGCCTTTGTTGAAAGTCCAGAACACGCGGCGGCAGTGCGATTAGCTGAAAAGGTGAAAGCAAAGGCTTTGTCTAATCCTTTTACCATCAAAGATGTTTATAAAAATCACTGGCATGGATTAAGCGATAAGCTAGAGGTAGAAGCGGCTTGTAACATCTTGGTAGATGAAAACTGGTTAATGATGCAACGAAAACCAAAACCATTAACAGGTAGACCGCCATTGCCTGAATATCACATCAACCCATTTTTTAATTAAAAACACGCCTACACCTAAGTGTCTAAAGTATCTAAACCCCCTAAACCCACCCTTTAGATACTTTAAACACTTTAGACACTTAGAGGGTAAGGCATTTTTAAACCTGAAATTAACAGAGATAAAACCCAAAGGAACACCAACATGAAAAATGAGAATGACAATATGGAACTATTGGCGGCAAACTAAAGACCGCATTCAAACCAGTAACCAGTAAACATTGAGGCGAACATGATAGATGCACTAATCAGCGGTAAATTACTA
>DFWO01000055.1 GCA_002380945.1 Methylococcaceae bacterium UBA4132 | reverse complement strand
GGAGATGTTGAACGGGTTCTTAGGGGCTATTTATGCAGATGGTAAAGGATTGGAACAGGACGATGAACTAGCTGTTAAATGGTACGAAAAAGCCGCCGAACAAGGTAATGCCGCCGCACAGCTTTATTTAGGTATTGTTTACCTAAAAGGAAAAGGCATTGAAAAAGACCAAGAAATCGCTGTGGCATGGCTACGCAAAGTATCCGAACAAGGCAATGAGGATGCAAAAAGTGTGTTGGATGCTGTGCTAATAGAAGAACAAGCGAATCGAAGGAGAGAGCTACAAAAAGAGCTTGAACGAAATCAAGAAGAAATGAATAGAGCGATTGAAAGAATTAGAACAGGTGGGTGATTCACCGTGCTACTGGAGTCCCAATTCATGAATTGGGACTCCAGTAGCGGGTAGCTCGCATGGGGCGGGAGAAACATAATACTACCACCATTCCCGTATTCCGCTACGCTCCATACAGGCTATAAAAATGTGGTTAATTTACTCCCGCCCATCCCTCTGCTGAGACTGAATTGCCCCCGCTAAATAAATCAATGCCAACATGCCAAAAATATAGGCTTGTACCAGAGCTTCAATAATATGTAACATCAAAATCGGAATTGGGGCTAGAAAACCTGCGACTAATAAAATCAGCATGGCGGCGGTTTCAAGGCTCATGATGTTGCCGAATAAGCGTATGGCTAATGCTAGGGTGCGGGTAAATTCGCTGATAATATGAAACGGTAATAAAATCGGGCTGGGGCTTAAATAATGATGTAGGTATTTTTTTAAGCCTTGGGTTTTGATACCAAAATAATGGACTGATAAAAATACCAGCACCGCCAGAGCCGAGGTGACGGATAAATCGCGGGTGGGTGAATGCAGGCTGGGAATTAGGCTGACCAGATTGGCGATGACTAAGAACACCCATAGGGTGGCGATAAATGGCATGATGAGTCTGCCGTGTTCGGGTGCGACGTTCATGATGGCATCATCTATCATCCCGACTATGCTTTCCATCAGGGTTTGTATCGGTGTGGGTAATAGCGTTAGATGACGGTTGACCAGATACGCAATACCCGTCAACAGCAACATGATTCCCCATGTCGTGATGACTGAGCCACTCAGTGAGATGAAGCCTAACTGCCAAATAAATTCTTTTTCCATAATCGCGCCCTCATTCCTTGATTAAGAAATAGACGTTAAAGACACCGATAACTACGCCTGTTAATAATAAACTCAGCGTCCAGAGTGATGAATAACCTGTCATTAGACTGTCTAGCCAATAGCCAATATACGCACCTGCAATGATGGGTAACACCATCACTAAACCCAACGTACCAATATAAACCGTTTGCGATAACCAGCTTGAACGCTCTTGGTCAGCTTTTTGAATGCGCTTAGCTTGGTATTCAATTTTGTTTTTGAGTTTCAACTTCATGTGAGCCACTCTGGTTTGGATTTAAGTGCTTTTAAGCGTTTCAGCATCGCTAATTCCATGCGTTGTAAGCTCTCGCGGGTTTTGTGCAGATTTTCCTGTTCTTGAACTGCTTGTTGTTCTAGCGCGTTGCTAATGCGATCAAAATCAGTATCGACCAGAAAATAGCGGGTACTAATGGTCAGTTGATTTGCCTTGAAGGTAGCCAAGCCACTGGGCAAGGCTAAATAATGCCATTGTTCATCAGTAAACCGAAACCTCGCTAAACCAAACACTAACACGGTCATAAAGTCCGCATGATGGGCTTGTAGACCAAATGAGCCGCTATCATCTTCGCCAACAAATGAGACAACATCGTTAAACTGTTGTTCCTGTCGGCTAGCGATAATGTTTAAGGTAAAACTTGTCATCATACGTCCTGCATACTGCCGCGCATATAACATTGCTGCTCAGTTAGTCCGTCATAATCACCTGCAATAAACGCTTCGCAATCGGTTAGGGTTTTTTCTAAGGGAACAGAAACACCGACTTGCTTGGTATGCCCTGCCAATACCGCAAACGGTTGCGTTAAATAGCGTTGCAACTTACGCGCTCGCATCACAATTTTGCGGTCGGCTTCGGATAATTCATCAATGCCTAACATGGCAATAATATCTTCTAATTCACGGTATCGCGCCAAATGTTCGCGCACCGCTTCGGCAACCGCATAATGCCGTGCGCCTAGCGTGTGTTTATCCATTAATTTACTGCTGGAGCGCAACGGGTCAACGGCTGGATAAATACCTTTGCTGGCTTGGTCTCTGGATAAAATCACCGTGGTATCTAAATGGCTGAGTATCGCACTGACGGCGGGATCGGTCATATCATCGGCGGGAACATAAACGGCTTGTACGGAAGTAATCGCGCCTTGCCGACTGGACAAAATACGGTCTTCTAATTCAGCCACTTCGGTGGTGAGCGTGGGTTGATAACCGACGGTAGCGGGCATACGTCCTAATAAACTGGAAATTTCACTACCCGCCTGCACAAAGCGAAACACATTATCCATGACAAATAACACTTCTTTATGCAGGGTGTCGCGCAGATATTCCGCATAAGTGAGAGCCGATAAGCCCACGCGAAACCGTACCCCCGGTGATTCATCCATTTGTCCAAATACCATCAAGGTGTCGTTCATCACGCCTGCGTCCTGCATTTCTCGCCACAGTTCATGGGCTTCACGAATCCGTTCACCCACACCTGCAAATACCGATACGCCTTTATGAATCGCCGACACCGCGTGAATGAATTCCATCACCAGCACGGTTTTACCGACCCCTGCACCACCGAATAATCCCGTTTTACCGCCTTTGATAAATGGGCAGAGTAAGTCTATGACTTTAATGCCCGTTGGTAAAATACCGCTCACGCCTATGGATTCAGATAACGGTAGCGGTTTGCTGTGAATGTTACGGAATTCGTTGCTGACAAGTGGCGTTAAACCATCCAACGGTTCACCAAAAATGTTGAGTAAGCGTCCTAAACAGGCTTTAGAAACAGGTACACGCAACGGCGCACCTGTATCAAAAACCGTTAAGCCTCGGCTTAATCCTGCCGTGCCGTGTAGCGTAATAGCTCGAACGTGCTGCTCATCCAGATGTTGATGCACTTCAAACAAATACACACTGTGATCGAAGCAAGTACATAAGGCTTGCCGTATTGGGGGTAAGCGACTGCATTCAATAATCACTACAGGACCATGTACTTCGGTAATAGTGCCAATGGCTATGTGTGTGATTGAAAGCACAGGATTGTCCATGATTAATTTATTTCAGTTCTGCCTACGGTAGATATAAAGTATTTTTTCTGAAAGAAAAAGGCAACATTGACTAAGCCAATCATGACAGGAACTTCAATCAAGGGCCCGATGACTGCCGCAAATGCCGCGCCGCTGTTAATGCCAAATACTGCCACCGCTACTGCAATGGCTAATTCAAAATTGTTACTGGCGGCGGTGAATGCTAGCGTGGTGGTTTTTTCATAGCCTGCATCAATCGCATTGCCCATCCAAAAGCTGACTAAAAACATCACCACAAAATAAATCAACAACGGAATGGCAATGCGTACCACATCCAGCGGCAACTGCACGATTAAATCACCTTTGAGCGAGAACATGACCACGATAGTGAATAGCAATGCAATCAAGGTGAGCGGACTAATTTTTGGTATAAAGCTGTGCTGATACCATTCCTTACCTTTAGCACGAATCAATGTCCAGCGCGTTAAAAATCCAGCAATAAACGGAATACCTAGATAAATAAAGACACTTTTAGCAATTTCACCAATCGTGATAGCGACCAAACTGCCCTGCATTCCAAATAACGGTGGCAACACAGTGATGAATAACCACGCGTAAACGCTGTAAAACAATACTTGAAATACACTGTTAAATGCGACTAAACCTGCCGCGTATTCGTTATCGCCTTTGGCTAAATCATTCCAAACAATGACCATCGCAATGCAACGTGCCAAGCCGATTAAAATCAGTCCAATCATATATTCGGGATAGTCGCGCAAAAACACAATCGCTAGCACGAACATCAATAACGGACCAATAATCCAATTTTGTAGCAATGAAATACTCAGCACTCGCCAATTGCGAAACACATCACCGAGTTCTTCATAGTGTACTTTTGCCAGTGGTGGATACATCATCACAATCAAACCGATGGCAATTGGAATATTGGTCGTACCCACCGACACAGCGTTGCTCAGATTATTAACTTCAGTTGGAAACAAAAAACCAATACCGACTCCAATACCCATCGCTGCAAAAATCCACAGCGTTAAATAACGATCGAGAAAAGATAAATGTTTTTTTGCACAAGTTGGCTGGTTCATAAAGTACCGATACGATCCAGTTCTATTTTTAAGCGGTCACGATCGTTTTGTAACTCAGCCAACGGTAATGCTAAAAAAGTTTCAATACGATGGCGCAAAATTTGATAGGCAGTCATGAAGGACGCATTAATTTCTTCTTCAGTACCAATCACATGAGCGGGGTCTTCTACGCCCCAATGACTGCGTAATACTGAACCCAGATAAGTTGGACAGGTTTCATTAGCCGCATTACCGCACACACTGATAACAATATCGGGCGTAACAGGCAGGTCATCCCAAGATTTGCTGTAATACCCTTCTGTTGAAATACCTTCTCGTGCTAACAGTGCAAGTGAGCGCGGATGCACATAACCTGCGGGTTTACTACCCGCACTCATGGCTCGCCAGCCTTCGGGGGCAAGATGATTAAATGTGGCTTCACCAAGAATGGAACGACAGGAGTTGCCCGTACATAGAAAAAGAACGTTCATGGGTTAGGATTCTGTTTGAATTAATGAAATAGAATTTAAGCACTGTTCAGGATGACCTGAGCAGCACTCTTCAGTGAGATAAAGAATTAAATCTTGCATTAGCACCATATTGGCACGATAGCGTTGGAAACGACCTTCTTGGGTTACGCTGAGTAATTTTGCATGAGTCAGTGCCTTTAAGTGAAATGACAAATTAGTTGACGGTAATTCCAGCGTTGCGGCAATTTCACCTGCCACTAAACCACTCGCCCCCGTTTTCACTAAGAGTCGATAAATATCCAAACGCACACTTGATGCGAGTGATTCAAAAATTGAGATTGCAGTATTTTTATCCATGAAACAACTATACAATAAATATTGAAATATTGAAATATTGAAATATAAAGTCAACGGTGAGAAATTTAAAAAGTACCAACTATGAATAATTTAGTCAAAATTAAAAATTCGCTGACCATAAAGCAAACAACTTGCTAATAAAGCGATTGGCTAGATGCCAAAGGTCACACGCCTTAACTTTTTCAATATGAAAGCGTTCAGCATACTTTCAACTTCTGCAAATAAAAATCGAACAGCGTGTAATCTAATAGAAAAATACCGTCTTATCCTTCTTCGTTTGATAGAATAGCTTTCATTAACCCCCCGTTTTAACAAGACAGCTTGTCACTTATCAGCTATAGCGACTTTCAATCAGCGCATTAATAATTTATCGTTGATGCCGTAAACAAAGAGCTGACTTGTAGATACTTAACATTTAACCTATTGAGACCCCTTTTTTAAATGAAGACTGTGAAATTAATTCTATTTTTTGTCATACCTGTTTGGTTATTTTTTGCCTCTGAAACAAGTTATGCTCGTCATGCCGCCATCCTAGTGGATGCAACTAATGGTAGCGTATTACATGAAGTTGAGGCCACACAATCATGGTATCCCGCTTCGCTGACTAAATTAATGACACTGTACATGACATTCGATGCCATTAGTAATGGGCAGATTCAGTTACAAGATACCTTAATAGCCTCGCGCCATGCAGCACTGCAACCTCAGAGTAAATTAGGTTTGCACGTTGGCGAGACGCTAACGGTTGAAGAGGCTATTTTGGCGTTAATTACGCGTTCTGCAAATGATGCGGCGGTGGTGTTAGCGGAGCATATCGGTGGTACTGAAGAAAGTTTTGCTGTCAAAATGACCGCAAAAGCACATGCAATTGGTATGGTTGATACCCATTTTATGAACGCGACAGGCTTACCTCATCCTTGGCAAGTCAGTACCGCTAGAGATTTAGGCCTACTCGCTTGGCGAACCGTGCATAATTTCCCTGATTTTTATCCTTATTTCTCAGCGCATAGCTTAAATTTTAGAGGCGCAGAATTGCACGCCATTAATAAATTCACTGAGCATTATCCTGGTGCAGAAGGCATGAAAACAGGTTTTACTTGTGGTTCTGGCTATAATCTGATTTCGACTGCCAGTCAAAATGGCAAGAGACTTATCGGCGTTATTTTAGGCGGCATGACCAGCTCGCAACGCTATCAGCTTATGATGGATATGATGGATGCAGGTTTTGCTGATCAATATTCTGCTAAGCAAGGCAAGCTAATTGAAGTAGCCGTCACCAGCGCAGGTGGTACACCACCTCATCAGCTTGGTTGTGGTAATGGTGGAGCGTTAGTCACTGCATCCACTGCCGATGATAATTCTGATAACACCGTACATCGACGCGCTCATTCATACAAAGTGGGTAAAACCAAATTTCACAAAAAAGGCAATGTTGCTAGTAAAAGCAGAGTAGTTAGCCGAGTGAAGCCTACTAAAACTAAGCCTGTTGCTGTTAATGTCAAAAAACCTATCAAGAAAACGCCGCCGCACCGACATGGCTAGGCTATAAAATAATCCGTCCACAAAAAGCACGAAAAAAATGAAGCTGTTTATTGTGCTTTAGCTGTAGATTATCTGCACACTGTAGTCAGAGTACATTCAGCTTATTTCGTGCTTTTTGTGTTTTTCGTGGACAAATCTTTAACATCAATTAGGTTCCAAACAGCTTGAAAAAGCAAAGCGCAACATTAGTAACGTCATCATGACGGGATACAACTGATAATGTTGCGTTACTTCCACACTCCCTAACACACACAGCATTAACGACCAAGATGGCATCATGCGTTCTTGGTCGATATGGCGCATATAAGCAAGGCTTTCTTTATCAATTCGATGGTTTTGATTGCTGAAAAATAGCGTGATAAATGCTGACATCAAGGCAAAATAAAGTGGAAAGAAAAAAAAGATTGGCGAATCAGCACTAAAAAATGGCATGGGCTTCCAATAGGCAAACCACAGCAATAACGTACTGCTAGAAAACGCATCATAGCCTACCCTGTCGGATAGTTTTTTAAAAAATACACACACAATACTTACGATGGCAAGCACTAAGCCACCATAGACAAGGTATTCCGAAGTGAGTAGCATTGGTAATGAATTCTGTGTTTGTACTAAGTAACAAAGGACAAGGCTGAGAGAGATAAAAACTAGCATAATGATTCCATGATAAAACGATGGGGGAGTACAAACTGAAGTTTGTACTCCGATAACTGCTTAGCTTGTTATTACAAAACGTACTGCATCCAATCGTAGTTGCGCAACTTGAATATTTTCATGCGCTAATAGCGTCATGTCTTTGAGCTGTTCAATTTCTTCGCTTCTAATAGTCGAATTGACTTTTTGTAAGCGTACTAAACGTTTAATTTCTGCCGACAATGAATCGAGCATCGCTTTAGTTGCCTCATCAATCAACTGCTGTTTACGCATGTCCGCGATGTGTTCGGCAGCGGTTAATAATTTAGTAATCGCCTGACGCTGTTTATTTAAAAAGGCAACGATTTGCTGCTTATCAAAAGTTTGCCCTGTTTCAACCAAGTCCGAATGCGCAACAGTATCCGTCAAGTCTTTTTGGGTTTGGTCGATTAAAATGCGTATCGGTGTGTGAGGTAAAAACCGACCTATTTGTAATTCAGCAGGCGCACTGCATTCAACAATAAACAAGCATTCTAATAAGAATTGTCCAGCGCGTAACTCAGGGTGTTTAATGACACTAATCGCCGCATTGCCTGTTTCACTGGATAACACCATATCCATAGCGGCAATGACTAATGGATGTTCCCATGTTAAAAACTGCACTTCTTCACGCGCTAATGCACACGCCCGATTAGCGGTAATCGTCATACCATCTTCGGGTAATTCAGGAAAATGCGATACGCGCAAATGATCGCTAGGACGAACAATAAAGCAATCTGCCGAATGAAATTCAGTATCTACGCCGTAACATTCAAATAAATCTTCCATGTAAGACCACAGTGAGCCTTCTTGCTCATACGCGTTAATTTGCTTAATCAGCACATCCGCCGCTTCTTTGCGACACGAATTAAGTTCCAACAATTGATCGCGTCCATTGTGCATTTGTGTCTCTAATTTGGCACTTAGGGTTTTGGTTTTACTGATGAAAGCATTAATCGCCGCTTCATTATCGCTGCGCAGTATCGCTATCAGTTCTTCATGTAACTGTTCAGCCACTTGCGCGGCGGAAGAACTGTTACTACGAAACGCATTCAAACCTTCGTCATACCAACGGTATAACACCGCTTGTTCACTGTGTTGTAAGTAAGGAATATGAATTTGAATAATGTGTTTTTGACCAATACGGTCTAAACGCCCAATACGCTGTTGTAATAAATCAGGATTAGTCGGTAAATCCCATAACACCAAATGATGTACAAATTGAAAATTGCGTCCTTCACTGCCAATTTCTGAACAGATTAATAACCGTGCGGTACTGTCTTGGTCGGCGAAATACGCAGCAGCACGGTCACGTTCAATAATACTCATGCCTTCATGAAATACCGCTGATGCAATACCTGCGCGATTTTTTAGCGTTTGTTCTAAATCAATAGCGGTTTGTGCGTGTTTACAGATTAACAGAGCTTTTTTACCTGCTAATTTTTTCACTTGCTTCACTAACCAAGTGTAACGCGGGTCTTGTTGTAAATCACCCTCAGAAGCAACGCCTTCTAATGCGTAACCATGACGCTCACGCTCTGGAAAACCCTGTACAGTTTGCCGTGAATTTCTAAATAAAATCCGTCCTGTACCGTGATGATCTAATAAGATAGTAATTAACGCCGAGCGAGCTGCCGCTGATTGTTCTGGGTCGTTAAGATTAGCTAACAAACCACTGACATTATCATCTTTTAGTAGTGTGCTTAACAACACAGTCGCCGTCTCATCTAAGGACTCGTCGGCAAGCAATAATTTTGCTGCATTAGCAACAGGCTCAAACGAACGTTCTTCTTCAAGAAACGCGGCAAAGCTATAAAAACGATCGGGGTCTAATAAGCGCAAACGCGCAAAATGACTTTCTTTGCCCAATTGTTCAGGCGTTGCCGTCAACAGAATCAAACTAGGCGATAACTGTGCCAGTTGCTCAACGAATAAATAATCCGCACTAGGTGCTTGCTCACTCCATGCTAAATGATGAGCTTCATCGACTATCACCATATCCCAATCCACTTGCAAGGCTTGCTGTTGGCGACGTGGGTGCTTAGCAAAAAAGCTCTGACTGCACAAAATGAGTTGTTCAGTTAAAAACGGATTATCATTAGCTGAACGGCTTATTTCATCATCGTCTTCTATGCCATCGTCGCTAAATGTTTCCAAACACCGCCCTTCATCAAAAATACTAAAACGCAGATTAAAACGGCGGCGCATTTCTACTAACCATTGATGCAATAGACTTTCAGGGACAATAATCAACACCCGATTACTCAAACCATTAATTAAACGGTGATGCAGTATCAAACCCGCTTCAATAGTCTTACCTAAACCCACTTCATCCGCCAGCATAATGCGCGGCGCGGAACGATTAGCCGATTCATGGGCAATAAATAACTGATGTGGAATCAATGACGCACGACCACCTAACAAACCTTTGACGGGCGATTGTTGATGTTGTTGCAGTCTACGCCATGTTTCATAACGCAATAAAAACCAGCTGGTTGAATCAATCTGCCCTGTAAATAAGCGGTCTTGCGGTTTATTAAATTGAATATGATGATTGAGTTCAATTTCCTCTAACTCAACCCGCTCGCCGAATGAATCTTTACAGTGATAAGTCAGTAAGCCATTATCTTCTGTCACATTAATGACCTGCATTTTTTCTTCATCAATGGATTCAATGACATCACCGACTGAAAATCTGACGCGAGTGAGTGGCGCGTTATCAATCGCATACAGACGCTTTTCATTGCTGGCTAAAAACAGCACAGTGACACGTTTAAAACTAACCTCTAATATGAGGCCTAAACCAAGCTCGGACTCAGTATTACTAATCCAGCGTTGACCAGGAATAAATTCTTGCATTGATGGGACTACCATAATTAAATCGAAAATAGCGTTATTATAAGCATTACCGAAAAAAATTTTTCGACAATTAACCCGATGTAAGCCGTTCACTGCTACACAGTTATGAAATTAACTTAAAACGGGGGCTACAAACAGACAGCTAAATCATGGGCAAGTGATGAACATTGTGCAAATCAAAACTAGCAAGCTCTGTTTGGAGCTAAAAAGCCTGCACTTTACGCGTACTATTTTCTATAACCGTCAAACAAATACCTGCTTCTAATGCAGAAAAATTAGGTTTGGCTTTAAACATATTGTTTAAAACAGCCGTGCTAGTCACATTAGTTTTAAAACAAATGGGCAAACCTATTTGCTCCATATAATCATCCGATTGACCTGCATAATCATCTGGACTTTGCGATGCCATGAATACTGTTAAGCCATGTGAACGGTGCAAACATACCATCTTGCTTAAACCATCGTGTTTAGCATCCAGTAATGGACGCGCTTCATCCACTGCCACCGCCATACGAATAGCACGGTGATTATTTTCATCCATTGGTGATTCTAACAAAGTTTGTAAATAACGATGTAAGGCATCGAATAATAAAAACATCGTTAATCGCCGACTTTCAGCAGGCGCACCACCAAAAGTTAATATCCAGCTTTGATTGAAAAAGTCCGCAGGGGATAAGGTCGGCTCAAATAACATGTATTGACAGAGTTCATTGGGAATAGTCACAATTTAATATTGTTGTCTTCATAATGACGTTCAATAGCCTGTTTAATATCGAGCATGGTGATATTTTTTCGCTTAACAAATAGCGGCTTTAATGCGTCTAGCACGCGCACAATTGATTATCGGTTAAACCTTTTGCTAAGGATTTATCTAACGATTCACGAAATGCCATAGTCACATCGCGTGCCGACTCGCTACTGACAGTAGAACCAGCAAATTATATAGGTTGGCTAGGTATTTTTAACACCTTTGCGCCCAGTTAATTAGTTAACTCGGAGCGTTCCGTTAACTCATCTTTGCCAGCATCAATAAACTAGGCTACGAATTTTGTTTTAAAAAATCACTCTGGCAGACCAAGCCAAGCTAGAGGTAATTTACCGAACTTATAGTGACAGTTAACACTGTTTATATAATCGAGAACGTCTTTATATTCAGGTTTTTTAAACCAATCATTCAATACATAAACATACTCAACTTTTAAATCGATAGTAATCACTAATTTTTGATATTGCTTACGTTTAAAATCACAAGTTTGTAATTTTTCATCAACTGAACCAGCGACTTGTTGATATTTAACTTCGATGATAAAAAGTGTTTCTCTTACTATGACTAATAGCGCGTCATCGGGTAAAAGTCTTTTTGATAAAATAGCTTTCCAATCAATTCTATTTTCTTCTAAATAGCGGTAAAAATCGTGTTTTCTAAAACATCTCGCAACTAATTCGCCTTTAAAGAACACACCTTTTCCTGCTTTAGAAAATACAGGCTTTATTTCATAGCCATCAATAGAGGCTAATAAGTCGTGAAAATCGACTTCTTTTTTAAATTCTAAGTCTCTGGTATATTAAAAATTTATGCTGTCTTTTACTCGTAGAGCAATTGCATAAATGTGATTTATTTCTGGTTTATTATAAAAATCTTTATGCCATATAGAATCATAATTTTCACAAATTTCATCTGTTAAGCAACTACAATATTCTTCATATGATTTTCTTTCAGAATCTAATAAGTAATCTAATACACTTTCAATATTACTTAAATTTTCATCTGTCAGTTTGATATTTTTCATATTTACTACCTATTATTAAATTGACTTATAGCTTTCTATAAACGCCTCTGGATTGAAATCCTATAACGCCTTTATCCCTTAGAACTTGTAATTGCTGTCTTATTTTATCCTTTATATGATTGTTATCTGGATGTTTTAAAGATAATTCTGCTTCAAATTTATAAACATCAGATAGTTTAAATTCATTAAGTTTTATTTTGTCAATGCAATTTAAAATATCTAAAGTCCAACTTTTAAACTCTTGAGACGTATTTTTTAAAAATACTGTTTTATGCCAATTTTCTAAAACTATCTCTCTTTTGATAATTGATGAATCTTTAACAAGAAATATTTTTCCAATATCAGGGATTTTTGTTAAATTTATATGACAGCCGACCCAGCCAGCTCTTTTGGCTGTTTCGCTTAATGGTTTTCTCTTTTCTATGGTGTCGGTGGTAAAAAAATATTTTGGAATAATCGCAAAATTATTAACAGACCAGTCAGTTTTATTGTATGTTAAAAAGAAAAAATTAGGATTGTTATCAGAATTAACCCTTTCTATCATTGTTGAATAAGCTCCATCAATAATTCTTGGAGAAAAACGTCCATTTTTACTTTTTAATTCAAAATCTTCTGTGCATGAAATACAATAGAAGTCCGCAACAGGTTTATTGTTTTTGTATTCATTTAAAGATATTTCACCACAATTAGGGCAGTATATGTTTTCTTGAACCCATGATTCAGTTAATACTCTTGCTATCTGCGAATTATTTTTATAGTTCTTTGCTAAGTTAATATCAAACTGCAAATTCATGATTTGCTTCTACACCGCGTGATTTATCCCAATCGCCTTTATGCATGCTAACCATTTTCCCTGCTTGGCAACTAATCCCGCCATTCGATAAGAAATAAGGCGGATCAGCAAAAATCATATCAAATTTACCTTGTGGAAATTTGGCGATTAATATATCCATAAATTCCAAACAATTCGCTTGATATAACCAAACGCCATTATCATCATTTCGATAAACTAATTTATTAGGCGATAATTTAGTTTCTCTTAAAACAAGATCATCAAATGGATTGTGATGTGTAGTTATGCTTTCCTCACGAATAGCATATTCAGTTATTTTCATATTATGTTATTTTGTAAAATATATTAATGAGTTATTTACCTTAATTTAGGTAAGACAGTCTCAAGATTAAAATGATTTTACTATTATACCTTGTCACTTGCCGCATAGTGGAGTCGTTACGAATACTTTTTATCCAATCCCTAAAAGCAATCAGGCAATTGTATTGTTGCTTGCCGCTATCAACAAAGCCTTGCAAGCTTTTATCTTTTTCAACCACTGTACACGTCCAACAACCAAAACGACTGGAGTTATTACCACATCCAGGTGCGTCTTCTTTAAAAAGAACAACTGGACATTCACCGCCTTCTGCATCTCGATAAAGCTGTATCAAACCCCGATGTGTACCTCCCCAAGGCGGTGTTTCTGAGGCAAGAATTTCCCAAACCTCATCAGTTGTTAAGTTTACAATTGGACGATAAACAAACGCACCTGATAATTCGGAATGTGGCGAAAGGTTACTATCAGCGATATTGCTACGTTTTTCAATACTAGCACGGCGCGAACTGCTTTCATCTGAACGTACACCTAACAATATGATAGCCGCGCCACAAGAAGAAACAGAATCGAGAATATAGCGACTGCTAGGCTGTATTTTTAAGCAGTCTGTACACCAGCGCATGGTTTGATTAGGTGTAGGATAACCTCTACCAATGAGATTAACCCAAAAAGATTGCTCCAAGTCTGGCTGAGTCGTGATAACAGTAATTGGCAAACGAAGATTTTGCGCTGCTGTTTCAATGACAGACTGTATGGCGTGTAAGTGTGCCATCACTAGAGGACTTTCTACCAGCGTATCATTAGAAACGATATGGATATGACGTGTTCGCTTTGATGGTGCAACAGAAAGCAACGCTTCAAAAACAGCATGAGCCACTAAGGTACTGTCTTTACCTCCTGAGAAGCCAACTATCCAAGGGTAGTTTTGTGTAGTTGAAAGATATTCTTCACGAATGGCGATGACAATATGGGCAAATTTTTCGGTGGCATCGATTAATTGTGAAAAAGTCGGTTGTTCTAAATGGGTCATTCTGTTTTTTACGTTTTTAATTATGGAATGGCAAGGCATTATACGCATCAGTATTACTCATGCGATAGCTATCACAGGTCTGGTTAGCTTATTGAACGTAGCTAGAGTGCGCCCACTCTACTTAAACTTCACAACCTTATTCAAAGGGTTCAGATTAATTTCATCAATGACGATGTGAGCGCGGGAGTTGAGTACATAATCGACGGCTTCAGCGAGGTCTTCTGGCAGTAGATAATTGCTTTCGTGGTCGGCGGGTTCAAATGCCAAGCTGTCAAAAAAAGGCGTTTTTACCATGCCTGCATTCAGTAAACATACGCGTATCCCACTTTTACTGCATTCTTCGCGCAAGGCTTGAGTAAAGCCGCGCAAGGCGAATTTACTGGCGCAATACATCGCACCTTTGCGACTACCTTTTAGCGCGGCTTCTGAGCCGATATAAATTAAATCAGCCCGTTTTTTACGTTTTAATTGCGGCAGTAAGGCGCGGGTTAAAAACACTTGGCTGGTGAAATTAACCGTCATTAGAGCTTCAATTTGTGAGTATGAAAATTCTTCGATTGAGCCGAACTGCCCGATGCCTGCGGAAAATACTACGGCATCAATATTCGGGTAGTCTTTGGCTAAGGCGTTGAGTTGGGCGGGCAAGGAGCTTGTGAGGCTTAAATCTAACTGTACAGCAGTAAAATTTTCTAGTGTGTGGGTAAATTTCTGGCTGTTGCGTGATACACCAATGACGTGGTGTCCTTGTTGTAATAAGCGTTTGGCTATAGCACGACCAATGCCTGAACTCGCACCTGTCACTAATACAGTTCGTTTTATCATCGACATGGAAAGAATTTTCTCGCTGGAATGTGGGTTAAAAGTTGTTCGCTACAGTAGCTCATCATGTCTTGTTCGATGCTATCACGGTAGGACATCATGCCTTGTTGACTAACAAAATCACCCGCAAACAATTTTTCTTCTGGATATAGTTTGTGGATTTTTTTAAAAAAGGCTTCGGGTAAACGGAATGTACCAAGACTGACGGAATGCAGTTGTGGTAAAGCAATTTTTTCAAACACTTGGGTAAATAACTGCTGATATTGTTCGCGATAATCGCTTTGATAAATGAGTGGATCAAACCGTAAGCCAACTTGCCAGCCGTGGGCTTGTACTTTAACGAGTGCATCGAGGCGGCGTTGTAGACTGGGGGCTTTATCTTCTACTTTGCGAGCAATTGCATCGGGTGACAAACTAAAGGCAACTACGCAATTAGGCAACGGCTGTCTATTTAATAGGCTTCTGACTTGGGTACTTTTGGTGCGTAATTCCAAAAACGCATTCGGCAACTCAGCAAAAAAATCCAAAAAATCGGCGGCAAAGCCAGTGATAGGTTCTAAGGCTAAACTATCGCCATCATAGCCTGAGAAAAAATGCAGGGTTTCAGTCGGTGATTGTTGGCACAGTTGTTTTATGTCGGCTTGAAAGTCTTCGTAATTAACAAATAGAACGTAATGCGCTGATTGATACATACCTTGTAAAAAACAGTAACGGCAATCGTACAGGCAATTTAACACATGAGAAAAGTAGTAGTTTTGTGTAGACCCTATGCCATAACCAACGGGTGCGGGTAACACGAAATGTTGGTGTTTTTCCGCTAAAATTAGCGCAGGATTTTGTTTTTGTAGGCGAAAATTTTGCGCTTTGGGATTAAAAACCTGAGTATAACGCTCACAGCTAATACGCCGTGCTTTTGGAAAACGTGCCAAAATATCGACTACGCGCGGGTGTTGCGCGATAGCGTCTTCAATGTAAATAGTGTCTATCATGATATGTTAATTTATCGTTTTTAATCGCTCAGTCTATAGGAAAAGTCTTGTGATTTATTGCACAGACCTTATATAGAGTAAAATGCTTTTTATCATCACCAACATAACGTAAATCATGAAAACAAAAAAGATAGGTTTTATCGGCGGCGGCAATATGGCATCCAGCCTTATGAAGGGATTAATTGCTAGCGGTCATCCAGCAGAACAACTGTGGGTTTCAGATGTGAATCCAGACACGTTGAGCAATTTGGCAACCGCGTTGAATGTGCATACATCATCTAGCAATGATGAGGTGATTAATGCAGTCGATGTCATTGTGTTAGCAGTCAAACCACAAGTATTGGCGGATGTCGCTAAAAGTGCGGCAAGTGTAGTACAACTAAAAAAACCACTGATTGTTTCTATTGCAGCAGGTATTAACCAACACAGTTTAAGTCAGTGGTTGGGTGCAGAAACTGCCATTGTGCGCTGTATGCCTAATACACCTGCTTTAGTGCTAACAGGGGCGACCGCATTACACGCTAACAGCAAAGTGAATACCAAGCAACGCAACTTAGCGGAAACGATTTTGCGTTCTGTGGGGATTGCGTTATGGGTTGAGAATGAAAGCGAGTTAGATGCGGTGACTGCCGTATCTGGCAGTGGTCCTGCGTATTATTTCTTACTGATGGAAGCAATGGAAAAAACGGCGTTAGAGTTAGGTCTGAGTGCAGCAACCGCTCGCTTATTGGTACAACAAACCGCGTTAGGTGCCGCTAAAATAGCCTTGGAATCGGCTGAATCGCCTGAGCGATTACGCAAGCGCGTGACTTCTCCAAATGGTACAACACAACAAGCTATAGAAACCTTTGTTCAAGGTGGTTTTACTGAACTGGTTTCTAAAGCACTCCATGCGGCACGTGATCGTTCTATTGAAATGTCTAAACAATCGGAAAATAGCTAATGAATTCTACTTATATGACTGATCCTGTGATTTTTCTAATCGACACGCTATTTTCTTTGTACATTCTGGCAGTGTTGTTGCGGTTTTTATTGCAATACTGTGGTAGCGATTTTTATAATCCTATTTCACAGTTTCTAATTAAAGTAACTCATCCACCGTTAAAAATTTTGCGCCGTTTTGTACCTGCAGTCAGAAAAATAGATACAGCATCGTTGGTATTGGTTTTTAGCTTGCAAATGTTGGCAGATTTTTCCATTCTATTCTTGAAGGGTGTTAGCATCGGCATAGCCGCCTTGGCTATTTTATCCATCACACAATTAATCTCTTTGCTCATTAATATTTTCATCTACGCGGTATTCGCTAGAGCCTTATTAAGTTGGATTCGTCCCGATGGTTTTGATGCGGCATCGTCTATTTTAATGAGCTTAACAGAGCCATTATTGAGAACTTGCAGAAAGTTTATTCCAGATATGGGCGGTATTGATTTGTCACCCTTAGCGGTGTTGCTACTCTTACAATTAGCGAAAATGATTATACTGCCACCCTTGCATGGATTAGCTAGTTTAGTCAGTTGAATGACAGTGACACAGGACAATGGTTGCTACCTGTGTCACAAAATCAGCAATGATGAACAGACAACGATTTGCAAAGTAATTAGTTCTCTCTTTATTATGTTTATATAATAATCCGAAAATCAGCAAAAAACCTATTGAATTACTTATGAGACCTCATATTTTTCCAGTCACGTTTTTTCTTACTTGCACTCTTTCCTTATTTCACACTCAAGTGGCTTATGGAAAAAAGGTCTATAAATTAGTAGACGAAACAGGCAAGACTTCTTTTTCAGACCAAGTGTCCCCCGACAAAGCAAAATATCAACGCGAAACCTTAAGTAAAGGAGGTAGGGTTATTGACGTGACCGAGAAGGAAAAAACCAAAGAGCAGCAAGAACGGGAATCTCTTCTTAATCTGCTACGAAAAAAGCAGGAAACAATTATACAAAACCAAAAAGCGCGTGATAATGCGTTGCTGAGAACCTACCATTCTAAGGAAGAAATACTTGCAGAGCTTAAAACAAGAATACAGCCCATTGAAGCACAAAAAAAATTAATTGAAGCCGAGGCTTTACAGCAACTAGAACGACTTGATACTAAGCAAAAAAGTGCTGCAACTTTTGAGCGTAACGCTAAGCCAGTACCGCCAAATTTAATTGCCGAAATAAACGCCATTCAAGACGAGATTGAACACACCAAACAGACGATTGGTGAAAATATGGCGCAACAGAAAAAATTCGTTGATGAATATGATGCCAATATTAAACGCTTTTTACTGTTGACAAAATCTGATGACCCAACACCAAAAAATCAAATAGCCAGCATCGAAGAAGCGCAAGAACTAGGTTTATTTCGTTGCGAAAACGATTTTCAGTGCAAGAAAGCGTGGGAAATCGCATTAGTATTCGTTAACACCTATTCAACTACCGTACCAGATATTAATACTGACGAATTGGTGATGCACGCACTACCGACTAAGGATGACAATTTTAGCTTATCTATAGCAAAGATCATCAATAAAGATGATGGTAATCTGTTGTTTCTCGATATACATTGCCGCAACTCAACATTAGGTGAAAAATTATGTGCTAGTCCAAAAATCCAAAACTTACGCGCTTCTTTCAGACCTTATGTTAATGAACGACTCAATAATAGTGTACCCACACCTTGATCGGTAAACAGTTCTAATAACACGGCGTGTTCCACGCGTCCATCAATAATGTGGACGCTAGTCACGCCCCCTTTTAAAGCATCGGTTGCACAGTTAGTTTTAGGAATCATGCCCGCTGAAATGGTGCCATCGGCAATTAAATCATCAATATCTTTAATTGATAATCCTGTTAATAATTCGCCTTGCTTGTCCAAAATACCCGCTGTATTGGTTAGTAAGATGAGTTTTTCCGCTTTAAGCACTTCGGCAATTTTACCCGCCACTAAATCGGCATTGATATTATAAGAATGCCCATCAGCTCCCACACCAATCGGCGCAATAACAGGAATAAAATCACTGCGTCCTAACATATCAACTACCGAGGGGTCAATGCTACTGACTTCACCGACATGCCCTAAGTCAATAATTTCTGAGGCATCGGTATCTAGCGCAGATTTTTTTAGCTTAATTTTTCTAGCATGAATAAAATCACCATCCTTGCCTGTTAAACCAACGGCTTTACCACCGTGTTGATTGATTAAACTAACAATTTCTTTATTCACTAAGCCGCCCAGTACCATTTCAACGACATCCATCGTTTCACTGTCAGTGACACGCATTCCATCGACAAATTCGCTGGTTTTACCCAATCTGGTCAGTAATTGACCAATTTGCGGTCCACCACCATGTACCACAATCGGATTAAGACCCACTAATTTCATCAACACAATATCACGCGCAAAACTATGTTTGAGTTCTTCATCAACCATCGCGTTGCCACCAAATTTAACAACAATAGTTTTATTTTTAAATCGTTGAATATAAGGTAACGCTTCGATGAGTACATCAGCTATTTGGTGGGCTTTTCTTTTTTGCATCATATTATTAGTGAGTCATTATTGGCTGTTGGGATTGTAAAAATGTGATGTTTACTGTTCTTTTAACTTAATCATCAAAGAAATTATCCAGATGCACGTCATCGTAATTATCTGGAATATTGTCATCGTTATCTTGATCTAAAACACGTTTAAATTGCGCTAAGGTGGGTATTACACCATCCATTTCAGCTAAATTAACGGGATAGGTACTATGGAGCTTCTGCGTTGTCATCATATCCTTAATGGCTTTCATCACACAGTTTACGTCTTGCGTTATTAAGCCTGATAGTTTGCGGTGTATAGAAAAGAAAAACAACAAGGTTATCAATCCAGACACCAAAACAATGGTTGCTGATACCGTCATATCAGTTAAATCCATACCCGCAACATAGTAGTAAATAACTTCCCATTCTTCCGCATTAGGTACTTTCACGCGCACATTCGCCGCTTTGTCAGTATTTATTTTTGATCCCGACACGCTCAAGGCTAGCAGGTCTTGTTTTAATTCAATATATTCATCTTTTGTGGCGGCGGTGTGTATATTTTTGCTAAAAAAATCATAGTGTAAACTAACCAATATCACACCGATAACTTCATTATTAGGCTTGATGGGACGAGTAATGGCTAGATGTCTATCCACTCCTTGTTCGCCTTGTATGCTAGGCAGACGATTTTTGGTAAAAGTTTCTCGCACCATTTCAATATCAGCAAAACCCATTTTTGGCACTAATTGATCGTCAGTTGGACTGACACCAGGTACAAATAGCCTGATTTTTAATACTTCTGGAAAGTATCTTTCTAATTTTGTAGCTGTCGCGCTTAATTGAGCGGGATTAGCATTAGTAATAACGGCTAATACCTCTGGATCATCGACTATCTTATCTATTGTTTTGTTAAGCAAGTCTATCTGTGCTGATAGCGTTGCGGCAACTGCCTTAGCAACAGCCGTAGCGGATTCTTCTTTTGCATGTGTGATAGCAAGATAAGACATTCCATAAACACCTGCTCCAGAAATTAAAAACATCAGCATGGTAATTGCCGCTAACCAAGAAAAAAGTTTTGCCATTGTTATACTCCGAATAAATTGTAACTTAGTGCCGACCCGTGTGACCAAAACCACCATGACCACGCGAGCTTTGCTCAAACGTGTCAACTTGCTCAAATTCGACCTGCACAATGGGGACAAATACCATTTGTGCAATCCTTTCGCCAACATTAATGGTAAACGCAGTATCACCACGATTCCAGCAAGATACAAACACCTGTCCTTGATAATCTGAGTCGATAAGTCCGACTAAATTACCCAACACAATACCGTGCTTATGTCCCAAGCCTGAACGTGGCAATAACACAGCGGCTAAGCTAGGATTTTCAATATAAATAGCTAAGCCTGTCGGAATCAACATACTTTCGCCCGCATTTAACACCGTTGCCTCAGATAAACAGGCTCTTAAGTCTAAACCTGCTGCACCTGTTGTAGCATATTCAGGCAATGGAATTTCATGACCTAGTCGGGTATCCAAAATTTTAAGTTGTATTTTTTTCATTGAATTTCTCTGCACATAACAAAACTAATTGCTCTGCTAACTGTATTTTATCCATCATTACCAAGGTTTTTTGACCTGTTTTCCAAAAAACCTGCAACGCATTTTGTTCGCTATCAAAGCCACCTTTCTCGCGACCTACCCAGTTTGCCGCAATCATATCGAGGTGTTTTTCGTGTAATTTTTTTTGTGCATACACTTCAAGATTATGTGTCTCTGCGGCAAAACCTACCGTGAATGGAGGTGAAGCTAGTCCTGCAACGGCTGCCAAAATATCTTGGGTCTTTTGCAGAATTATAGTGGTTTGTGAAGCGTGTTTTTTTATTTTCTGAGCTTCTGCCACAATTGGGCTGTAATCAGCTACTGCCGCCGCACCGATGTACATATCACAGCTCTGTGCGTTTGCCATCACTGCCTCATACATTTCGGCGGCTGTTTCTACACGCACTACATCAACCGAATCAGGTGCAGCCAAACTAACAGAACCACTTACTAATGTTACTTGCGCTCCTGCGTTAACTGCCGCTTTAGCCAGTGCATAACCCATTTTTCCAGAGCTACGATTAGTGATATAACGAACAGGGTCTAAGGGTTCACGCGTAGGACCTGCACTGATTAAGACGTGTAAACCTTGTAAACACCGCACAACAGGCTCAGCCAATAACTGCTGACAAATCGTTGCAGGTTCTGCCATTCGACCTAAGCCCGTTTCACCACAGGCTTGCTCACCTGATTCGGGATTAATAACAGTTACACCATGCGCCTTGAGTTTAGCGATATTATCTTGCGTCACCGTTTTATGCCACATCGCTTGATTCATTGCAGGCGCGACATAAACAGGACATTGCGCCGCAAGATACAATGTAGATAATAAATCATCCGCTAAGCCATAACTACATTTAGCCAGCGTATTTGCAGTGGCAGGGGCAATAAGCAATACATCTGCCCATCGCGCCAGATTAATATGACTCATCGCATTTTCAGCATCGGCATTCAATAACTCAGTATGCACAGGATTACCCGACAGTGCTTGAAATGTCAGTGGGCTAATAAACTGCATAGCAGATTCCGTCATCACCACACGCACTTCACAACCTTGCTTACGAAACAACCTGACTAACTCCGCCGCTTTATAAGCAGCAATTCCTCCGCTAACGCCTAGCAAAATGTGCTTCAATAGTCATACCCATAAAAGAATAAAAGCCGTTATTATGGCAAGTCTGGGCAAATTCTTCTATGCTTAATTTCCAACTTCAACAAGGACATACTTTATGGCGATTAAGGATTGGTTAGCAGAAGACAGACCCAGAGAAAAACTCTTACAACGCGGTTCAGCGTCATTGACTGATGCCGAGTTACTCGCCATTTTTCTACGTACAGGCGTACAAGGTAAATCAGCCGTTGATTTAGCACGCGATTTACTCGCCGATTTTGGCTCATTAAAAGCCTTATTAGATGCAGATCAGCAGCGATTTTGCCAAGCGCATGGTTTAGGTGCTGCCAAATACGCCCAACTGCAAGCTGTGCTGGAAATGGCAAAACGCCACTTTAAAGAAGTCCTGCAACGCGGCAATGCCCTCACCAGTCCCGACATTACCCGCGCCTATCTCAGCGCACAACTACGCGGTTATAGTTACGAAGTCTTTGCCTGTTTATTTCTTGATAATCAACACCGCGTCATTCAACTCGATGAACTCTTTAAAGGTACTATAGACGGAGCGAATGTTTACCCCAGAGAAGTGGTTAAAAAGGCTCTACATCACAACGCGGCGGCTGTCATTTTTGCCCATAATCATCCTTCAGGTATTGCAGAACCTAGCTTTGCTGATAAACACATTACCGAAAAACTCAAACAAGCCCTAGCGTTATTTGATATACGCGTGCTAGATCATTTTATTATTGGTGATGGACAGCCCTATTCATTTGCAGAACATGGTTTGCTTTAATCTAACAGAGGCTACTGTATCACCCATTGAAACTTAACAACCACTGGCTAAAGCTGGTGAGTTAGATAAAACGACTAAAGTTGGGATACGGGGTCACAAGCCCCATTTATATCTCTGTCCTAAAGAACAATGGATGAGCTGGATTGATGACTACGTTGCCATCGTCTTATTGCTACTAGAAAATGCACAAGCGGTTGGTTCTCATAACATGACAGCACCCGAACCCGTTAGAAACGCACACGTTTGTTGCCCCCGCGTGTTTATTGAAATTAATGCTGGGTGAAAGAGCAGAATTATTACTAGGCGGACAACGGGCATTACCAACCAAAGTACAGGCATTAGGCTACCATTTTCAATATACAACGCTTGAGGACGCGTTAAACGCTGTACTGAGTAAAAAACCTTGTAAATAGGCAATGCTTGATATTTAATGACAACTCCATCCAACCTTGAAGAGAGACTACTCTCAACAGGTCGAACACTGAAGATTGCTGAGGTTAAGGAAGCTCAATCGGGTATCACCGTTATGATTAGCGTACCTGATGCGACTGCGCCATGGAAATGCTTGTCTGGCAAAAATGGCAAGGTGGATGGTGTTGAATTCACGGGTACGAAGGGCGGGCAGTAATCACTAACCATTTATTCAGAAAAATTCTGCTGGCAAGATGATGGCTGTTAAATCCAAAATCGTCATACGATTCTCGGCTACTTAACTAACATTTAAAACAACGCTTCAATCAGGAGAAATTATGAACTGTTCCAATAAGTACCTATCATTGACTGTTATTTTTAGCACTGCGATTGCATTGACAGGTTGCCTTGCTAATAAGAACAATTAAAATACACCTAATACTTACAACACCCCTGCTAATTCTCAACCTGCTAATAACTACGGAAATACAGGTCTTCCTCTATTTAACTTTTCTTGTCCGACAGGAATAGATGTACATGGAGACGACCAAGGCGGCAACATCTACATCAACGGCAAACAAGCCTATGTTAAAAAATTTAATGACAACTACTACGAAGCAAGCGATTCAGGCATTTCTATCTCTATTAATAGAAATCCAGATGGCTCATTAGCCGCATCATACACACGCCAAGGCGGTGCGAATGGTATTTGTCAAGCTCAAAACTATAATCCAAACCAAAACCAGAGCTACAACCAAAATCAGGGATATAACAACGCACCGCAACCTGTTCCTGGACAAACACCCGCCGCATTAAACGATTTTGTCGGAGCTAAAGCAGGACAAGCAGAAGGCGATTTAATAAGACGCGGCTATGTGCTACGCAAAAGTAATGGTTTAAATTCTTACTGGGAAGAAACGGCTACAGGCGGCTGTGTTTCTATCGTAACCAATGATGGACGTTATCAATCACTGGTGTACGTCGTAGCTGGTGCGTGTAGATAAGCGATTTGCTATATCAACAGCCTTAGTGAGACACCAAATACTTACTTAGGCTGGATTCTCACTCAACTATCGGAGCTATCCATGAAAAAACTATTAGTATGTTTATTAGCAGGTGCTTTACTCACAGGCACAGCCTTAACCGCAGAAGCGGCTAAACAAATTTCCTTTGGCAAAGGCAAAACCAGTGCGTCTGTCAGTGGCAAAGTTACAGGCGGTGGAGATATGGATTACACCCTACGCGCTGGTGCGGGTCAAACCCTGATTGTGGACATGAAAGCCAGCAAAGGCGCGGCTTTCTTTAACGTCTTACCTCCAGGTAGCACAGGTGAAGCCATTTTCGTAGGCTCAAATGATGGCAATCATTTCAAAGGCGAATTACCCGCCGATGGTGATTACACTATTCGTGTTTATTTAATGGGTGGTGCTAAAGACAGCAATAAACCTGTCAATTACACCTTAAAAGTTGCGATTCCAGCCAGTGGTAAAACTGCTGCTGCAACAGGCTCTAGCAGTGTTAAAACAGCAGAAAAAAACTGTCTTACAGCCGTTGCTAAAGAACTCAGCACCAGCAAAAGCAAATTGTCTGTGATTCATTCTGATGAAGCGCAATCAGGTATCGGCGTTGATATTAAAGTACCCGATGCTACAGCTCCTTGGTTTTGTTTAGCCGACAGAAAAGGTAAAGTTCAAGAAGTTAGATTTAAAGGCTCAGAAGGCGATCAGTAATCTCAA
>DFWO01000132.1:32338-38000 GCA_002380945.1 Methylococcaceae bacterium UBA4132 | reverse complement strand
ATCAATTCAAATTGTTCTCGACTAAGGTCGCTTGGATATTTTTTTCTCACCCGCTTATATCAGGCTTTTAGATGAGATTTTGAACACGTTCTGAAAGGTCTATCATTGTTAAATTTCCCGCGTTTTAATGGCTGCGGTTAATTGCTTTAAGGCAATGCCACGATGACTGAGTGAGTTTTTAACTTCAGGCGATAATTCTGCCGATGCACAATTATATTCAGGCACAAAAAACACAGGATCATAACCAAAGCCATTACACCCCACCGCTTGCGTTAAAATCCGCCCTTCCCAAACGCCTTGCGCAATAATCGGCAATGGATCATCGGCGTGTTCCATAAACACCATCACACAAATAAACCGCGCCGTGCGTCGCTCTTCTGGCACGCCTTCCAGAGCTTGTAATAATTTTTGCGTGTTATCACTATCACTCGCACCAACGCCTGCATAACGTGCTGAATACACCCCTGGTGCGCCATTCAAGGCATCCACCACCAAACCCGAATCATCAGCAATGGCTGGAAGTTTGCAATGCAAGGCCGCATTTCGAGCTTTGATAATGGCATTTTCGACAAACGTTGTGCCTGTTTCATCGGCTTCGGCGACATTAAATAAAGACTGCGGCACGATAGGATGTGCTTGCAGTATCGCTTGAATTTCTTTGATTTTGCCAGCGTTACCACTGGCTAGGACGATTTTTTGGTGGTTTGAAAAGGTCATAGATAGTCTCAATAATTAGGGCTAATTTGAATCAATTCTTGCTCCAGCCGTCGAATACCTGCAATCAAATTTTTGAAGCTAGTAGAACGTTGATTGTCTATATCCAAGTGCAGACCAATGATTCTGGAGTCACTCACTTTTTGATAACGTTGTTTTGTTAGGTTGGCAAGTTCTTTACTGGGACTACTTAAATAATCGGGACTGCGAAACTTTTTGCCGTTTTGTTGTTTGGCTAGCCCCTTAATTTCCATTGCCTGTTCTACTGCCGAAAGATCAGCCAAATAAAAACTTTCCAGTTCACGACAGGCAATACGAACCAACGGAGTAGGTTGCCGACCAGATTCTTGACATCTTGCTAATAGCGAATTTTTCAATACAGTACAATCTGGCACGCTGTCTTGATCACGCATAACAATAAATCGAGCATTAGGGTTGAGATAACTCCTAATTCGTTTCACCATTTGCTTTTCAAGGTCTTGTTTACCATCAAAAGGAATCAAGCGTGGTGTAATGCTGGGATTGAGTATGCGTGGTAATAGACTTTCTAGCATCGCTTTAGCGGATGGTTCTTCCAAAAGAAACACCAATTCTTTTTCGCTCATTCAGGATCAGCTCCAGTGAAAAAACCTTGTTTCCATAAATAGCCCATTTTGTCACCCTCTGCCATGTATGTGGCAATTTGTGGATCATCTTTGGCTCGGCATATTTCCGTAGCACCTGATTTTTTTACCAACCAACACACTTCCTCTAAATTGACTGCGTTTAAAAAATCGGGTGAATGCGTGGACACTAACACCTGCCCACCGCGTAGAGAGTAAAGGCGAAACTCTTCGGCAAGTTCAGTCATTAATTTAGGATAAAGTTGGTTCTCTGGTTCTTCTACACATAACAAGGGATGCGGACGAGGGTCGTGTAGCAATACTAAATAGGCAAACATTTTAATCGTGCCGTCTGACACATAACGGTCGAGAAAAGGCGTTTTAAAAGAGCCATCTTTAAAGCGTAGCGTTAGATAACCGTCATCTTGCAGTCTAGGTTCTATTTTATCTATGCCAGGTACGCGGCGGGTCATGGTATCGAGAATTTTTTGAAAGGTCTCTGGGTGTTGTTCAAATAGATACTGTGCAACTCGTGGCAGGTTATCGCCTGTTTCGGATAAATGCTCCGAGTCGCCTGTTGCTTCCTTACGCCCACGCGCCGCATTGATATGAAAATCTGAGACGTGCCATGATTCAACTAATTCTCTAAACGCATTAGCCGCTTTAAATCGAGCAAACTGCCCCAGACCTTTTATCGCCAAAGAATCTGGGGAAACTTTTTGTGTTTCGCGTGTTAATTCCTTGTCAGCTTGGTGAAAGTCTTCTTCATTGATAATGGCGTAGCCTTCGCCGTTGGAAAAATCGAGAAAATGATAAGGCTTACCATGCGCTCCTCGTTTATAACGTAATCGCTCGCGTTTCACATAAGGCACATTTTTCTGCTCAGCTATTTCCAAAGAGTATGTCACTAAACGCTCAACGCCTGTAATTTCCATAAGGTATTGAATTTCAATCAAAATGCTTTCGCCGTTACTCTCTTTGCTAACCACCTCTTTAAAACGTCCACGACTGTCTAAAGCTTGGCGAATATTACCTTTTAAACAATCGTGCAAAAATCCAAACACATCAAACAAAGTTGTTTTTCCCGAACCATTGGCACCGACAACCACTAAAAAAGGCGGAATATCTTTTAGATGTACGTCACGGAATGTTTTAAAATTTTTTAAACGAATGGATTCAATTTTCATAAAAAATTGTATGGATTGGTTGAATGATGTAAATTCGTTGCGTGTAGATTGATTTGTTTTATATCACAGCTCAATAAGTTGGTCGTAATTATGAAACGTTTTCCAACGCCTCACGCTGTTTTTCCAGCAATTGCTTAATACCCAAACCTGCCAGTTCTAACATGGCGGTCAATTCGTCGGGTCTAAAGGCATGACCCTCGGCGGTGCCTTGGATTTCAATGAAGGCGGCGGCATCATTCATAACGACATTCATATCGGTTTCGGCTTGACTGTCTTCGGCATAATCCAAATCCAGAACAGGAACGCCGTCATAAATACCGACTGATACAGACGCAATTTGCCCATGCAGTGGATTAGTTTTGATTAATTTGCGTTGTAGCATTTTTTCGATAGCAAGTGATAGCGCGACAAAACCGCCTGTGATAGCGGCGGTGCGGGTGCCGCCATCGGCTTGTAATACGTCACAGTCAATGGTGATGGTGTGTTCGCCTAGGGCTTTTAAATCCACAGCGGCGCGTAATGAGCGACCGATTAAACGTTGGATTTCTAAGGTGCGTCCGCCTTGTTTGCCGTGACTGGCTTCGCGGTTCATACGGCTGTGCGTGGAGCGTGGTAACATTCCGTATTCGGCGGTAATCCAGCCTTCACCTTTGCCTTTTAAAAACCGTGGCACGGATTTGTCTACACTGGCGGTACATAAGACCCGTGTGTCGCCAAATTCAACTAACACTGAACCTTCTGCGTGCTTGGTAAAATTGCAGGTGAATTTTATATCTCTTAGTTGGTTTGGGTTGCGTCCGCTAGGTCTCATGGCTGTTCTGCTTAAAATGAAAAACGGAGCAGTATACCTGAACTCATTATTTTCTGTTCAGTGCAAACGTAAGCAATGCTCATGCGATTCATTACTGGTCTATAATGATATGCACGCTGTTCGTTAAAATGCACGCTTACTCTGCATTGACACCCGTTGTTTTACGACTCTTTAAAGGTGAAAAAAATGATAAAAAGTATGACTGCTTATGCCAGTAATGAGGCAGAAATAGGTGATTTAACTGTTAATTGTGAAATTCGTTCAGTGAATCATCGTTACAGTGACGTTAGCTTGAAATTACCTGATAACTTGCGCTTTATGGAAACGGAGTTGCGTTCATTGATGAGTGCGCAGATTAAACGTGGCAAAATTGAATGTACTGTCAGTTATAAAAAAGCTACCAAACAAGGACAAGGATTTGTGGTGAATCATGACGCGCTTGCCACTTTACTGGAAGCAACTGAACAAATCGAAGTCCACATGATGGCACCGCAGCCTTTTTCAGCCTTAGAGGTACTGGCATTTCCAGGTATTTTACAAGAACCAAGCAGCGATAAAAATGAACTTCATGAAGGCGTTAGCCATTTGGTTAAACAAACGCTTGCCCATCTTTTAGTTTCACGCGCTAGAGAAGGTGGGCAACTCAAAACGCTGGTTGAAGAGCGTTGTACGAAAATAAATGAGTTGGTTAATACTGCCAAACAACGCATACCTGTTGTCATACAACTCACACGCGACAAACTGAGAGATAAAATTCTTGAATTATCCCTTCAACCCGATTTTGATCGTTTGGAACAAGAGCTAGTATTTCTGGCGCAAAAATTGGATGTTACCGAAGAACTGGATCGCCTAGCAACCCATATTAAAGAAGTTATGCGCGTACTTCATGAAGAAGAACCTGCAGGTAAACGTTTGGATTTTTTAATGCAGGAACTGAACCGCGAAGCCAACACGCTAGGCTCTAAATCAGTGGATAGTCAAATTTCCCACATAGCCATTGAACTTAAAGTATTGATTGAGCAAATGCGTGAGCAGATTCAGAACATAGAGTGATATTTTACGCCATGTTATGCTATTGATGTAATCCACAAAAAGCAAGACCGCGAACCAATGCTCTGGAAAAATTGGACGCTCAAACATTTGAGCAATTGGCAGGTGTTTATTTTGACAAGATGATTGCAGGACGTTGGAAGAATGCTAACGTGATTAAGGCAAAGATTACAACGTAATACCGATAAGAAAACGTGTCACCCGCTAATCAAACAGGAAACACAATGACTACCTTAACGTTCGACACTTATGAGTTTGTTAGAAAACTAAAAGACGTGGGCTTTAGTGAAGAGCAAGCCCATGTAATAACTGATTTACAGAAAACAGCCAGCCTAAGCAGTCAGGAGCAAACTAAGCACGATTACGACCTAGAAAACATGACCAGCAAAAAAGACTTTGAAATGCTGGAGTTAAACCTTAGACGTGATATTAAAGAACTTGAGACCAACTTAAAAAAAGACATTGAGATTTTGCGCTTAGAATCAAAGCGCGATATTGCTGAAAACAAAGCCGAGTTTATCCGTTGGGTTGTTGGTGTTGGTTTGTTACAGATAACGATTATTGCAGGCTTACTTTTAAGGTTAACTGGCAAGATGTAATGTCCACTTGTCACCTCGATGACGTTACCGAACCGACACCTAACCAAATACTGGATAGCTTGGGTTAAACAATCGGCTATATAATTTAACGCTCTAGTAGATACGCTTAGTCAAAAATTAAACGAATTACTAGCCATTGATGTTTGTGTTACTGAGTTAGGACAACGTAATACACCAAATGCAATACACAAGGTTAATCTTTCCATTGGAACTTATCATTTTCAAATTTACCGATATATTGTTCACCATTGGGAAAAGTCAATTTACCTTGACCTTCAGACAAACCATTTTTGAATTGACCGATATATTTACTGCCATCGGCATAAATCTGAGTTCCTTTCCCATTAACACAGTTGCCCCTAATGCAACGCGGTTTTGACACGGGTGCTTCTCCAGTCATCTGCTCGCGAAGCATAGGGGTATCGGTTATTAATAAGGTTGTTCCAGCCGTTAAGATGCCATCAATTGCCTTAGCAAACTCTATGGGTATATTTAGATGCTCAAAGAAAGACGCATTTAATATCATGCCCTCTACTTTAGTATGACCTGGAATGCCAATTGCCATCCAGCGACGAGGTGGCGCGGTATTTAAAAAAGGGTTTATACCTATTCCTTCTCCTTCTTGCATAATGAAAGCATGAGTACCCAGATTTTTTTGTGGCTGAGTAATTGACAGTTTGGCACGTCCAATTTCAATAC
>DFWO01000132.1:28536-32048 GCA_002380945.1 Methylococcaceae bacterium UBA4132 | reverse complement strand
TATCCTTCCTGTGCGTTTTCTGGTTGCCAACGAAATTCCTCAGTAGGAATTAGATTGGGCATATTAACTATTTTACCTTCCTTGCTATCTACAGGTGAAAGTACGCTAGGGTGTGCAAGTTCGAGTGTATCACTTTGATAACCAGCGATAACCACCGTCATACCGAGTGCTGAAACATCGAACAAAAAGCGGGCAAATTGCGTAGGTAAACGAATACAACCATGAGAAGCAGGGTATCCTGGAATGTGTCCAGCGTGCAGTGCAACCCCTCCCCAAGTCAAACGATTGGCATAAGGCATGGGTGCATTATTATAAGTTCTTGAACGGTGATACCTGTCTTTTTCAAGTACGGTGAACACACCTGCGGGTGTTCCATAGCCGCGCTTACCTGTACTGACGGTAGATACGCCAATAAGAATGCCATTACGATAAAGATACACTTTTTGCTCAGGAATGCTAACTAACGCCACAACAGGACCGAAAGGTACAGCGTTGCCTTTCCAGATAAACTGTCCCGCTTTGAGTTTTTTCGGATCAGTATCAACGGGTTGAGAAGCCTTGCTACCCCAAAAAGGCTCAGCAAAGACAACTGGAGCGACTATAAATGCTATGACTAACAAAAAGATGCGATACATTTTTTGATATTTGTGGCTAAAAAGATGATTAACATACGTTAAGAAAAGTGACATTATCAAAAAGGAGTTCATCTACTATAGTCGTTATTTAACCAGTCTTGAAAAAAAATGCACCGTAAATTTAACAACCGCCTTGCAAAAACTAACGCCATAAACTGGTGGAAATTGACTCGCATAGTGATATTGCTAGTTATCTTAATCACGTTGCTTTTTTATGGCAAAATACAAAAACTACAAGCTAGATCGTGGGCTGTGCCTTTGCAAGTAGTGATTTATCCTATCAATGGTGATAACAATAGCCCTAGCGTCAATGAATACATCAATGGTCTCGATGACACGGTATTTCAGCCCATTGATTCATTCACACAGCAACACAGTCCACTCTATCAACTGGCGACTCATCAACCGACTCATACACAGTTAGGGGCGGTGATGACACTGCAACCATCTGAATCACGCAAGCCTGATGCCAATATAATTGCCATTATTTGGTGGAGTATCAAACTGCGTTACTGGGCTTATCAACACACACCCGATTCAAACTCTAATCTACATCGCATTCGTGTCTTTGTTTATTATCAAGAGCCAGTAGAAGGTCGCCATCTTCAACATTCACTAGGACTCGATAAAGGCTTAATCGCGGTTGTGCATGGCTTTGCGGCTGAAAACTATGATCAACAAAACAATGTTGTCATCGTTCACGAATTACTGCATACAGTGGGTGCGACAGATAAATATGCTGCTAACAATGAGCCAGTATTTCCCATCGGTTATGCCGCACCTAATCAATCACCACTGTATCCACAAAGCAAAGCAGAAATCATGGCGATTGCTATACCGAAAACCGCGACAAGTTCACAAATTGCGAGCAATTTAGATGAATGCGTGATTGGTGAACAAACGGCTAAAGAAATTAATTGGCAGAAATAGTAACTTCCCTGCAATCTTTACTCATGCTTATCTGCGTAAATATTATCAACCAGCTTTTTAAACCAGCGGGGGCGGAAAATGACTACAAACAATCCTATTGTACTGGTGATGGGTAGCATCGGTATGACACTCGTTGACATAAAGATAATAAGCACTATGGCACATTTGATTCTGGCAAAGACAGAGACTGCTTTCATGATTTTCTCTCAAATAACTGTTGTCACTACAGCAAGTTTTTCAGCAGCGTTATGACATCCATATGATTGGTTTCGATAGTTATCTATCTTAAAAAGAGATTTCCTTAAATTTGGCATTAGCTGTCAGCACCTGCATTTTGCTGAATTGGTTTACTTCAATTTGTTGCTGTTCGCGTCCATTATCAATGACCATGTATTCACGCTTTTCAGCAGTCGTTAGTACATCAACAGCTTTACCTTCAATGATTTGCTGATCTTTTAGCGTCAGCTTTACCCGATAGCCATACATACAGGCAATTTCAAGGTAATCGTGAAGCTCGCAGCTTATTGTGCAGTGGTTCATGATGCTCCTTTTTTGAACTGGATAATTTATCTCTTTCAGTATCTGAGTATATCAACGTTTTTTAGCATCGAGTTTAACTTCATTCCAGCTTTGTATTTTCGTTTTGGAAAAAATCGGCTTTATCTTAATCCGTGTCATACAATATCACAGTCACTTAATTATTTTTTGTACCCCCTGTGAGCATCATAAAATGATTAAGTAAGATTAAATGCACACAATCAATTGGTTAAAATATAAATGTGTGTATAAATTTAGATTTTAAATTAAATAGGTAATCAGTTTGTTGGATAAATCACTATCGCCAACGGTAGCCATTATCGGTGGTGGTCCTGCGGGTTTAATGGCGGCTGAGGTGTTGAGTCAGGCAGGTGTAAAAGTTGACCTGTATGATGCTATGCCGTCGGTAGGGCGAAAATTTTTGATGGCAGGTAAAGGCGGACTGAATATTTCTCATGCCGAAGCCTTTGATAAATTCTTGTCACGCTATGCGGAGCGGCGCGGTGTGCTTAAACCGATACTCACAAACTTTCCACCTGAGGCGTTATGCGCGTGGGTGAAAGGTTTGGGCTTTGATACGTTTGTCGGTTCATCGGGGCGTGTTTTCCCGACTGAAATGAAAGCCGCACCGTTACTCCGCGCGTGGTTACATCATTTGCGTAGTGCAGGAGTGCGATTTCATGTCCGTCATCAATGGCTGGGCTGGGATGATAACGGGGCATTACGTTTTGCTACGCCCAATGGCGAACAGCACATTAACGCTGATGCGGTGGTACTGGCGTTGGGTGGCGGCAGTTGGGCGCGGCTGGGTTCTACGGGCGCGTGGGTCGATTTATTACGCCAACGCGGTATTGAAACTGCAACGCTGAAACCTGCGAACTGTGGTTTTGATGTCGGTTGGAGTGAACATTTTTCCAGTCGGTTTGCCGGGCAACCGTTAAAAGGTATTAGCCTGTCAGCGGAATACAAACCCAGGTTTGTACTCCAAAAAGGTGATTTAGTCATCACTGCAACGGGCGTTGAAGGTGGTTTGATTTATAACGCATCGGCACTGTTACGCGAAAGTTGCGCAACGACAGGCTCGGCGGTTATTCATCTTGATTTACTGCCTGATAAAGAGTTAGCAGTGGTGATTGATAAATTATCACAGCCACGCGGCAAAGACTCTATGGCAAATCATCTACGCAAACGCTTGGCAATTACAGGTGTTAAAGCAGGTTTGCTACGCGAATTATTACCCGCCGAAGAGTTTAATAATCCAGAAAAATTGGCAAAAGCGATAAAAGCACTGCCGATTAAATTACTAGCACCCAGACCGATTGATGAAGCGATCAGCACGGCGGGCGGAGTAACATTTGAGGTTATGAACGAACAATTAATGCTCCGCGATGTAGTGGGCGTGTTCTGTGC
>DFWO01000132.1:0-28241 GCA_002380945.1 Methylococcaceae bacterium UBA4132 | reverse complement strand
CCGCAGGTGAGGGTGTATTAACATGGTTACAAAAGGACAGGAATGAAAACTCCAAAAAGTATTGAACCCCTGGTGCGTGACGGGTTTGTTGACGAAGTATTACGTCCCTTAAAAAGCGGCAAAGAAGCGGCGGTGTATGTGGTGCGTTCAGAAGGCGATATTCGCTGTGCCAAAGTTTATAAAGAAGCCAATAAACGCGGCTTTCATAAACAGGCGTTGTATCAGGAAGGGCGCAAAGTGCGTAATACCCGCCAAGCCCGCGCCATGCAAAAAGGCTCTAAGTTTGGAGCGCAACAGCAAGAAGCCGTGTGGCAAAATGCTGAAGTGGATGCCTTATATCGGTTAGCGGCAGCAGGTGTACGCGTGCCTAAGCCCTATAATTTTATCGAAGGCGTGTTATTGATGGAGTTAGTCACCGATGAAAACGGCAGTGCCGCACCGCGTCTTAATGATTTGGAACTCACTCCCGAACAAGCCTTGGAATATCACGGCTTACTGATAAAAGAAGTCGTGCGTATGCTCTGTGCAGGTATCGTGCATGGTGATTTATCAGAATACAACATCCTGATTGATACGCATGGTCCTGTCATCATAGACTTACCGCAAGCCGTCGATGCCGCCGCTAATAATAACGCCGCACGAATGTTGGAACGTGATGTGAATAATCTCTCCAGCTACTTTGGGCAATTCGCGCCTGAATTATTAACGACTCAATACGGCAAAGAAATTTGGAAACTGTACGAAAGCGGTTTATTACATCCTGACGTTAAATTATCAGGTCGTTTTAAAAGTAGCGAACACCGCGCCGATGTTAAAAGCATCATGCGCGAAATCAACGATGCCCGTGAAGAAGCCATACGCCGTAAATATGAGCAGTATGATTTTTAAAAAATTATTCATCAAAAGTACAAAACCACACTTAGATTATAAAAAATAATTTTTTAGTCGATTTTTATAAAACTGTCACATGAAACCATAAGTAACATCCTAGTCTGGGGATATTTTTTCAGTCAGTATTGTATAAATATCAGCCATATGACATTACAAAAATATTGCATTGTGATGTCTGTACAGTAAATTGAAAACTCTATAATTAATGCCAAACAAATTATCGTCAGAACAACACCAACGTTTATTCGGTTGTGCATTAGTATTATTAGGCGCGGCGGGATTTTCAGCCAAAGCGATTTTAATTAAATTAGCTTACGCTGAAGATAGCCAACTCGATGCTATTACGCTAATGGCATTGCGTATGTTATTTTCTCTGCCCTTTTATTTTATTACTGCATTTTGGCAATATAAATCTGCACCAGAGTCTGCTTTAACTAAAAAACAATGGTTAGCAATAATTATATTAGGTTTAATTGGTTATTACCTTGCCAGTTATTTAGATTTTTTAGGCTTACAAACTATTTCAGCAGGCTTAGAACGATTAATTATTTTTTCTTATCCGACCTTTGTTGTTTTATTATTAGCACTGTTTTATCGCAAAAAAATTGCATGGTCAGTATTACTTGCTTTAGGTTTAAGTTATATCGGTATTTTGTTAGTTTTTATCGAACAAGTATCGCTGGCTTCCGATAATATCTGGCTAGGTTCAGCGTTTGTATTGAGTAGTGCAGGCGTGTTTGCTTTTTTTGTTATCGGCAGTGGTGTCATGGTGCATAGTGTCGGTTCAGCGCGTTTTACCGCTTATTCCATGATGGTTGCCTGTTTAGCCACCATCAGCCATTTTGCCATTCAACATGATTGGTTGTTGACACTGACCATTATCCCGCCAAAAGTCTATCTATTCGGTTTATTAATGGCGATTTTTTGTACTGTGTTACCATCATTTTTAATGAACACGGGTATTAAAAAAGTCGGGGCAAGTACGGCGGCAATTTTAAGTTCCGTAGGACCTATTCTCACCTTGATATTAGCGCAAGAATTTTTAAATGAAGCCATTACCCATATCCAATTATTAGGGACGTTTTTTGTATTGGCAGGTGGTTTGGTGGTGGGGCGAGCAAAAAGTTAAATCGGCATAAAACAGCTTCAGCGAACACGATGTTAAGTAGAGTTATAGGCATCGACTGGAAACATTAAAAGAGGTTTTGTTATGAGCAGTTCATTGATTGTCCTAATGTTGTTGATTGGTTTATTTTCTGGTGTTGTTTCAGGTATGTTTGGTATAGGAGGTGGTGTCATTATCGTTCCCGCCTTGATTTACTTAGCTAAGTTTTCTCAACATAGTGCTATTGGCACTAGCTTAGCTATCTTGTTACCTCCTATCGGATTTTTGGCGGTACTAGAATATTACCGACATGGTAACGTTGACTTGAAGGCAGCACTCATTGTGGCTATAGCGTTTATAATTGGCGGGTGGATAGGTGCCCATTTTGCTAATCACATAAGTGGACATCTTTTGAAATTATTATTTGGATTCTTTGTGTTAGGAATTGGCGGTTATTTAGTATTTGATGCGATTAACTCAATGAATTAGCGCGATATATTGAGGTGAGTTCAAACATTTACATATTTTTTAACCTCAATTTACTGGGTATCACATTGAAGGTGTAGAGACGTTGAATTACAACGACTCTACAAGACATCACATTATTCAATCACCTTCGGCACTAGATACAAGCCCTCTTCCACACGCGGTGCAATGCTTTGATAAACTTCGCGTTGATTGGTTTCAGTCACTTTATCTTCTCTCAGTAACTGCACGGCATCCAAAGGATTGGATAACGGCTCTATGCCATCGGTATTGACTGCGTTCATTTGTGCGACTAAATCTAAAATATCGCTGATGGTGTGCGTGTAACCTTCTAGCCTTTCTTCGGGGATGGCTAAACGGGCTAAATGGGCAACTTTGGCAACTTCTGCTTTGCTGATAGACATGATTAAACTCCGCTAAACTGGCTAGGCGTTTGACGATGCCAGTCTGTCACTTGTTGATATTGATGTGCCACATTGAGCAGTTTGGCTTCATTAAAGTAATCGCCAATAATTTGTAAACCGACTGGTAGCCCTTCGCTGAAACCGACAGGAATCGACACTGCGGGAACACCAGCCAAACTAATAGGCAATGTGTAAATATCGCTTAAATACATGGCAATTGGATCATCGGATTTTTCACCAATTTTAAAGGCGGTGGTTGGAGTAACTGGTCCCATCAATACATCGACTTCATTAAACACGGCAACAAAATCATTTTTAATTAAACGGCGGATTTTTTGCGCTTTTAAATAATAGGCATCGTAATAACCTGACGACAGCGCGTAAGTCCCTACCACGATTCGGCGTTTGACTTCATCACCAAAGCCTTCCCAACGGCTACGCTCATACAAGTCTTGTAAGTTTTTCGGATCATTACAACTGTAACCAAAACGCACGCCATCAAAACGCGATAAGTTGGCTGACGCTTCAGCGGGGGCAATCACATAATACGCCGCGACTGATAAATGGCTATTCGGCAAGCTGACTTCTTTAACGGTTGCGCCTAATTGGGTAAATTTCTGCACAGCTTCTTGAATGACTTTTGCCACGCTGGCATCTAAACCATTGGCAAAAAATTCTTTCGGAATACCGATACGCAAACCTGCCAACGATTCATTCAAGGTTGCGCTGTAATTTGGGACTGGTACATTGGCACTGGTGGAATCTCTTTCATCA
The DNA here is from genome assembly GCA_002380945.1 of Methylococcaceae bacterium UBA4132. Classification (GTDB taxonomy): domain Bacteria; phylum Pseudomonadota; class Gammaproteobacteria; order Methylococcales; family Methylomonadaceae; genus UBA4132. The sequence continues at coordinate 24,581 of DFWO01000132.1, read as the reverse complement.
AAACCACTGATGGTTTGCAGAATCACAGCCATGTCTTCTGCTGAACGCGCCATTGGTCCGCATTGGTCTAAGCTGGAGGCATACGCAGTCATACCATAGCGTGAAATACGCCCGTAAGTGGGTTTGATACTGCTGATACCGCAATAAGATGCAGGTTGACGCACTGAACCGCCTGTATCGCTGCCCAAGGAATACGGAGCTAAACCTGCTGCCACCGCTGACGCTGAACCGCCAGAACTGCCACCAGGAATACGGCTTAAGTCCCAAGGATTTGCCACCGCGCCGTAGTAACTATTTTCATTGGATGATCCCATTGCAAACTCATCCATATTCACTTTACCCAGCAACACCGCGCCCGCATCATTAAGTTTGTCATAGACGGTAGCATTGTAAGGCGAAATAAAATTACTGAGCATTTTTGACCCGCAAGAAGTCAGTATGCCTTTAGTGCAGAATAAATCTTTCAGCGCATAAGGCACACCCGCCAACGGATGATTTAATTCACCTTGGCGAATTTGGTTATCGACTTTAATGGCTTGCTCGCGTGCTTTGTCTTGCACCACAGTGATATAAGCATTAAGTTGCGGATTGTAGTGTTCGATACGCTTTAAAAATAGCTCAACAACTTCCATCACTGAGACATCTTTATTGATAATCAGTTGATGCAGTTCTTTGCTGGTCAGGGTACTCAAATCGTCTTGAGTCGCTAAGGTCATAATGGTTGTTCTCCTGTGGTGTTACGAGGATTAATTAAATGAGAGCTATTGTATTAGTAACTCAGCATAAATCGAACACATAGATGATGAATGTGGATTTTATTTTAGTAATTCAATGCTTATCGTAGACTTATTAATTGTGTTGGGTTATTGTGAAACCGAGCAAGCTGAATGTGTTAAGGCTTGCTTAGATTAGTGTTTTAGTCAGCGTTATAATTGAACTAATAGATGTTATAAATGTTCTAATAAATTACAAATCTTAGGAGGAATTAACCATGAATAAGAAATTATTTACTGCCTGTGTTCTTAGCGGTGTTTTACTAGCTGTAGGAACTGCAAATGCGGATGAAGAAGAACAAAGTTATTTAGCTGGTTTTGGTTCTAGGGTCAGTCAAGGATTTGCTAATACCACAACTGGCTTCATTGAGTTACCCAAAAATGTTATCAATATCAGCAACGAGAGCAACATTTTCGTAGGCGCGACGTGGGGCGTGTTGCGCGGCGTATTTGAAAGCGTCGGTCGAACAACTGTTGGTGTTGCAGAATTAATTACTGCACCTATTCCGACTGACCCTTATGTTACGCCGCCTTATGTATGGAACCGTTTTAGCGAAGATAGCCGTTATTTTGGTCAACACTTGCCAGGCTACTGGACGACCTATGGACCTGCTGACGACGGCGAATAAAATTCCCTGTTTAAGTGCTTAACGAAATTTTTTTGCTAAGCACTTAAAGTGTTTATTCATCCGCCACTATAAAAGGTGGAGATTTGACTGAGAGGATAACATCATGAAAAAACAATATACCTACCTCCCCGTTGCCGTGTTAATCACTGCACTCAGTGCTTGCGGTGAAACACCTCAACAAGATATTCCCGCGCTTACGGCTGGCATTGATGCCTCGGTTGCTGGTCATTACGGACAAGCAATTTTGCATGAAGATGAAGCTAATAAATCACGCGCTGTCGCTAATAAAGTATTAGATCATTGGACTAAGGACCATTATTGGAATATTGACGAATATCAAAAAGGCATGGACGCTGCATCTGCATCTGCTGCACATCGCCTTGAATCTGAAAAAGAATTATGTCAATGGCTAACAGAAGTTCATGGTAAGAATCATGTCCAAGACACTGACTTTTATCAAGCCGTTGCCTATTTCCATACGGGCAAAGACACACCGTTTAAAGTCAACAATGAAGATATTGCTGTTGCAGGTCATTGGCTACAGCTCTATCCAAATGCAACCGCTGATGTCTCTGCCTCTGCCGATACGATGGGCAATACGCAAAGCAACCAACGTCTATCTGAAAGAAGAGCCGCTGCTATCAGCAACTTGTTAATGTCTCATGGTGCAAGAGCAGAACAACTTCATGTGACTGCACTGGGTGAACAAGGTCCTCCACACACACCTAGCCAAAAAAACCGTTCTGGTGCAGTGGGTGCCATTCATTTCAACTATGCAGATTGTCCTAATTTGAAATAAGCTAAGTAGGGTACGCGATGCGTGCGTACCCTACTAACCTAGCCTTTTATATAACTAAACCGCTGGTCATTATTCGGCGTACCTTCAAATATGCCATTGGATTCAGCCGCAGCATCCCACAACAACACTTCTTCAATTTTTTTAGCTAAAGCAAAATCTCTTTCTGTCACGCCTTTGGCAGAATGCGTGACTAATTTAACAATAACAAACGCATAAGATAGGCTCATATCAGGATGATGCCATGCTTTTTCGGCTAAATGTCCGACAGTAGTAACAACCATTAAGGTTGCTTTCCAACCGCTGGTTTTTATTTTGCGGCGAATCCAGCCGTTTTCATAGTACCAGTTGGGGAGTTCGTCTTTTAGGCGTTGTTCAATTTCGGCATCGCTTAATGCGATAGGGTGTGAATGTTCTGACATGATGTTCACTCCTCAGTAGGGGTTGATTTAATCTGTTCAATAATGCCATCCAGCTCTTCTAAACTAGAGTAAGCAATCACTAATTTCCCTGTGCCGTTTTCTTTGTGATCAATTAACACTTTCGCGCCGAGTTTGGCAGTTAAATCCTCTTGTAAGCGGCGCGTGTCATGATCCAGCACTTTGACGCTAGGCGGTTTGGGTGCTTGTTGTGCTTCTTTAATTAAGCGTTCGGCGGCTCTAACGGTTAAGCCGTCTTTAACTATTTTACGCGCTATTTCAACTTGTTTAACACCTTCTAACGCTAACAAAGCGCGGGCGTGTCCCATTTCTATCTGCTTATTAACTAATAATGTTTTTACTTCGACGTGTAAATCCAGCAAGCGCAATAAGTTAGTAACAGTAGCGCGAGATTTGCCTATGGCATCCGCGATTTGTTGATGCGTCATGGCGAATTCTTCAAGTAAGCGTTTTAGTGCATCAGCTTCTTCTAAAGCATTCAGGTCTTCGCGTTGAATATTTTCAATCAGAGCAATTGCCATTGCACTGGAATCATCAATGCTTTTAATGACAACGGGAACTTCTGCTAATCCTGCCAGTTGAGCCGCACGCCAACGCCGTTCACCTGCCACAATTTCATATTGATGCGGGGCAAGCAGTCGCACCACTATTGGCTGAATGACACCTTGGGCTTTAATAGAGTTCGCTAAGTCTTGCAGCTTTTCGGGATTGATGTCTTTGCGCGGTTGGTATTTGCCGCGCTGTAGGTATTCAATAGGTAGCGTCTCCAATGTGTGATGTTTATGTTCTTTTGCAGACACATCACCTAATAAAGCATCAAGTCCGCGCCCTAGTCCACGTTTTTTTACATTCATATTTTTATTTGCTGCAAGGTTATGGTTTGTCTACGTTCAGATTGCGAACCAGCACTTCAAAGTCGTCTAGCAGGTCTTTTAATGCTTCCACTTCTTTAACCAGATTGGCGTTTTCTTTTTGTATGGCTTTCATAAGTGCGATAGTGGCTATCACAGTGTGATCGTCTGATAGTTTTGCTGGTAGTGGTGCGACCTCGTTAGTCCTGACAGGTTTAGCAACATCCACTAACAAGGCTTCTAGCCCACGCCCTAAGCCACGTTTTTGCGCCGTCATGGCAGTTCTTTTCTAATCATTTCACCCACTAGGGCAATATACGCTAAGGCACCGCGTGAGGATTTGTCGTAGCTTATGACAGGTAAACCATGACTTGGAGCTTCGGCTAAGCGAATATTTCTGGGAATGCAGGTGCGAAATACTTTATCACCAAAATAGCGTAACAATTGTTCAGACACGTCCTTAGTTAAACGGTTTCTGTCATCATACATGGTGCGCAAAATACCTTCCAAATGTAAGTTAGGATTAACGGTACTTTGAATATTTTGCAAGGTGGTCATTAATGCCGATAAGCCCTCTAATGCGTAATATTCGCATTGCATCGGTATCAATAAACTATCTGCCGCCACCATCGCATTAAGCGTCAACATATTTAATGAGGGCGGGCAGTCAATCAGAATAAATTCATAATTGGCTTTTATCGGCAGTAAAGCATCGGCTAAACGTTGTTCTTTACGGTCTGCCTGCATCAGTTCAACTTCAGCGGCGGTTAAATCGGCATTACCCGCAATCACCGAAAAGCCAATGTTGGGTAGTTCTATAATGGTGTCTATGGCGGGTACGGTTGCCATGAGCAACTCATAACTGGAATGTTGAATATCATGTTTATCAATACCACAGCCCATTGCTGCATTACCCTGTGGATCAAGGTCTACAAGCAATACACGCCGTTTAGCGGCTGCTAAAGAGGCAGCAAGATTGACACTGGTTGTTGTTTTTCCTACGCCACCTTTTTGATTAGTGACAGCTATTACTTTACCCACGTTCTTACCTCAGGCTAATGGTGTTTACTTTAATGCTGAGTATTTTAACGGATTTTTGTAGTTGTCGTGTGTGGGATAGGTAGATTCCGTTCGATAGTGAAGATTGCCAGTTCTTTAAAGGACTGGCAACCCTGCTTGATAGATTTGCCTTAATGACAGCATATTAATGCGTAGGAACGAGGTTTATACCTTGCTAAAACGTATAACGAAAATTGGCTTGTAAATTATGTGTAAACAAATTGTTACCTGTTTTATTATCGACATACTGCCCTAGATAACCTAAGTCCATGCTAATTTTGGGTGTAAATTGATAACTTAAACCACTTAAAACTCGGTTTTCAGAAAAACCCCGTTTACCAAAGTTGTTCTGATTCACATAGAAAAAAACCTCATCACCTAAGTATGCACTGAGTCCGTCTAAGAAAGGTAAGGGATGACTGATTTGCAATAACTGTCTAGGACGGTAACCTACATTCCCCGTGGTTTGGTTAATTCTTTCTTCCAAACGTGTTCGCGCCATTAAATTGAAACCACCTAACGTTTGATTCCAGAGGAAATCCTGATAGGGTCTGTTTTCCTGATAAGAAGGTTTATTAAGTGGATCAATCCAATCATGGACATAACCGACCCACAGCGAAGCATTGGGCGTAAATTGATAGCCAACTTGGCTAAATAATAAATTTTCGCTAAATCGTGAACCTTGTGATGAGTCGTCACGCGTACGCGTTTGGTTCATAACCTGCCATTTAATTTTATCAAGATCAGGCGATAAAGATTTTAAACTACCTTGCAAGATGACTGAACCCCATACTCCGAACATATCATTCGTGCCTGTGGCATAACTAGCTGTCGAATGTGCAAATAATAGGGTGCTTAAAATTAACGTTTTTTTAATCATGCTCATGAATTGCCTTTATATTGTTTTAGCTAGTCTTCTAACCGACCGCTTTTTAAAATGGCTAGATTTTTGTGAATGACGTGTAAGCCAGCTAAAAATCCATCTATTTGCAATTGCCAATTGCCTGTGTAACAAATAGTGTTCATAGGCATACCTACAGATAGGTCGCAAATACAAAGCGATTTAAGCAATAGCTATGCCATAAATTAAATTCTATTTTAATTCAATTAGTTATTGTTAATTTTACAAAAAATCGCTTATTTCAAGGGTTAAATAAACCCTTAACAATGAGTTTGCAGGGGTAAAACAACCAGTAATTATGAGTGAGTAGGCGGTAGCGAAATCCATTAGGATTACGATACGCTTTTAGGAGGAATATTGAAGCCATCCGTGGCTCATGAAATCCTTGTGTAGCGTTTTATGCTTTTACTTTCGCTTTTAATGCTGCAACGCGTTCTGCGGCTGACATCGTGCTGACAGCAGGTGCGCCAGCTTGTTTAGCTTGTGCCATCATCGCTTCCATTTTTTCCGCTTGGGTTTGCGGTTTTGCGGTAATTTCACGCACAGTTTTCGCTGCTTCTGCATCAATTTTGGCTTTTTTGGCAATTTCTTGTAACTTTTTAACTGCCGTAGAATCCGCACCTAAACCGCTTTTTAAATTAGATAATTCCGCTTGGCGTTCAGCTTTAAGTTTTTCTTTTTCCACTTGGCTTTCAGCGAGTTTAACATCACGCAAGGCTTTAGAAGTCACTTTATCAAAGTCATTGAGTTGTTGAGTAAGGATTTTCAAAATATCATCGAGTTCGTCTTTAACGGCTTTGGCTTCAGCCGCTTCTTCAACTTCTTGCGCCAGTTGTGCTTGTGACTCTTCAATACCTGCAAAAAAGTCATCGAATGCAGCTTGGCTAATTTCTTGACGTTCTAATTGCCCAACCATAATATCTAATGTGGCAAGGTATTCATCGAGTTGTTTTTGCTGAACCACAACATCATTTTGTTCTTTATCGTAATCTTGTTTAGCCGCCGCAAATTTTCTGGCGACATCTTGAATCTTTTCAGCTAATGCGTCTCTATCTACTTGCGTAGCAGTTTCGGGATCAAAAGCGACCAATGCACCCACTAAACTTTCACCTGCTTGATCTACTTGCGCACCGAATAAACGACCTAATAATGAAAACGTACCCATTTATGCCTCTCCAAATAAATTAAATAACTTTGATGTTGATTCTTTCTAACTTAATAGCAAAAATATATTCTGCCAAAGGAAGTTGGTCTTCTATGGTAATTTCGTTACCATTTTTCGAGGTTGTTACCCAAAAAGCAACGAGGAGTTCCTCAAATAGTGTGTCTGTTAAAGCGCGAGAATGTGGCATTAAATTCATCACCCGTCTACTTTCGCCTGTAGTACCATACGCATCGAAAATAACCGTTTCTTCACCACTGAAAGCAGGCATAAAGTCTTGTTCTGGTTCAACACGCGTGTATTCAACACCGTCTGCATCGCCTAAGCGTTTATCCACTTCGGCGCGAGACAAAAAGGTGTATAAATCTTCGCGTGAAAAACTGTAGCTAGCTTCGCCTAAACCTGATTCATTATCACCTAGAAAAAATAAAATATCTTCTTCGCCAACAGGTGGCTCTGTGACACTAGAACAAAATAAAATTTCGTCAATGTTGTCAACGTTATTACTATCGGACATGACTTGTAAAAACAATCTTTTTCTATCACCCTCCTTATTAAAGTAAAAGCGATAGATTTTTTTATTATCCATGCCTTCTATTTTAATGCTGGAAATAGATTTAACACTTAGCACTTTAAGATTATCAAGCAACACATCAATCATAGCACCGTGCGTCATCGCCGAAAGAATAGGATTAATTTCAAAGGTGACAGTGCTATTAAAGTTTATTTTTAGCGGCAAGTGGGCATCTTGTGCTGTTGATTCGCTGGCAAATAACTTACTAAAGTAAGAAAAAATATTCATCTATTGTTCCTAGAGTCGATAAATCGTGTTGGAAGTGTTACGTTTTTTAAACCAGAAAAATATTAATACCATGCCACCTAGCATTAAAAATATCATAAACCATGAAGTATCGCCGCTGTCAGCAGGTGCGGGTGCGGTGTCAGTCGAAGTTGATACAGGTGCGTTGGTAGGTGTAGGAATAGGTGCAACAGGTACGGGCTGAGGACGTTTGTTATTATTGAGCGCGATTTGCGCGGCGGTTTGGGCAGCCGCAATAATTTGTTGTTGGCGTTTAGCATCGGCAATTTGTTTTTGTATGTCCGCCAATTGCTGTTCTTGTCGTCTGGTCGCACTGTTATCGGGTGCAGGCACAGGAACAGTAGCGACGACAGGCGCATTATCAACTGGTTTTTTATTGCGTTCTTGCCACGCTTTTTTAGCCGCATTGGTTTTAGCAATGTTGGCAAATATTGAATCGGTCGCGCTGGTCGTTTTAGTCGGTTTTGACACCGAGCTACTACTGGTCGTCGTTTTACTAGACGTAGTGTGCGATTTTGAAGAGCTGGACGACGAGCTGTCTGAGGTTTTACCCGTTCTGGCTTCTGCTAATGAGGTTATGCCTAAAAGAATCATCACTATGATGATAAGCGGTATGCTCGTTAGTTTTTTCATAACATTTTCCTTGGTGTCGGTCGGTTATTTACAGTAACACTATTACAACAGGATATTGTCTTTTTGGACAGTGTTGATAAACATAAAATCCACGCCCATTTTTAGCATAATGATTGATTACACCCAGCTTTCCATAGCAGCCAAATGCGGGCGTATTTCTACCTGCTCTAAAAATAATAATTGCAACAGTAAGTCATCAGGCATTGTCTGACCGCCTGTATTTTTGGTGACCTACGGTTAAATCTGTAAAATAGCCGTTTTTCATTTTCTTAATTAAAACCATGCGTACTTCTCAATTCCCGTTAAATACCGTCAAAGAAACCCCAGCCGATGCTGAAATTGCCAGTCATCAATTGATGATTCGAGCAGGACTCATTCGTAAACTTGCCGCAGGTCTGTATAGCTGGTTGCCATTAGGGCTACGCGTATTACGCAAAGTCGAAAAAATCACCCGTGAAGAAATGGAAAAAGCGGGTGCGTTAGAAGTATTAATGCCTGCCTTACAACCTGCTGAACTCTGGCAAGAAACAGGACGTTGGCAACATTACGGTCCTGAATTGGCACGCTTAAAAGACCGTCATGAACGCGATTTTTGTTTAGGTCCTACCCATGAAGAAATTATCACCGATTTAGCGCGTCATGAACTGAAAAGCTATAAACAATTGCCCATTACTTATTATCAAATTCAAACGAAATTCCGTGATGAAATTCGCCCACGTTTTGGCGTGATGCGCTCGCGCGAATTTATTATGAAAGATGCCTACTCGTTTCATTTAACGCAAGAATCGTTACAAGAAACTTATGATGTGATGTACACCGCCTACAGCAATATTTTCAATCAGTTAGGACTTAATTACCGTGCGGTAATTGCCGATTCTGGTTCGATTGGTGGCGCGGTATCACATGAATTTCATGTGTTAGCTGATTCTGGTGAAGATGCGATTGCTTTTTCGACCGAGAGTGATTACGCGGCAAACGTCGAAAGTGCTACCGCGTTACTAGAAGAACAAACTTTAGCTGCACCCACTGAAACGTTTGCAAAAGTGGCTACACCTACGCAAAAAACCATTGCTGAGGTTAGCGAGATTTTAAATGTGCCTGCACAAAGGATACTTAAAACACTCGCCGTTGTGCAGATGCAACGTGATGATGAAGGCAATGTCATTAAAGAAACCTTTTATAACTTGTTCTTACGCGGTGACCATGAACTCAATGAAATCAAAACCCGTAAAATTATCGGTGAGTTTCGCTTAGCAAGCGATGAAGAAATTATTGCCCATCACGGCTGTGTTGCAGGCTTTTTAGGCCCTAAACTGGATGCGACTCATGCCTGTTTATTTGACCATTCGGTTAAATATCTCAATGACTTTGTCTGTGGTGCAAATGAAGCGGGTTTTCACTTACGCGGCTGTCATTGGACACAAGACCCACACACTAAAGCCTTTTATGAAAAAGCTACTTTCCACGATTTACGCAATGTAGTTGCTGGTGATAAAAGTCCAGATGGTAAAGGTGAAATTACCTTAGCGCGTGGTATTGAAGTCGGGCATATTTTCCAACTCGGCACTAAATATAGCGAAGCGATGAAAGCAGGCATTATCAACGAAGCGGGCAAACACCAAACCATGATTATGGGTTGTTATGGCATTGGTATTTCTCGTGTAGTCGCGGCAGCAATTGAACAAAACCACGATGCTCATGGCATTATTTGGCCTAACAATATCGCGCCATTTCAAGTGGCAATTTGCCCTATGAATATGCACAAATCCGAACGCTTAAAACAAGCCTCCGAACAACTGTATGCCGATTTATTAGTAGCAGGATTTGATGTGTTGTTTGATGATAGAAAAGTGCGTGCAGGCTTTATGTTTGCGGATATGGAACTAATCGGTATTCCACATTATTTGATTGTTGGTGATCGCGGTTTGGATGCAGGTACAGTGGAATATAAAGATAGAACGGCAAGTGACAATGAAGTGATTGCACTGGCTGATATTGTTGAATTTTTGAAAGCTAAGTTGGTTTAATGGTCTTGTTCCCAAGTAAAACTTGGGAACAAATGGAAGATAGGGGCGACTTATCGCGCCTATCGCCATGCCTTAATAAACGGCTGATAAAACTCTAAATCCTGCACCGTTGCCCCCTGCTGAGTTACTAACTTAGAGGCAAAAGACTGCGCTCTTTGCATCGTTACTGCTAATGACCAACCACGTTGTAAGCCTAATAACAGCACAGCAGCAAACGCATCACCCGCACCCACCGTATCAACCACAGCGAGCTGAGTCGTGGGCGTGACTTCAATATATTCACCCAACTGGTTTAACGCAAACGCGCCACGTTCGCCACAAGTGACAATCAACACCTCTAAATGATGGCGTGCTAAAAATAACGCCATCGCCTCTTTTAAGTCTGAATGTAATGGTTGTAAATGCGCTAGTTCATGCTCATTAAGTTTGACCCAATGCGCTTGATCAATAATGTGCTTCACGCGATCCGCTTGCCACCACGGTTCACGCAAATTCACATCCAAAAATATCTTGCTTTGATGATGGGTTTTTAATACCTCAAGCGCGTGTGTTGACGTTTCATGACGTAATGCCAGTGTACCGTGATAAATAACGAGATACTGATTGCCTAAATCCAGTTGATCGGCGGCAATAAAATCGTAAGCCTGATTGGGCAAAATGGCATAACTGGGTTCGTCATCATTGAACGTAATCTGTACCACACCCGTTGTATGCTCGTAATCGGTTTGCAATTGATGAGTTGCCATGCCCCATGTTTGCATGGCGTGTTTGATGTGTTCCGCCTTTGTATCATCACCCACTCGACTAATAAAACACGGCGCAAGTCCAAACGCTTGCAGATGCCATGCAACATTAAACGGTGCGCCACCTAATACTTGTTGACCATCGGGAAATTGGTCAAACAGCACTTCACCGAAAATAGCAATGGGAGTATGGTTCATGTTTTATTGTCTCTCATTTAATTAGGGTAGCTGGAGTAAAACAGTTTTAGCTGTTTTTATTGCAATAGCTGAAGCTATTGGACTCCGTTAAGTGGTTAAAAAATGGTATCGTGTCGCTTATATTTAATTTTGCATTTTACCCATCATGACATCATCTATTCAAAAAACGCTGTGTCTCGTTGACGGCTCGTCTTTTCTATTTCGTGCTTACCATGCCGTACCACCATTGACTAATGCCAAAGGTGAACCGACCAATGCTATTTACGGCGTGTCTAATATGTTACGCAAATTGTTGAACGAGTATCAAACTGATTATGTCGCTGTGGTGTTTGATGCGGCAGGTAAAACCTTTCGTAATGATTTATACGAGCAATACAAAGCTAACCGCGTGACCATGCCCGATGATTTACGCGTACAAATCGAACCGTTACATCAACTGATACGCGCAATGGGTTTGCCATTAATTATGGAATCAGGCATAGAAGCCGATGACGTATTGGGTGTATTGGCACAACACGCCGCCCAACAAGGCTTTCATGTCGTGATTTCGACAGGCGACAAAGATATGGCGCAATTAGTCACCGAGCAAATTACCCTAGAAAATACCATGACCAACACTCGCATGAATGTGCAAGGCGTGATAGATAAATTTGGCGTAAAACCTGAGCAGATTATTGATTATCTAGCGTTAATGGGTGATAGCTCTGATAACATCCCTGGTGTACCGAAAGTTGGTCCTAAAACAGCGGCAAAATGGTTGCAGCAATATCAAACGCTGGATAATTTAATCGCTCACGCCGATGACATAAAAGGCAAAATCGGCGAAAACTTACGCGCCAGTTTAGATTTTATGCCTTTAGCCAAACAGCTCACCACCATCAAATGCGATGTGAAACTGCCCTACGGTATAAACGATTTAAAACGCCAGCCTGTTGATAATGCAGAATTGAAAAGCCAATTAACTGAGCTGGGTTTTTCCAGTTGGTTAAAAACGCTCGCTGATACACCTGACGATAAACCGCATAGCACACCCGATGCACCTACTGCCGTGCAGTATGAAACTATCTTCACCCAAGCCCAGTTTAAACACTGGCTAAGCAAATTAGAGCAAGCCGAACTATTTGCCTTCGACACCGAAACCACCAGCCTCGATTACAGCAAAGCTAAAATTGTTGGTGTGTCATTTGCTGTTGAAGCAGGTAAAGCCGCTTATTTACCATTAGCGCATGATTATCTCAATGCCCCCGCACAACTCGATCGCACCGAGGTGTTAGAACAACTGCGCCCGTTATTAGAAAACCAAAACAAAGCCAAACTGGGGCAGAATCTCAAATACGATGCGCACGTTCTAGCTAATCATGGGATTACTTTACGCGGAATTGCTCATGACACCATGCTGGAATCATACATACTGAACAGCACGGCGACTAAGCACAACATGGATGATTTGGCAAAAGTGTATCTAGGGCTAACTACTATTAAATATGAAGATGTAGCGGGAAAAGGCGCGAAGCAACTTAATTTTGCCGATGTAGCTATCGAAAAAGCCACGCCTTACGCGGCAGAAGATGCCGATATTACTTTGCGACTGCATTCAGTATTAAGCGAAAAATTAGCTCAGCACCCTGCCCTACTCCAACTTTATAATGAGCTAGAAATTCCCTTAATTAGCGTGCTGGCGCGTATTGAAGCCAATGGCGTACTCATCGACACCGATATGCTGGCTGGGCAAAGTTTAGAACTCGCCAATCACATTATCTCGCTGGAACAACAAGCGCATGATGTGGCAGGGCATACCTTTAACTTAGGTTCGCCCAAACAAATTCAGGACATACTGTACAATCAGCTACAATTGCCTGTGCTAAAGAAAACGCCGACAGGTCAACCGTCCACCGATGAATCGGTGTTGCAAGATTTAGCCGACCAAGATTATCAACTGCCTAAATTAATCCTCGATTACCGCAGTTTAAACAAACTCAAATCCACTTATACCGACAAACTGCCGCAACAAGTCGATGACAAAACAGGACGTGTGCATACTTCCTATCATCAAGCCGTTGCCGCAACTGGACGCTTGTCATCCTCCGACCCCAACCTGCAAAATATTCCTATCCGCAGCGAAGAAGGGCGCAAAATTCGCCAAGCCTTTATTGCTCCCGCAGGTTATAAAATTGTCGCGGCAGATTACTCACAAATTGAACTGCGCATCATGGCGCATTTATCCAATGATGCGGGTTTAATCACCGCATTCAGCACAGGGCAAGATGTCCATAGAGCCACCGCCGCCGAAGTATTTGGCGTTGCCCCCGACCAAGTCACCAACGATTTACGCCGTTCTGCCAAAGCCATTAATTTCGGTTTGATTTACGGCATGTCCTCGTTTGGTTTGGCTCAACAACTGGGTTTATCACGCACGCAAGCTCAAGCCTACATAGATTTATATTTTGCTCGTTATCCTGATGTGAAAAACTACATGGACAACATCCGCGAACTCGCCCGTCAACAAGGTTATGTCGAAACCCTGTTTGGCAGACGTTTATACCTGCCTGAAATCAATTCCCGCAACGCCAACCTGCGCCAATACGCCGAACGCACCGCCATCAATGCCCCCATGCAAGGCACCGCCGCTGATATTATTAAACGCGCCATGCTCGCCGTAGACGCATGGCTACAACCCGCCGCCGTCGATGCCAAAATCATTATGCAGGTGCATGATGAGTTAGTATTTGAAATTGTCGAGGCTCAAATAGAGAGTTGTAGTGAGAATATTCGCGGCATCATGTGCGCCGCCGCTGAGTTGAATGTGCCGTTAGTAGTCGATGTGGGCGTGGGGGATAATTGGGATGAGGCGCATTAATTTAAAATGAATTGTGTGATACTTTTTGCACTGAGATTTAGGGGTGATACATTCTTGAAAGAATTAGCAGTGAATAAAACTACTCTGAACCTAATTATTCCAGAACTCGCAGAATTGAATTTTTGTCAAACTTAACAAGGAAACTAACATGAAAGCAAATCCCTTATGGTCAGTTATTGTGATATTAATGATTACAGGCTGCACTGGAACCCAAGTTAAAATAAACCCTGAATCCATAACGCAAACTTTTAATCAACCTTATAATTCGGTTGGTGTTAGAGATGTTCCAGCAGAAAAACATTACCTGTAGGTAACTTAACAGAGGCATTTAGTAATGAGATACGGACTTCTGGGTTTTCAAAAGATGTATATTACCCATTTAGACCTGACGATAAAGTCGATATAGTATTAGATTCTCAGTTCAATGTGGAGGCAGATGTACATACTGGGGCTATGTTTGCAAAATCTTTTTTTACTGGTTTTACTTTATTTTTACTTGAACCCGTTTTCTGGTATGACTTTGATTACAAGCTGGCTGGAAATATTAATGTTCTGAAAGATGGAAAAGTAGTAAAAAAGGTATCCGCTACAACAAATGCGACTATTAGTACAAAATGGTTATCATTAAGTGATGTTTCTGCTTTAGAGGCTCAAGCTTTAGTTAAAGCAAAGAAATCTCTTTTTCAGCAACTAATGCAAGCTATAGGAAAATAAGCAGTCATGTAGGTTGGGTTGCCGCTTTTTGGCAACCCAACACAAAACCAATATATACGCAGACTTTGTTGGGTTAGCTTATCGCTAACTTAACCTACGAGCCTTGTAGGTCGGAATAAGCCTTATTGAGCGAAAGCGAAATAAGGTGTTTCAGACAAATCGATTTACCTCACGTTGTCGAAAACGCTTGCCCTGCGCTACCGCTTGGGCGAGCTTATTCCGACCTACATTCTGAGGTACGAAACCCCTCCTTATATCTTGCTGAAATAACGGTTAGAATAATCATTCGAGTTTGCCCCTATTTATTCTCTACGGGACTGACCGAGTTACACTCATTTTGAATCACCATTCCAGCTAAAGAGGTCATTATGTTACATATCAAATTAAAAAAATTCGCCCTGCCGTTTTGTGTTTGTGCCATATCAATGTTGGTCACGCCATCCGTTGTATTGGCGGAAGAAACTGGACCAGTAGCGGCGACTAAGGCAGCGGATCAAAAGGCTGCGCTGGCTAAAAAAGCGGCGGAGAGAGAAGCAAGAAAGGCAGCCGAAGCGAAAAAAGCCGCTGAGGCACAACTACCTGCTACGGAACAAAAAGCTACTGAGACTCAGATGCCTATTGAAGAACAAAAGGAAAAATAGTTGATGGAGCATGGTGCGGGGGCAGTCATGTAAGTTGAGTTGCCACTTTTTGGCAACCCAACACAAAACCAATATATACGCAGACTTTGTTGGGTTAGCTTATCGGCAACTCAATCTACGAGACTTACCCCCAATCAACAAAACTTTTAAGAACCTTTCATGAAAAAAATTAATGCCAGCGTGGTGATTCCTAGTCATCGGTTTGATGCGTCTAGTATGCGTCGCTTAATTCTCACCGTGGATTTATTTCTAAATCAGGGTTTTGAGGTGGTGATTGCTGATAACTCTGGTTTTATAGACAAGCAGCGTCAATTGCGTGAAGAGTTCGATGATGCCATTGTGTTTGCCGCTACGGAAGCCGATTGTAAGGCAATGGATAATTTTTAGCTGGCTTTGCGGCGGATAAAACTTTTTTGTCTGTTTTGGGCGTGACGCGAACGTTTTTATTTTTAGATTGAGTCATGGGGAATCTCATCAATAAAATAGATAAATAGTGCTAGGTACATATTGCGTATTTTATAACACATCCAATTTCGCATAAGCCAACATCAACTGTTTCACGCCCACGTTTCTAAAATTGACAATCACACTGGCTTTATCGCCTTCGCCTGCACAAGACACCACCACGCCCGCGCCAAACTTAATATGGCTGACTTTTTGTCCTGTCGCATAAGCACCTCTTGCTATTGAAGAACTGGGTACAGGTTTGGGCGCGGTGCTAGGATACGCATTGCGTACCTTTGGTTCTTCTCTGGTTGTAGAGTAGGTTGTGCGAACCCTAGTTTGCATTCTAACGTCTTGCACTAATTCTTCTGGAATATCGCGTAAAAACCGTGATGGTCTAGGATAGGTCTCGCGTCCGTATAGCCGTCTGGATTCTGCATAAGTGAGATACAACTGCGCTCTTGCACGAGTGATGCCGACATAACACAAACGCCGCTCTTCTTCTAAACGGGCGACATCATCCACCGACTGCCCTGAAGGAAATAAACCTTCCTCCATACCAACCAAAAACACCAAATTAAATTCCAGCCCTTTGGCACTGTGTAACGTCATCAGTTGTACGCAATCTTCCGCTTCATCACCTTGTTGTTCGGCAGATTCTAACGAAGCGTGCGTTAAAAAGGATTCTAACTCACTGAGATTTTCTTCATTACCCACATCAAAATAAAACAACTTCGCGGCATTGACTAATTCCGCTAAGTTTTCGATTTTTTCCTCGCCTTTGTCTTTATCTTTTTGATGAAAATCCATTAAGCCACTGGTCTTAATCACTAACTCGACTTTATCACACAGCTCTAATCCTTCGGCTTGTTCACTCAGGCTATGAATCAACTGCAAAAACCCAGCCACCGCACGGCTATTTAAGCGCGTAGCAGCCGTCCATAAGGAAACGTTGTGTTCGCGGGCAATCTGGCGTAAATCATCAATGGCTTTTGCACCAATACCGCGTGTTGGGGTATTCACCACCCGTTCAAATGACGCATCATCATGACGATTAGACAACAAGCGTAAATACGCCAGCGCATTTTTAATTTCCGCTCGGTCAAAAAAGCGTAAACCGCCATAAACCCGATACGGTATGCCTGTTGCCATGAGTCGTTCTTCAAACTGCCGTGATTGGGCATTGGAACGGTATAAAATTGCTGTCTCGCTACGTTTATTGCCTGATTTTATCCATGCGCGGATGCGTTCAATGACAAAATGCGCTTCATCTTGTTCATTGAACGCGGTATAGACTGAAATCAATTCACCATCACCTGTTGTCGTCCATAATTCTTTCGACATGCGTCCTTGATTTTTCGCAATCACTACGTTGGCAGCTTTAAGAATATTGCTGGTAGAACGGTAATTTTGTTCCAGTTTAATCACTTGGTGATTGGGATACTGTTGTTGAAAACGAAACATATTAGCAATCTTTGCACCGCGCCAACCATAGATAGATTGGTCATCATCACCAACGATAAATAAATTATCTTTATCCTTGGTTAATAAACGCAACCACGCATACTGTATCGTGTTGGTATCTTGAAACTCATCGACGTGAACATGACGAAAACGTTGTTGATAATGTTCCAAGAGTTCCGCGTTATCGCGTAATAACTCATACGCTCGTAACAACAATTCGGCAAAATCCACTAAACCTGAACGATGACAAAGTGCTTCATAAGATTCATACACTTGTAAACGTTGCAACTCGTTCGGGTCATCGTAGGGAATAATATCTTTAGCGCGGATACCTTCATCTTTTTGGGCATTGATATACCACTGCATTTCACGCGGCGGATAGGTTTTATCATCCATGTTCAGCGTGTTGAGTATGCGTTTAATCACCCGCAACTGATCGCTGCTGTCCATGACTTGAAAGGTATCAGGTAAATGCGCTTGTGCGGCGTGCCGTCTTAATAAACGGTGCGCGATACCGTGAAACGTGCCTATCCATAAGTTTTGTGTCGGCACATTGATAAGCTGTTCAATTCGACCGCGCATTTCTTTGGCGGCTTTATTGGTAAACGTCACGGCTAAAATACTGTGCGGAGAAACATTATGTTGGCAAATTTGCCACGCAATGCGATGCACTAACACCCGCGTTTTGCCACTACCTGCGCCTGCCAACACTAAAACAGCTTGAGACGGTGCGGTAACGGCTTGATGTTGCGCATTATTTAAAGAGTCGGTAATTTTATGAATATCCATTGCTTATTGCTTGCACATTTTTTTTAGCTGTGTATATTTGCCGATTATTTACGCGGTTGCGTAAACCTACTTGCCAACTAATACCCAGAGGATTTTGAAATGAGTTTTGATTATAAACGTATGATTAAATTTGAACACAATGTCGGTTGCAAAGAAAAACAATACCGCCTTTATGCAGGTTCTGCGGCGTTATTTATTTCTGTATTCACCGCATCCATTGCCTTATTAATGATTGGTTTGATTTTGGTAGCAACAGGCTATTCAGGCTGGTGTCCTGTCTATTCAGGTATGAACAAAAATACCAACGTTGTGAGTGAAGCAACTGAAGAAACACCAGAAGCGAATAGCTAAGCTAAAAGCTTAAATTTTGGAGTCAAAAAATTATTTTTGACTCCGTTTTGTTAGTCTTCCTTACGAAATTCACCTTCTAGCACATTGTTTTCCGCCGTTTTTGTTTGTCCAAAACCACCGCTAGCCTGTGCTAAAACAAAATAATGCTCAATAATATATTGTGCGATTTTCTTACGCGTTGCAGGAATTAAACACGCAAAACCTAGCACGTCAGTAATAAAACCTGGAGTAAGCAATAACGCGCCACCCACTAAAATTAATGGTCCTTCAATCATTTCATAAGCGGGTATTTCACCGCGAGCCAAACTCTCTTGAAAACGCCGAAATGTGGCAAAACCTTGTTGCCGTAACAACCAAGCCCCCAATACTGCGGTAAACACCACCAGTAAAATAGTCGGAAATGCGCCGATAATACTACCAACGCCTAACAGCAAATAAATTTCTGCGAACGGTATAACCAGCACGATTAGCAACAAGATTTGGAAAATTTTCATAATTATAGAGTCTCAAAGGTTCAACTTACGCTAAGGCGCGTGACATGATGACAATATAAAGACAATTGCTGGTAATTTCTAGGATAATATCCATTATTTACTTAATGACTGCTGACCATGACCACTGACTATCAAATCATTTTTTGTACTTGCCCTGATAAGGATACGGCAGAAAAAATCGCACGTTTGTTAGTTGAGAATAACTTAGCTGCGTGTGTGAATATCGTGCCGAACATTACCTCTATTTATCGTTGGCAAGGCGAGACTGAACAAGCTGATGAGTTTTTATTGCTGATAAAAGCCCATCAAGCCACTTATTCAGCACTTGAAAGCATGATAAAAACACACCATCCTTATCAACTACCTGAAATCATTGCCGTTGCTATTGAACGCGGTTTACCTGATTACCTGAACTGGATAGCTTCATGCCACTCATCAACACGTTTTTCTTAATCCTACTACTGTGCTTACAAAGTGCGTTCGCGGCGACTGAAACCTTACCACCTGACCAAGTGTTTCAAGTGTCCGCCGTTGCTATGAATGCCGAACAAATCGAAGTCACTTGGCAAATCATGGAGGGTTATTATCTTTATAAAGAAAAAACCCATATTGATACTAAAACGCCGACGGTTGAATTAGGCAGAGCCGCGTTTCCTGTTGGCGAAATCAAGCATGATGATTATTTCGGCAATATGGAAATTTACCGTCATAGTTTAAAAGTGGTGCAGCCGATAAAAGCCAATGGACAAAATAGCGTAGCGTTATCGCTACGTTATCAAGGTTGTGCGGATCAAGGTATATGTTACCCACCACAAGTTAAAATCGTCACGGTAACATTGCCTGTTCTTAATACCAGTCCAACGGTTAATCCATTGGCGCAATTGCTACAAGGCAGTAAAAAGCAAGACGATTTATTGCCACCTGAACATGCGTTTCAATTTTTTGCTTCTATGAGTGATACCAATACCGTGCAGGTTGATTGGCATATTGCACAGGGTTATTATTTGTATCGGGAAAAAGTACAGTTTGAGTTAATCAACGCGCCCGATGTACAACTGGGCAGTTTTACCATTCCCAATGGCATTCTTAAAGAAGATGAAGCGTTTGGCAAAGTGGAAATTTTTTATGATGAATTAACATTTTCTGTGCCGCTAATCCGCGCAAAATCTACCGCGCAAACCATCACGTTAAAAGCCAGTTTTCAAGGCTGTGCGGAACGCGGCGTGTGCTATCCACCGATGACGCAATCGGTTGAATTAGCGTTGCCTGTTGTTACTAACACCAATAAACCAATACAAGCCACCGCCCCTGTCTTATCCGAACAAGATCAAATTGTCGATTCATTAAAACACGATAGTTTTGCTGTGACTTTGCTGAGCTTTTTTGGTTTCGGTTTGTTGCTCTCACTGACTCCGTGTATTTTTCCGATGATTCCGATTTTATCAGGCATTATTGTCGGACATGGTAATCGCATTAACACCACACGGGCGTTTTTGTTATCGCTCAGTTATGTCATTGCCTCGGCTGTGACCTACACCGTGTTTGGTATACTCGCGGCGTTATTTGGTGAAAACTTACAAACACTGTTTCAACAGCCGTGGATAGTTGGCTTATTCAGCGCGGTGTTTGTGGTGTTATCGCTGTCGATGTTTGGCTTTTATAATTTACAACTACCTGCATCCATACAAACTAAACTGCATAACTCCAGCATTAGACATCAAGATGGCTCATTTTGGGGGGCGGCGATTATGGGGGCGTTATCGTCTTTAATTGTAGGACCTTGCGTTGCCGCACCCTTAGCTGGTGCGTTAATTTTTATTGGGCAGACAGGTGATGCGGTGTTAGGGGGTAGTGCATTATTTGCCTTAGGCTTGGGTATGGGCGCACCGTTATTATTATTAGGTGCATCAGCAGGTAAATTATTACCCAAAGCAGGTGATTGGATGAATGCCACTAAAGCAGTATTCGGCGTGGTGATGTTAGCGATGGCAGTGTGGATGCTTAGTCGTGTTATCCCAGCTACCGTGACTATGCTATTGTGGGCAATGCTATTAGTGTTACCCGCTATTTATATGAGTGCTATAGACTCGTTACCCGAACACGCATCGGGCTGGCGTAAGTTATGGAAAGGCGTGGGCTTAATGATGCTGATTTATGGCGTGTTGCTGATTATTGGCTTGAGTATGGGCAATAGTAATCCATTAAAACCATTACAGGGCTTTGCTTTAGGTAACGCGCAAGCGGCTGAACAAGGTTTAGTGTTTCAACGCATACACTCGATTGCTGACTTAGAAGCCAAACTCAAACAAGCCAGTGCAGAAGGTAAGGGGGTGATGCTGGATTTTTACGCAGATTGGTGCGTATCGTGTAAAGAAATGGAAGCGTACACCTTTACCGATGCCAAGGTAAAACAAGCTCTTAATGGGTTTGTGCTATTGCAAGCCGATGTCACGGCAAACTCTGACGCGGATAAAGCTTTGCTGGAAAAATTTAAATTAATCGGCCCGCCTGCGATTTTATTTTTTGGCATAGATCAACGTGAACACAGCGAAAACCGCGTTATCGGTTATCAGGATGCCGATACTTTCATTAAATCTTTAGCACAAGTTAAATTATGAAATCCTCTGAATTGATTATTATCGTTGCTGTTCTCGCGTTAGGTGTCGGACTCACTGCACGGTTTTTTATCGAACCTGTTAAACAATCTGTACCATTCACTGAATTTAGTTTGCCTGATACAGTAAACAAAGTGCATAACAGTAACGAATGGCAAGGCAAAATTCGTATTATCAATTTTTGGGCAACATGGTGTGCGCCGTGCCGTAAAGAAATACCTGAATTTATTGCCTTACAAGAAAAATACGCCGCTAAAAATGTGCAGTTCATCGGCATTGCTATCGACGAACCAACGGCGGTGAGTGAGTATCTCAAAACCATTGCTATCAATTATCCGATATTAATAGGCGGTGATGCGGCGATGGCATTAGCGCGGCAACTCGGTAATCGTATCGGCGCGTTACCTTATACGGTGGTAGTTGATGCACAAGGTAAAATCATTCATCAACAGGCGGGTGAGTTTATGACAGAAGAATTGCTAAAAGTTATTACGCCATTGATTAAGTAGTCCACGAACAATAGGAAAGACACAAAAATATTTACTATGACTGACATTATAGTGCTTTTTATACTTTTCATGGATGATAGCAAAATAAGCGATTTGTGATTAACAACCGCAAACAACAGCCTTACTGTCGCTATCTGTTACTAAAAACATAATATCTGGACAATCTTAAGTAAATTCGGCAAAATTAGCCCCCGTTGCACAATCCCCCTACTAAAATAAATCTAAAATGGCACAGATTACCGTCTTAAATGGTCCGAATTTAAACTTACTAGGCGTGCGCGAACCTAGTCACTACGGTAACAAAACCCTCGCGGATATTCAGCAAACCTTGGAACAACAGGCAGTGGTATTGAATCACCAGTTAAGTTTTCATCAACACAACGCAGAACATCAACTCGTTGAATTGATTCATCAGGCTTATTACAATCAGGTTGATTTTATTATCATTAACCCCGCCGCCTTTACCCATACCAGTGTTGCCATTCGTGACGCATTACTAGCCACCCAAATCCCTTTTATAGAGGTTCATTTATCAAACGTCCACGCACGCGAACCTTTTAGAAAACACTCTTATTTTTCCGATATTGCCAAAGGCGTTATTTGTGGATTAGGAGCAACAGGATACGAACTGGCCTTACAAGCCGCCCACCAGCTATTAGCCGAGACATCTCATCATGGATATTAGAAAAATAAAAAAACTCATCGAAATTATTGAAGAATCAGGCATTGCCGAGTTAGAAATCAAAGAAGGCGAAGAATTTATTCGCATCAATCGCTATTCTGCCGCGCCTGCGGCTGTTGCTTACGCGCCTGCCCCTGTTGCGGCTCAACCCGCACACGTTACCGCTACTACGACACCAGCCGAAGAAAAAATATCAGGTCATGTTGTTAAATCACCGATGGTGGGTACTTTTTATCGTTCAGCTTCACCAGGTACTAAAGTATTTGTTGAAATCGGTCAATCCGTCATGGTCGGCGATACGCTGTGTATCATTGAAGCGATGAAAATTCTTAATCAGATTGAATCGGATAAAAGCGGTACCATCACTAAAATTCTGGTCGATAACGCCGAACCTGTCGAATATGGTCAACCCTTATTCATCATTGAGTAACACGAACAACGGGGAATCTCATGTTTGATAAAATCGTTATCGCCAATCGTGGCGAAATCGCTCTGCGGATTTTACGCGCTTGTCGAGAGCTAGGCGTTAAAGTGGTTGCCGTCCATTCAGAAGCCGACCGTGATTTAAAACACGTTCGTTTAGCCGATGAATCCGTTTGCATTGGTCCTGCGTCTTCTGCGGAAAGCTATTTAAATATTCCCGCTATTATCAGTGCGGCAGAAGTGACCGATGCCGAAGCGATTCATCCTGGTTACGGCTTTCTGTCCGAAAATGCGGATTTTGCTGAAAAAGTAAAGAAAAGTGGCTTTGTGTTTATTGGTCCGAATGCGGAAACTATTCGTATCATGGGCGATAAAATTTCTGCTAAAAAAGCCATGATTGCCGCAGGTGTGCCTTGTGTGCCAGGTGATAACACGCCGTTATCAGACGATGATGAGGCGAACTTAAAATTAGCACGAGAAATTGGCTACCCCGTTATTATCAAAGCGGCAGGTGGTGGCGGTGGTCGTGGTATGCGTACAGTACACACCGAAGCGGCGTTGACTGGCGCAATTGCAATGACCAAAGCCGAAGCAGGTAGTGCGTTTGGTAATCCAACCGTGTACATGGAAAAATTCTTAGAAGACCCGCGTCATGTTGAGTTTCAAGTCATTGCAGATTCGCACGGCAATGCTATTCATTTAGGTGAACGCGATTGTTCTATGCAGCGTCGTCATCAGAAAGTCGTTGAAGAAGCTCCCGCACCGTTTATTACCGAAGCACAACGTAAATTTATTGGTGAACGTTGTGCGCAAGCCTGTGTTGATATTGGTTATTTAGGTGCAGGGACATTTGAATTTTTGTATGAAAAAGGTGAGTTCTATTTCATTGAAATGAACACCCGTGTACAAGTTGAGCATCCCGTCACTGAAATGGTGACAGGTTTTGACATTGTTAAAGAACAATTACGCATTGCTTCTGGTGAGCCGTTATCCATACGTCAAGATCAAGTCAAGATTACAGGTCATGCCATTGAATGCCGCTTGAATGCTGAAGACCCTAAAACCTTCATGCCTTGCCCTGGAACGATTGAACAATTCCACATGCCTGGTGGTCCTGGTATTCGTTGCGAAACCCATATTTATAATGGCTATAAAGTGCCACCTTATTATGATTCCATGATAGGTAAGCTAATTGCTCATGGTGAAACCCGTGATAGTGCGATTGCGCGTATGAATACTGCATTAAGCGAGTTGATTATTGATGGTATCAAAACCAATATTCCATTACAGCAGGATATTATGAATGATGCAGGCTTTGCCGCAGGTGGGCAAAACATTCATTATTTAGAAAAGAAGCTGGGCATTCATTAACACTCAATCATAGATAATCTCAATATTAGCGTTGGCGCACAAATAATTAAATTAATGAATTTGACAATTTTATTTATTTTTATTGAAAATCAATTTATTACATTAAGTATGCGCCAACACCCTGTTGCCATTCATTATAAATTTGTGAAAAATTGTCTTTCTTTCAATGTGTGGCATGGTTAATTAAGAATAGTT
>DFWO01000047.1:12178-18487 GCA_002380945.1 Methylococcaceae bacterium UBA4132 | reverse complement strand
TGTTGTCATTGATGATGACATAAAGCACATAAGCGACATAAATTACAGTTAATACAAATAATACTTCAGTCATAACAGCTCTCCACCTCTAATAAATTATCATAGCCCTAGAAAGTCCTAACGCTACACTTTGAATATACCAGAAGCTAACGAGATAGGTAAGCAATAACGACTAAGATAATATTCCATAGCCTATTAAATTGATGAAGAAGTTTTTTAACGAGCATAAAAAAACCTCGCTACTTAATTGGAAGCGAGGTTTTCAATCCTTCATCTGACAACGTAAAAGTTATTTGTGAAAAGCTAAAAATTAACGACAGGTTGCTTTTAACAGGTCAGATTAGGTTTGTATTTGAGAGTCGTGCTGTTGTTATATAAGGCTTTTTAACGCCAAGTAACCTTTTTGTGAGTCTCTTAACAATTGTTCAGCTTCTTGTCTGTTGCCTGCTTTTAATTCTGCACGCGCTTTTTTCAATTTAGTGTTTACTTTGTCACGCGCAGCAAATACTTTGTCATTAGCATTGATTTCTTTACCTGCATCTAATGCTCCTTTCATTAAGGAATCAACTGCTGCGTCATCCGCGCCTTGTTCAAGTGCATTGAGAGCATCACCCACTTTAACCGCTACCATGTCGATAGCATCAGCAGGTGCATAGGTAATACGACCAGCATCGCCTTCAGCCATGACTGAAGTTGAAACTGCGCCTAGTGATGCTGCAATACATAAAGCCAATGCGATTTTTTTCAAGGTTTTCATATTTCTAAATCCTCAAGTTATTTTTTTATTTAAGTATATTGGTAGACTGTTTTTTTATAGTAGTAGCCCACCGAAAAAGATTCTACCACATTTTGACATTATCACTTTGTTAGTAAGTTAATAATAAAAAGTAGTGAAATCTAAAGATGAGATATTTTCTCTTAGCAGTAATACTATAAGGGTATACAACCCTTATAGCATTTAACCCATAACAGGTGAAAAGTACCGTAGTTGACACATGCCGAGGTTAATTAA
Organism: Methylococcaceae bacterium UBA4132; assembly: GCA_002380945.1. Taxonomy (GTDB): domain Bacteria; phylum Pseudomonadota; class Gammaproteobacteria; order Methylococcales; family Methylomonadaceae; genus UBA4132. The sequence continues at coordinate 17,475 of DFWO01000047.1, read as the reverse complement.
ATAACCAAGATTGTGTCAGATTATTATGGATGAGCTTTGTCGTAGATTACTTTCATTTCTGCATAGATGGCTAACGCGTCATTTACGTCAGCTAATGTTTTTTCATTCTCATTTTTCAAGAATGCTTCACGAGCTGATTTTATTTTGTCATTCATTTTTTGACGTAAACGCTCAGTTTGCTCATAACGAAATTCTTTGATGGATTGACGTGCTTCATTCAGAAGATTTTTAATTTGTTCAGAAGTATCGCCGCCTTTTTCCAACAGACTTTTCGCTTCTAATAATGAAGCTTCAGTACTTTTACCAGCCGCTTGGACGATAGCATTTAAATCTTTATGAGCTTCAGCAGCATAAGCTGTTGAAGATACAGCCGCCATTGATGCTGTCATAACAACAGCTACTGCGATTTTTTTCAATAATTTCATATTTTGATCCTTTTTGTGGCTGAGTAGAATGTGAATTCCACTTAAATATAAGAGGTGTTCAACAACTGGCATTTAATTAAAAATTAATGTCTGCTGTCAAAGGACATTCTAGCACAGATAATGCGTTAAAATACGTTAAACATCAGTGCTGTTTTCAGTATTTTGCAAGCAAAAATACCGTAATTTTTCATAGCATTATTCTATTTCTCTCAGTAAACGAAAGCCTATATCGCTAGTACGACTAACAGGTAAGCCACTGTAACGTAAAGATGAACGTAAATTAACCGCTTTGCCTACCCAACTACCCCCTCGATACACACGGTATTGACCTGATTCGGGACCTTTAGGGTCTTTTTCAGGACTGTTGTGATAATAATTGGGGTCATACCAATCTTGCACCCATTCCCAAACATTGCCGTGCATATCATGTAGACCCCATTCATTAGGCTTTTTAGTACCCACTTCTTTACTAGTACCGTGATAACCTTCGTTACCAAACCAAGCGTAATCGGCTAATTTTTTGGGATCATCACCATAAGAATAAAGCGTAGTGCTACCCGCTCTGGCAGCATATTCCCATTCTGCTTCTGTTGGTAAGCGAAAAGCCTTACCACCTTCTTGGGCGTTTAGCCGCTTAATAAATTCTTGCGCATCATCCCAGTTTACTTTTTCGACGGGTTTATAATCGCCTTTATATTTGCTGGGATTGCTGCCCATGACAGCTTCCCATTGTTTTTGCGTCACTTCCGTTTCGCCTAAATAAAAAGGTTTTTCAATACAAACACGATGCTGGGGTAGTTCAACCTCACTGCTTTCTTTGAGTTCAGTGTCTTTGCCCATCATAAAACAGCCTGCTTCTATTCTGACAAAACGAATGCCCGCAAAGGCTTTTTTCTCAATTTCTGCCTGTGCTACACACCAAGGTATTGCGCTTGTTATTAAGGTTAAAGCAAGTGTGATAGTGTTATTCAATTTCATGATCTTAGCCCCTTTTTATGTGTGAATTTAGCGCGTCCAATACTACTACGAATAAACAGTATTGATTAATAATGTTACACTAAATTATCGTATCTACTTTATGCAGATTTACCCACTATTAATCATGTACCGAACTTCTCATTCTCTCACGCTAGGCAGTAGCTTTATCTTATTACTGTTGACCGCTTGTTTTAACAGCCAATCCATACCATTAAACAGTATGACGATTGATTTAACATCACCTTCAGGCTTGCAGGAAATTATTAGTTTCGATGTAACGACTGACAATGGCAGAGTTCACACGCTGGTAGCAGGAAAACTTGCAGAAAAAACTGACCGTGTCGTGGTGCGTTATTTGACTTCTGAGAATGGCGGTGAACAGTGGAGTACAGCGGTCGATGTCGCTACTGATAGCAACCCTATTGCCGTGCGTGGCAATGATGTGCAGATTGCAGCGTCTGGCGATAATTTAGTTACTATTTGGCAAACCAAAGGCGAATTACCTAGCATGGGCGCAATGGTAAGCCGTTATTCACATGATGGCGGTAAAACATGGCACGCAGGAACAAATCCTGCCGTTGATAATAATGGCGACCAATCGCATATTGATGTGATCGCCGATAAACAAGGCTTTTTTCATGCGGTTTGGTTAGCCGATCCTGAAGAAAATGGTTATCAGAGCTTGCGCTATGCCCGCTCGATTGATGGTGGTGAGCATTGGCAAGCTAGCCAAAAATTGGATGATTCCACTTGTTCATGCTGTTGGAATACGCTGGCAGTTTCGCCATCGGGTGAGCTAAATATACTGTATCGGGATATGAAACCCCGTGATATGGCACTCATGCAATCCTCTGATAATGGCATGACATGGCGGCGTACCAGTACCGTAGGTGCTTTTAATTGGCAATTTGATGGCTGTCCGCATATTGGAGGCGGCTTAGCGGTTGGTGAAGATAACGCTTTATATAGTAGTGTGTGGACAGGGTTTGAGAATAAATCTGGTTTATACACGTTACACTCTAGCGACAACGGCAAAACCTGGAGTACGCCGCTAGCGATTGGAAATCTAGCAAGTCATAGTGACATTGCAATTAATAAACAACAGCTTACCGTGATTTGGGATGAAAGAGAACCAGACGGTTCGAGTATTTTTTCCGCACAATCGAAAGATGGCGGTATCAGCTGGTCAACGGCTAAACGCTTATCTGCGACAGGCATTATGGCGACCCATCCGCGTATTATCAGCACGCAACATGGCTTTCTAGCAATGTGGACAGAAAAACACAACAAACAACCTAGCCAGTGGGTGGTTAAAGTGCTTGATGAATAATGAGCTTTTGTCGCACATCGGTTTATAATAACGCCCCCGTTGCCATCAACAATTTACTCTTTCATTCGTAGATTTTATGACTCACTATCAAGCTAATAAGAAAAGTTACCCCCTATTGTCGGGTGTTATCCTGCTTGCCGCGTTGGCTATGCCTTCGTTATCCTTTGCGCACGCTATCATGGTACGTTCTTCGCCTGAACAAAATGCTGTTTTAACCGAATCACCTAAACAAGTTGATGTGTGGTTCAATGACAAGGTTGGTACTGAATACAAAGCCCTTGCGGTGATTAATAGCAAAGGTAATCGTGTTGATAACAAAGACTTAGTACAAGAAACCTTCGACCAAGCACATCTTTATGCCACTGTGCCAACCTTACCGCCCGATACTTATACCGTCCGTTACCGCGTAGTGTCTATTGATACCCATATCGTTACTGGCAAATACCAATTCACCATTAAAGCACCCTAATTATGAAAAATAAACAAGTTGTTACATGGTTGTTGAGTGTCTTTTTGATGTTTAGTCTATCGAGTTGTGATAGAGATAAACTAGGCACGCAACCACAAGTTCCAGACCCCATGAGCCAAGGTTGCTTGATTACCAATGATTTTTACGCCGTACATTTTAGCGTGTACGTCAAAACAGCCGCTGCACCTAAAGATGCCAGTGACCGTAATGCCTTGTTAAAACCGTATTGCCAAGAACTTCCTGTGACAGGTAAAGCGTTTTTTGCCGCTGATTTAATTGACCGTGATATTCGCAAAACGCCGATTGGGGTTCGCGTAGTTGAACTGGAACTAACTGGTTCGGATGATAGCAAGCCAGAAAATTTTAAAGAAGTGCGTACTATTACCGAAGTTCCTGCCAAAGAATATTCAAAAGGCGTGGTTGAAGCTCAGGCTGATATTGATAAAAACGGCTATTACGCCTTATTTTTATTGATAGGTGGCGAAGAAGCCATTTCTGATGAAGACAAAATGCGTATTGCCTTTCATGTGGGCGGCGACCCCGATGCCTTGCCGAAAAAAACCGTCATGATGATTGTGGGTGGCGCAGCGGCATTGTTGCTTATTATTGTGGGTGTCGTTGTTTTGTATCGTAAAAAACGCAAAGTCGTGGAGAACGTTTAATGTTCAGTAAGCTAATCGCGGTTATTTTCTTACTGAGTTACGCGCAGTTCAGCGTAGCACATGATCCAGGTTTGAGTTCTACTGATGTCATCATCAAAGCACAAGGTGTGGATGCTAAAATTACTTTTTCTGTGCAGGATGTTGAAGCCCTTGTGCCTATGGACAGTGACCAAGATGCTGAAGTCACTACTACAGAACAAGATGCCGCAAAACCAAAGATTGCTGCATGGGTACAGCAAGGTATACAACTTACACTAGACGGGCAAATTATTCAGCCACTAGCCGCAGGTGTCGTGAGCTTTGATGAGCAAAATAACGCCCACATAGCATTGCAATATGCACAAACACCTAGCAAACAATTGCAACTACAAGCTAACTTTTTAAGTAACCTGCCTTCAGGTCATAAGCAGTTTGTCACTATAAAAAATGAAGCAGGGCAAGGTATCGGCGAAAAAATGCTTTCTCAAGCAGATAGCTTAATCGTACAGGCTTTTCCTGTCACTACTGCCAGCAATGCAGAAACACCAAGCGCATCAACGTTTACCGATTTTTTCCTGTTAGGTATAGAGCATATTTTGACAGGTTACGACCATTTACTGTTTTTGTTTTCTCTGCTTATCGTAACGCGTAGTTTTTGGCCGGCGATTAAAATCATCACCTTCTTTACTATTGCCCATTCCATCACGCTGGGCTTAGCAGCATTCAATATTGTTGATATACCTAGCAGTATCGTTGAACCATTGATTGCCGCGACGATTATGTATGTGGGCATAGAAAATATAGTTCGTGGCGATAATGTAAAAGGACGACAATGGCTGACTTTTTTCTTCGGCTTAGTACATGGCTTTGGTTTTGCCGCTGTATTACGCGAGATGGGTATTTCCTCCTACGAAACGGGGATTATGTTACCGCTGTTTTCTTTTAACTTAGGTGTGGAGGTGGGGCAGATTACTGTGGCGGCAATCGTACTACCTTTTATTTGGTGGCTACATAAAAAACCGCTGATAGAACCACGACTTACCCCTGTTTGTTCAGTGTTAGCTAGTTTAGCAGGTGGGTATTGGTTAATTGAACGGACGTTATTGAGTTAGTAACTTGTCCACGAAAGACACGAAAAGCACGAAAAAAAGTTGAGATAAAAAATCTATCGTAGAGACGTTGCATTGCAACGTCTCTACTGTTTTTTTCTACGCGGCTTATGAGGCTTTTTTTGTGTTTTTCGTGGACACTATCTTTGTATAACATCAGTTATCTCAAGCTTTGCGCAGAAATAGGTTGCTTTATATTATAAAGTGTTTATAATTCAGCAAATCAATCGCGGGGTGGAGCAGCTTGGTAGCTCGTCGGGCTCATAACCCGAAGGTCGTAGGTTCAAATCCTGCCCCCGCTACCAGACAATGAACCCCATTATTATATGGGGTTTTTTATTTTCT
>DFWO01000047.1:342-11854 GCA_002380945.1 Methylococcaceae bacterium UBA4132 | reverse complement strand
GAACCGATTGTGGAAGGCTTAGGTTATGAATGCGTCGGCATTGACTATAATCCGCATCCAAAACACGGTCTGTTACGAATTTATATTGATAGTGAAAATGGAATTTTAGTTGAAGACTGCACTAAAGTTAGTCATCAGATTAGCGGTGTTCTCGATGTAGAAGACCCTATACAAGGCAATTATCAATTAGAAGTGTCTTCGCCTGGTGCGGATAGACCTTTTTTTAAAGTCAGTCAGTTTGAACAGTTTATTGGTAGCAATGTCTCGGTTAATTTATTTAAAGCCATTCATGGTCGTAGAAAAATAACGGGGCTGATTGAAAAAGTGGAAGACAATATTATTACACTTTCAGAAGCAGGGCAGTTTTTTGAAGTGCCTTTTAACGCCATGAGTAAAGCACGATTAGTGCCAGAGTATTTAATAGAAAAAGGAGGACGCAATGGCAAATAAAGAAATTTTACTGGTAGTTGAAGTTTTTTCTAATGAAAAAGAAATAGAAAAAGAAATAGTTTTTCAGGCAATCGAGTCTGCATTAGAGACTGCGACTATCAAGCGTCATGTTAATCAAATTAAAGCGCGAGTGGCGATAGACAGAAAAACAGGCGATTATAAAACCTATCGTCAATGGGAAGTGGTGGATGCAAATTCAGCGTGTGCAGGTGATGTTGAGTTTCCTACTACGCAAATTTTGTTAGAAGTAGCGCAATTAGATAATCCAGCCGCACAAGTGGGTGACATTATCGAAGAAGAAATTGAATCAGTGGATTTTGGTCGTATTGCCGCGCAAACCGCTAAGCAAGTAATTATTCACAAAGTACGCGAAGCAGAACGTAAAAAAATTGTTGATGCCTATAAAAGCCGAGTCGGTGAGTTAGTTACAGGCGTAGTTAAACGTATTGAAAAAGGCAGTGTTTATATGGATTTAGGCGGACACATCGAAGCCTATATTGCCAAAGAAGACATGATTCCGCGTGAACCCGTGCGTATTGGCGACCGTATTCGTGGCTATTTAAAAGATGTGCGTTTAGAAGCGCGTGGTCCGCAATTATTTGTCAGCCGTACTGCCCCCGAATTACTGATTGCGTTATTTCGTTTGGAAGTCCCCGAAGTGGGTGAAGGCATGATTAGTGTCATGGGTGCGGCGCGTGATCCTGGTTCGCGTGCTAAATTAGCCGTTAAAAGTAATGACCCACGCTTAGACCCTGTCGGTGCGTGTGTTGGTATGCGCGGTTCTCGCGTACAATCGGTGACTAACGAGTTAGCGGGCGAACGAGTTGATATTATTTTATGGAATCCAAGCGAAGCACAGTTTGTCATTAATGCGATGTCACCTGCGGAAATTCAATCTATCGTGGTCGATGAAGACAAACACAGCATGGATTTAGCGGTTAGTTCAGACAACTTATCACAAGCCATAGGGCGCGGCGGTCAAAATGTCCGTTTAGCAACTCAACTGACAGGCTGGGAACTCAATGTCATTGATGCTTCTAAAGCAGAACAAAATGCCGAAGCCGAAGTAGGTAAAATCAAACAATTATTTATTGACCAACTCGGTGTTGATGACGACATCGCGTTAATTTTGGCGGAAGTTGGCTTTAATAGTGTCGAAGAAATTGCTTACGTTCCCGTCAGTGAAATGTTAGAAATTGAAGGCTTTGATGAACCATTGGTTAATGAATTAAGAAGTCGGGCAAAAGATGCGTTACTCATCAACGCCATTGCCGCTGAAGAAAAAATCGAAACAGCACAACCTGCACAAAGTTTACTAGACATGGAAGGTATGGATCATGATTTGGCACACAGTTTAGCAAGTCAGGGTATTGTAACGATGGAAGACTTGGCAGAACAGGCAGTTGACGATTTGCTAGATATTTCAGGTATGAGTGAAGAACGTGCAAAAACGTTGATTATGAAGGCTCGTGAGCCTTGGTTTGCATAGGCATAAAGCGAGAGTAGGTAAAGGGTAGGATTATGAGTGATAAAACAGTACGACAATTAGCGGACATGGTAAAAACACCGTTGGATCAGTTATTAAAACAACTGCAAGAAGCGGGATTATCTGTTAGAACACCTGATGACATCATCAATGACGATGAACAAATGCGTTTATTAACACATTTGCGTAAAAGTCATGGCAAAGGTCAAGGCGAAGGTGACAACTCACCGAGTCGCGTTACCTTAGCACGCAGAAAAGTTACCGAAATTAAACAAGCCAGTGTACCAGGTAGCTCCACGAAAACAATTAGCGTTGAAGTGCGTAAAAAGAAAACGTACATAAAACGCACCGATGTTGATGAGGTGAAACCTGCGGAGTCACTTAAAGTCGAACTCGAAGAGCCAAAACAACCCGTAGAAATTGCCGTTAGTGAAACTGTCTCGCCCGCTGAAATTATTGCACCCGTTGTCGTAGAGCCACCCATAGCCGTTGAGCAAAAACTGCAACCAGAAGAAACGATTGCTAAACAGCCTGTTAGCAAACCAGAGGTGACAGCCGCTGTTGAAATAGAAGAGCAGCCTGTGACTGAAATCGAAATTGAGCAACTGATTGAGTCAGACGTAGACGTAGACCTCGAATCAGAAGCCAAATTTGAAGCGTTAAAAATTAAAGAAGAAAAGAAAAATAAAGAAAAATCAGCCAAAACTAAAGAGGCTGAAGAAGCCCGCAAAAAACAACAAGAGAAAGAGCGTCGATTGGAAGAGTCTATTAAGAAAAATGCTGACAAAGTCAGGCAACAAGCCGCAAAACCAGACGGACAGCATAGAAAAAGTGCCGACGACGGCGGTGCGCGTTCATCAGGTAAAGACGGCAAAAGAGGCAAGCGTAAAGGCGGCAAGCAACAAGCCCCGCAACGCAACGTTCAACCTGAAGGCAAACATCAATTTGAAATGCCCAGCGCACCTATTGTTTATGACGTGACCATTCCTGAGATGATTATCGTCTCTGACCTCGCGCAAAAAATGAACGTCAAAGCGGCAGTCGTCATTAAGCATTTGATGAAGCTAGGCATTATGGCGACCATCAATCAAACTATCGACCAAGACACAGCGGCGATATTGGTTGAAGAAATGGGGCATAAACCCATCATGCAAAGTGAAGACGATCTTGAGCAAGAAATGCTGTCTCAAGCTCTTGAGGAAGACAATCGTGTTGAATTACCGCGTGCGCCTATTGTTACCATTATGGGACACGTCGATCACGGTAAAACGTCATTACTGGATTACATTCGTAAAACTCGTGTTGCCGCAGGTGAAGCAGGCGGTATTACGCAACACATAGGCGCGTATCAGGTCAAAACCGACCACGGTTCTGTCACTTTCCTAGACACCCCAGGTCATGCGGCATTTACTGCTATGCGTGCGCGTGGTGCCGATGTTACTGACGTAGTTATTATCGTTGTTGCTGCCGATGATGGTGTGATGCCACAAACCAAAGAAGCTGTCGAACACGCTAGAGCAGCAAAGGTGCCGATTATCGTCGCTATGAACAAAATGGATAAACCAGGTGTTAATCCAGAAAAAGTCATGCAAGAACTGTCCAGCATTGGCGTACAGCCTGAAGAGTGGGGCGGTGATGTCCAATTCTTACAAATTTCTGCTAAAACAGGCTTAGGTATAGATGACCTCATCGAAGCTCTGATTGTACAAACTGAGATTTTAGAACTTAAAGCCCCTGTTGAAGGTGCCGCATCAGGTATTGTCATCGAATCGCGCCTTGATAAAGGACGTGGTGCGGTTGCTACGGTATTAATCCAAAAAGGCACACTAGAAAACGGGCAAATGGTGTTATGCGGACATGAATATGGCAGAGTTCGTGCCATGTTCAATGAAAACGGCAAACCCATTAAAGACGCAGGTCCTTGTGAACCCGTGGAAATTTTAGGTTTATCAGGCACACCTAACGCAGGTGATGAATTCTTAGTCGTACAAAATGAACGTATTGCCAAAGAACTGGCTAAACACCGTGAAGACCGTAAAAAATTCACTCGTCATGCTGCACAACAAGCCGCTAAATTGGATGAAGTATTCTCACGCATGACCACAGGCGAATTAGCGTCCGTCAACTTAGTCTTAAAAACCGACGTACAAGGTAGTTTAGAAGCTTTGCGTAGCTCATTAGTTGGTTTATCCAATGACGAAGTGGAAGTAAAAGTTGTTTATGGTGGTGTAGGTGGCATTAACGAAGGTGATGCTAACTTGGCCTTGGCTTCGGGTGCAATTCTCATGGGCTTCAACGTCCGTGCCGATGCCACAGCCAGAAAAATGATTGAAGAAAAAGGCATCGATTTACATTACTACAGCATCATCTATGAAGCGATAGACGAAGTTAAAAAATCTATCAGCGGTATGTTAGCTCCTGAAATTAAAGAAACGATTGTCGGTCTTGCCGAAGTGCGTGGTGTCTTTAAATCACCCAAATTCGGTGCAATTGCTGGTTGTATGGTGGTTGATGGCTTTGTCAAACGTAACCTGCCGATTCGTGTATTGCGTGAAAATGTCGTTATTTATGAAGGACAATTGGAATCCTTGCGCCGCATCAAAGATGACGTTGCCGAAGTTAAAATGGGCATGGAATGCGGTATTGGCGTGAAAAATTACAACGATGTCCGCGTTGGCGATCAAATCGAAGTCTTTGAACGCACCGAAGTTAAACGGGAACTGTAATCATGACAAAAGAATTCGGGCGTAATGCCCGCGTCTCTTCACAAATGCAAAAAGAGCTATCGCTTATTTTGCAACGTGATATTGATGATTCGCGCTTAGGCTTTGTGACTATCAACGAAGTTGTGGTCAGCAAAGACTTGGCTGTGGCAAAAATTTATATCACGGTACTTAATGCTGACGAGCAAGGTAAAAAAGACAACGTTAAATTGCTCAATGAATTGTCCCCGATGATACGCCACGAACTCGCCAAACGAATGCGTTTACGCCACATTTCTGCGCTGCGTTTTTACTACGATACCTCGTTTGATACAGGAATGCGCGTGGCAGAATTGTTGAGTGATGTGCCTAAGTCTTCGCAAGAAACTGAAAAGTAAAATAAATCCCATACAAGCCATTATTATTCCCATACTACAAAAGTATGGGAGTGATGATGTGTTAGTTTTAAAAGTTAGCATCTGTTCAGTCATTGCATAAATATCTGCACTAATACCCTTAATTATCCCATGAGCAAACGCAAATCAGGTCTTAATGTCCACGGTATTATTTTGTTAGATAAACGCCTAGGGGTCTCTTCTAATAAAGCTTTACAGGAAGTACGCCGTTTATTTAATGCCAATAAAGCAGGGCATACCGGCAGTTTAGACCCATTGGCGACGGGATTATTACCGCTGTGTTTTGGTGAAGCGACTAAAGTATCGGGCATGATGTTGGATGATGATAAACGCTATGCGGTGACTATTCAACTCGGTGTGATCACGGATACGGGTGATGCAGAAGGCGTGGTATTGGAAACTAAGCCTGTACCTGAATTGACGCTTGAGCAAATCCATATTTGCTTACAACACTTCACAGGCGAGATTGAGCAAGTGCCGCCCATGTATTCGGCGTTAAAACATAACGGCAAGAAATTGTATGAGTTGGCGCGAGAAGGCATTACCATTAACCGTAAAGCCCGTCATATTACGTTATACGAATTAAAGCTGATAGATTTTGCTAACGAGCAACTTAGCTTAGAAGTGTTTTGCTCTAAAGGCACTTACATCCGCTCATTAGCCGAAGACATCGGGCATTATTTTGGTTGTGGCGGTACGGTGACGGTATTGCAGCGTTTGCAAGCTGGGCAGTTTCGGTTAGCGAATGCACACACAATTGAGCAACTTACCGCCATGACAGCGGAGGAGTTAAATGCGTGTTTAATTACTGTTGATGAACCTTTACAAGCTATACCTGCCGTGCAGTTATCGGATGAACAAACGACTGCGATACGCTATGGGCAAACCATTTCTTGTGACTATCCGCAATTAGGCAGCGTGCGAATTTATCATAATCAGCTGTTTCTCGGTTTGGGAGAAATGACTTTAAATGGTAAACTAGCACCGAAAAAATTATTCAATCTAACTGATTGATACCCAGACTCTACACCCTATCGTGGAGTACACACTAGCCGTTATAAAACGGTTTTCATTTTAATCTTAGGGATTATTAGCAATGCCATTTACCGCAGCACAAAAAAAAGCCGTCGTTGAAGCTTATCGTTTAACTGAAACTGATACAGGTTCACCCGAAGTACAAGTCGCTTTATTGACCGCACACATCAATCATTTGATGCCACATTTTGCCGAACACAAAAAAGACAACCACTCACGTCGTGGTTTGTTGCGTATGGTAAACCAACGCCGCAAATTGTTGGATTACCTTAAAGGCAAAGACCTAGGTCGTTATCGTTCATTGATTGAACGCTTGGGCTTACGCAAGTAATACGCTTTATCGCAACGGCACATCTTGTGCCGTTGTTGCTTTTCACCTCATGAACCCCATTCATTCAAAGGAACTTCATAGTGACTCCTATTAGGCAAGAATTTCAGTACGGCGACCACACCATTACGCTAGAAACGGGTGAAATAGCCCGTCAAGCAGACGGCGCAGTGATGATTGATGTAGACGGTACATCTTTACTCGTGACAGTCGTTGGTAAAAAAGAACCCGCTGGCGGCGATTTTTTCCCTTTAACCGTTAATTATCAAGAAAAAGCCTACGCGGCAGGCAAAATCCCAGGTGGTTTTTTCAAACGCGAAGGCAGACCCAGCGAACAAGAAACGCTCACTTCACGCTTGATTGACCGCCCGATACGCCCGTTATTTCCCGAAGGCTACACCCACGAAGTGCAAATCATTGCCACGGTCGTGTCGCTTAATCCAGAAGTTGATCCAGAAATTGCCGCTTTATTGGGTGCGTCGGCAGCATTGGCGGTATCTGGTCTACCGTTTAATGGTCCCGTTGGCGCGGCGTGTGTCGGTTACAAAGATGGCGAGTATTTATTAAACCCATCTCCTGCCGCCTTAAAAGAATCACAATTGACTTTAGTTGTGGCAGGTACAGCACAAGCTGTACTCATGGTGGAATCTGAAGCTGCTGGTTTATCAGAAGAAGTTATGCTAGGCGCGGTATTGTTCGGTCATGAACAAATGCAAACAGCGATTAACGCCATTAATGAATTTGCCGCTGCCGCAGGGTGTGGCAAAGTGGAATGGACTGCGCCTGAAACCAATGCTGAATTAAAACAATTAGTCGCAGAAGCCGTTGAAGCTGACATTAAACAAGCCTACACCATTGCCGAAAAATTAGTTCGCCAAGAACACCTGAAAAGCATTCGTAATGCTGTCGTCGAAAGATTATCAGTCAATTATGCAGAATCTGACATACGCGGCATTATCGAACACTTAGAATACAGTATCGTGCGTCATGCGGTACTTGAAGGCAGACGTATTGACGGACGTGCATTAGATTCAGTTAGACCCATCACCATCCGCACAGGCGTATTACCCAGAACCCACGGTTCAGCGTTATTTACACGCGGTGAAACGCAAGCTTTGGTGGTTGCCACCCTAGGCACACAACGCGATGCACAAATCATTGATGCACTGGCAGGTGAATACAAAGAACCGTTCATGCTGCATTACAACTTCCCTCCGTACAGCGTTGGTGAAACAGGTTTTGTCGGTTCACCAAAACGCCGTGAAATCGGTCATGGTCGTTTAGCAAAACGCGGTGTTGCCGCCGTATTGCCAAACATGGATGAATTCCCGTACACCATCCGCGTCGTATCAGAAATTACTGAATCGAACGGCTCCAGCTCAATGGCTTCCGTGTGCGGTAGCAGCTTGGCGTTAATGGATGCTGGCGTACCCATCAGCACCCCTGTTGCAGGTATTGCAATGGGCTTGATTAAAGAAGGCGATAGCTTTGCAGTATTGTCTGACATCATGGGCGATGAAGATCACCTGGGTGATATGGATTTTAAAGTCGCAGGTTCGCAAGATGGCATCACTGCTCTGCAAATGGACATCAAAATTGATGGTATCACCGCAGAAATTATGCAAACTGCATTAGCACAAGCGAAAGCAGGTCGTTTGCACATTTTGGGCGAAATGAACAAAGCCTTAGCCGCCACACGCGGTGAAATGTCAGATTTTGCACCACGCATCATCACCTTCAAAATTGACCCCGCAAAAATCCGCGAAGTCATCGGCAAAGGCGGTGCAACTATCCGCAACATTACCGAACTGACTGGAGCGAGCGTTGATTTAACTGATGACGGTATCGTTAAAGTTGCTTCTGTCGATAAAGCCGCAGGTGAAGAAGCTCGCCGTTTAATCGAAGAAATCACTGCAGAAGTTGAAGTTGGTAAAATCTACGAAGGCAAAGTCGTTCGTTTAATGGACTTCGGCGCGTTCGTCACTATCCTTCCTGGCAAAGACGGTTTAGTTCACATCTCCCAAATTTCCGACGAACACGTTGATAAAGTCAGCGACCGTCTGAATGAAGGCGATGTCGTTAAAGTCAAAGTATTAGAAATAGACCGCCAAGGTCGTGTCCGCCTTAGTATCAAAGAAGCTGAGAAAGAAGACTAAACAGGACATTAAGTCTTGCAATAAAAAAGAGCCGCAAGGCTCTTTTTTTGTTGTTTAGGAGTTGGTTTTTCCATTGGTGTAAAAAATTCACATTGTAAGTACCTCGGTCGCTAAGCCAATGCCCCCAATATCCCATCTTAGAGTAAAATAGCTTCAACTGTTTTGTTGCCATAGCGAAAGCTATTGCACTCCTGTTATATCCTCCACTCATCAGAGATTTTTAATGACTTTCGACCAACTCGGTTTAACCGAAATCTTACTTAAAACTATTGCCGAACAAGGCTATACCACGCCTACACCTGTACAACAACAAGCTATTCCACTGATTTTAGCGGGCAAAGATATACTCGCAGGGGCGCAAACAGGAACGGGCAAAACGGCGAGTTTTTCGTTGCCGTTATTACAAAAACTGGCAGAAACGTTTAATCCCAAACAAACACCGCGCCGTGTTCGTGCCTTGATTTTAGTGCCGACTCGTGAACTTGCTGCGCAGGTTTATGAGAGTATTCAAACTTATGGTGCAGGTTTGCCGTTACACGCAGAAGTCATCGTTGGCGGCGCAAGTTTTGGACAGCAAGTCCGTCAGTTACGCCGTGGCTGTGACATTATCGTAGCAACGACTGGACGCTTGCTAGACCATATAACCGAACGCACGGTGAATTTATCGAATGTGGAATTTTTGGTGCTGGATGAAGCGGATCGAATGTTGGATATGGGCTTTTTGCCTGATATTAAGCAATTGATGACTTTGTTGCCTAAACAACGCCAAAGCCTGTTATTTTCTGCCACTGTACCAAATGCGATTAAAAGCCTCGCTACGCAATTATTAAACAATCCTGTTGAAGTGGCGGTTGCCAAGCAAAATGCCACAGCGGATAACGTGTCTGAGTTAGTGTATGGCATAGGCAAAGAGTACAAACGCGAGTTATTGTCGTATCTGATTGGCAGTAATAATTGGAAACAGGTGTTGGTGTTTGTGCGCACTAAACATGGTGCAGATCGTTTGGAAAAACAATTGATTGAAGATGGTATCCGTACTGTCGCGCTACATGGCGATAAAACTCAGGGCGCACGGAATAAAGCCTTGGAGTTTTTCAAAACTGGCAAAGTGTCGGTCTTGGTTGCCACCGATGTGGCTTCACGCGGTTTGGATATTGATGATTTACCGCACGTTATTAATTTTGATTTACCGCAAGTGGCAGAAGATTATGTGCATCGTATTGGACGGACAGGACGCGCAGGTTTGTCAGGTGCGGCTATTTCCTTAGTCTGCCCTGAAGATGCTTATTTATTGGTGGAAATTGAAAAATTATTGAAACGCCAAATTCCGCGTATTGCTGATACGGGTTATGAACCTGTGTCGTTAAAAGTCATTGATGCCCCAAAAAAGAATGCACCGCATAAAGAGACAGGTAAAAAAGATTATCGTCACAGCAAAAAACCATCTAAAGCGACTGATAGACGCGGTGCTGCCAAACCCAGTAAATCGAATGACAATAAACGTGGTACAGGTAAATCCAGATCACGTTAGTCGTTCAAAGGTGTATCGGCACAAATAATTCACAGTGTGTCGAAGACTGAATAATTAAGCCGTTCATGGTTCGACTGTTCGACACCACGAATGGCTTAAATCCTACAAAATATTGGCGTAATCCTGTTCTAACTGCCTGAAATTTAAAGAAGTCATGAACCGACTAAAGCTCATCCATGCCGATAGCCCCATTAAATCTTGAAAAGGCGGCGGTAGAAAACGAGGGGCGGTGACAGTGCCTTCTTCTACTAAGTCCACTAATACCTTCATGTCTTCAATCATGGTTTTGCCACAAAATAACAGCGGAATACGATCGGGTTTGCCTTTGTGAACGGCTAGGCGGATAAAGTTATAGGTCAGGACGAAGCCTTTGATATAAGTTAAGTCTTTAGTGAATGGCATCCCATCGGGACTACTACCTCTAAATACCCGACTACTGAGCATATAGCTTTCTTCTTTATCGCGTCCTTTATCTCTAAAAAAGCCGAATATATCCATAAAATCCGCGCCTTGTTCGGCAAGAGTAATAGCACGCACACGGTCAATTAACCGCATGAGGCGATTAGGGGTTGAGCTTAGCGTTAAGATTTCCATCAATACCGCTAAGCCTTCTTGGGTAACAGTGGCTGAGGGTGGTCCTTTACCCAGAAAGGTGCAGTAAGGTTGCTCTAAACCGTTGAGTGTTGTGCCTAAATGCACCCAGACTTCATGCACTTCTAACATGCGTAAATCCCGCGCATTAAACAAAGCATCGGCGCGTAATTTAACGTAATCCGTACCAGCCGCGGCATCGGCAACAATGCCATCGCTAATCATGGCGCGTAAACCTTCACCTGGAAATACTGCTTGTATGCGTTCATTTAAAATAGCGACACCATCACTGGCATTAATCGTTTTGGGTTCTTCGGCTAAAAAATCCAGTTGCACAAGTTGTGAGAGCGTTTCTTCCATCATGCTACCTAAATCGGCAATAGAGGGGTCACCGACATGAAATACGTCTTCCGATGAGCCGTATAATTCCTGAGAAATATTGGCAAAGGTTTGTGTACCGCGCTCTTCTAGCATATTCACGACATCTTTATATTCTCGGCAGATGCGGCGCATGATAACGCTGAGCGGATTGAGTTGCCCCAGTTTACGGACTAAATCACGCTCTATTTGATAAAATTCTTGTTTCTTTTCTAAAGGATCAAAGCCTAAGGGACGATTTTTATAATAATCTACCGTAACAATGGGTGGTTTTTTGCAGTGGCTATCAAAAAACGCTTGTTTGATACTGTCATCCCATTTCACCGCGTCCAAAATACGAATTGGTTGCTGTGCGGCAACGATACGATCTGAAAGAGTTTTAACTTCTGTTAAATAGGTTGAGGGTTTTATGACTTTTGGGCGCATGAGTGTGGGTGTA
>DFWO01000047.1:0-168 GCA_002380945.1 Methylococcaceae bacterium UBA4132 | reverse complement strand
AAGAGTTTTAACTTCTGTTAAATAAGTGGAGGGTTTTATAATTTTTTGACGCATGAGACGAATATACTCCATTAGCAAGTTGTCTAAATTACCTATGTAGCAGTGAGCCTATACTGTATATCATGTGCGACTGGGGTTTTACCAGAACTATGCTGATAATTTTGTAAA
>DFWO01000134.1:3252-22551 GCA_002380945.1 Methylococcaceae bacterium UBA4132 | reverse complement strand
GAGATGTTGAACAGGTTCTAATGAATTTTTCGCCATGATTAATGAAGATGTCGAATATGACATCATTTTCGTTGATGGTCTGCACGTTGAAGAACAAGCTCGACGCGATATTGAACTCTCTCCTGCATTTAAGCGAAGGCGGCGTAATTGTTGTTCATGACTGCGACATGGCACCAACGTAGTTATGAAGAATTTCTACAGCACTATAGCCAATGGAACGGTACAACATGGTGTGGATTCGTCAATCTGCGTGCCACCCGCCCTGATTTAGAAATGTGTGTTATTGATATAGACTGGGGATGTGGCATCGTACGCCAAGATGGCGAAGGGCAGGATGTTATTGAGCTACAGTTACACAGATTTTCAACAGCATCGAAAAGGATGGTTAAATCTTATCTCGGAACAGGATTTTTTAAAAACACTAGGATGAAATTGTAAACCCCGTCAGAGTATAAAAGCTAACGAGGCTGGGTGTCAGGTACAAAAAATTTTGTACTCCACTCGGCTTACTTACACTTCGTGGTAAATCGCCGCGCCTTCTTGTAAAAATTCTTGCGATTTTTCTTCCATGCCTATTTTTAAGGCTTCTTCTTCAGCAACGCCTTTTGCGTTAGCGTAATCACGCACGTCTTGGCTGATTTTCATCGAGCAGAAATGTGGACCACACATCGAGCAGAAGTGTGCGACTTTTGCCGATTGTTTTGGCAAAGTTTCATCATGAAATTCACGCGCTTTTTCAGGATCAAGTCCGATGTTAAATTGGTCTTCCCAACGGAATTCAAAGCGGGCTTTGGACATGGCATTGTCGCGGGCTTGTGCGCCTGGGTGTCCTTTGGCTAAGTCTGCCGCGTGTGCTGCGATTTTATAAGTCACGATGCCTTCGCGTACGTCTTGTTTATTGGGTAAGCCTAAATGTTCTTTTTGGGTAACGTAACACAGCATCGCGCAACCGTACCAGCCAATATTTGCCGCGCCGATGGCTGAGGTGATATGGTCATAACCAGGGGCAATGTCAGTGGTTAAAGGTCCTAAAGTATAAAACGGAGCTTCGCCGCATTCTTCCAATTGTTTTTCCATGTTGACTTTAATCATGTGCAGAGGCACATGCCCTGGTCCTTCAATCATGGTTTGTACATCATGTTTCCATGCGATTTTGGTCAGTTCGCCTAGCGTTTCTAATTCGCCAAATTGCGCAGCATCGTTCGCGTCATAAATTGAACCTGGTCGTAAACCATCACCTAACGAGAAGGCAACATCGTAGGCTTTCATGATTTCGCAAATTTCTTCAAAATGCGTGTAAAGGAAACTTTCGGTGTGATGTGCAAGACACCATTTCGCCATGATTGAACCGCCGCGTGAGACTATGCCAGTCATGCGTTTTGCAGTGAGTGGAACGTGATGCAAACGCACGCCCGCATGAATGGTGAAATAATCCACGCCTTGTTCAGCTTGTTCAATTAAGGTGTCGCGGAAAATTTCCCATGTTAAGTCTTCGGCTTTACCATTAACTTTTTCTAGGGCTTGATAGATAGGCACAGTACCAATCGGCACGGGTGAGTTACGCAATATCCATTCACGGGTTTCATGAATATTTTTACCAGTCGATAAATCCATGATGGTATCACCGCCCCAACGAATGCCCCAGAGCATTTTTTCTACTTCTTCATCAATGGAGGAAGTGACGGCTGAGTTGCCTAAGTTACCGTTGATTTTGACGAGGAAATTACGCCCGATAATCATTGGTTCAAGTTCAGGATGGTTAATGTTGCAAGGGATAATCGCACGACCACGCGCTACTTCATCACGAACAAATTCAGGCGTGATGACATCAGGAATAGACGCACCGAAAGAATCGCCAGGATGTTGGTCTTTCCATAATTCGCGCATTTCTTCCATTTTTTGGTTTTCACGAATAGCGATAAATTCCATTTCAGGCGTGATGATGCCTTGTCTGGCATAGTGCATTTGCGAGACATTCTTGCCCGCTTTAGCGCGGCGTGGTTTACGGGTTAATTCAAAACGTAAATCAGCAGTAGCAGGGTCGTGTAGACGTTGTTGACCAAATTCAGACGTAGGACCGTCTAATAATTCCGTATCATCACGCTCTAAAATCCAGTTAGCACGAATCGCCGCTAAGCCTTTTTTTAAATCTACTTCAACGTTGGGGTCGGTATAAACGCCTGAGGTGTCATAAACGTAAAGCGGTGGATTTTTTTCTGCACCAAAATGAACAGGCGTATCAGACAGGGTGATTTTACGCATCGGCACACGAATATCGGGGCGCGAGCCTTGGACATAGATTTTTTCTGAGGCGGGATAGGAATCAATTTTTACAGAGCTTGCGCTGCTGGCAAGCTCGTCTTTTAGGACTGCGCTCATGCTGTTCTCCAAAATAGAATAAAAGCGCAGGGAAGTTTGAGGGCTTTCCTACGCTGGTGTTAACCAGAGTCAGGTTCAAAGGGTTTAATCTCAGCTTAACGTTGTACAGTAACGATAAGCACCCCTAGCCTTTTACGGATATGAGGCTAAGTTAAAGGAAAAACCCCTAGATTGCAAGCCAAGTGCGCTGTTTTAGAGCAAAAAACGCCCTATAAAACAAGTGGTTTTGTTGAGTGGTGGGTGTAAAAAGGCGAATGTTAAGGTATTAATTTTGGGGTGTGATATACAAAGCGTTCCTATAAATATAAGTCAGCGACTATGCAAACGGTAATAAAAAGATAACTCGACTTTTAGCAGAAACAGGTGGAGGAGTGTCAATACTAAGCATTAAACAAGATTAGTAAATGCCTGAACGACAAAACCTAGGTATTTGAATTAAGGTATTCAATACCATTTCATCAGGTTGATTAGCGATATAGTTCTATTTAAGGCTAGTTTTGGCATGATGTCCTCCACCTTAAGGGGGTGTTATCTATTTAATACGTCAGCACGCGTACTTTCAGCAATGGCTGCCACTTGAGCAATCAGTGCAGGCGGTACACTTAGCTCTACTAAAGTAGCTGTTAAATGTTCCATAACAGCATCAAAATGACTGTCATTCAAGCCCATTTTGACAAATTTAGCATGAGCGGTACGCATATCAGTACCACTGTAATTATTTGGTCCACCAAATGCCATTGTTAAAAATGCTTTTTGTTTAGCGGCTTGTTTTTCCATATCGCTATTGTCAAAAAAACGGTTGATGCGATAATCCGACAACACTTTGCGATAAAAAATATCGACAGCAGCATCGACAGCGGCAGATCCACCTAGTTGATCGAATAATGATGGGTTGCTTGTTGTGTCTTGTACTTCACTCATAGTTATCTCCTGTATTATTATTTTATGACTCTCTTGAGCAAATGCTCGAAAAACAGTTTATAACAACCTAAAATCTTACGCTATATAAATCACCCTAATTTTGATGGATATACAAGTTGTGCTTGTTAAACTCAAACAATGATATATAGGTAATGAGAGTTATTTAATTATTGGGCAATGAAAGAGCAATTTCAATTTATTAATTTTGTCTCTAAAATTAATTGACAACAATGGATATGGTATAGATCGGTAATTTTTCTGTGATGGATTATAATGTTTAAGACCAAAGTTTGAGCTTACACAACAAAGGCAGCTAGCTCTAATTTTGGCAATAGCATTTGTTAGTAAAATATTTTATATTCAATAAGTTATGATATAACTTTAAGCTACTATTTATAATAACTACATTAACAATAAGCAAAATCGAAACTAATCTCCTCCCACCTCAACACGAATCTACAATACTATGACGAATTTAAGTGATTTATTCAATGACCCCGTTTTTATGCTGGATGTTCCATACGCTAAAGTGAAATACAAAGCCTTGGATGTTATTCTAAAAGAAAAAGAAAATAGCCAAGATGTTTATCTTATTTTAGAAGGACAGGTACAGGTTAGTACCAATATCAGCGATGAAATCAGCCAATTCTCTTCAGGATTAGCACGCTTATCTAAAAATGATATTTTTGGTGAGTTGGCGATGTTTGACGGTGAGCCGCGTAGTGCAGAAGTTATCGCACTAACCGATTGCGAAATTGCTAAATTTGATGGACCCAAAATGATTAGCTTTTTGGATAGATACCCTGAAAAAGGTTATTTCGTATTACGTGATATTTTTATGCACCTTGTCATGCACATGCGACAAAACAATATTCGTACTCAAACTGTGCTACAACTTTATTTAAACGAAAAATCATAATGCCATATCAAGGCTATCGAACCAGCAAATCGCCCCTTAATTAAGTTAAGACGATAAGGGGCGTAAGCCATTAATAAGGTTTTGCACCTAGCTGGTTTCCAGAAGGGCTGTAATTACATACCACGATTAGTTTATTATCACAGACTACTTTAGCGCAACCTAAGGTGCTAGTGATACTCCAAACCATTTGTGTGTAATGACCGACAGCCGATACATTAGCTTTAGTTAAACGTTGTCCTGCGTAGTTTTCCTTTTCGCTTTCCCATAACTCAGCTGCATCAATAACAGCATCATGATCTCGATTTGATGAAGTCATAAAAAGATTCTCGCCATACTTTGAATCTTGACTATGTTGAAGCTTACAACCTCGACTGGCTAATGTTGCCGCCCACGTTGCCGCCTGTTTTGAAAGTTCGGGTGACCAACTTAATGGTGCAACATTCACACTAGCTCTTACTTCATTGTGATAACTTAAAATTGCCTGTTCTTCATCACCATCTAGTCCATTGCCACTAAGTGTAGGTGGATTGGCAGAAACGGGCGTACGCTGCTGATTTGCACAGCCCGCACTTAACAAAACGCTTAACGCCAGTAACATAAAATAATTGTGATAGTATCGCATTGCTAACTCCTAACAGGGTTAAAAGACCGCTTTAGGATAAGACCCTAATAATTTAAGCATGTTCACTTTATTTTTTAATAAAGCCAAGGCTTCGGCAACTTTTGTATCCTCGCTATGCCCGTCAATATCAATAAAAAACACATAATCCCATAAGCCTTGACGTGATGGTCGAGATTCAATATTCAGCATATCGACACCCGCACTAGCAAAAGGCTCAAGCATTTTATATAACGCGCCCGCTTGATTATTAGTAGAGACCACTAAAGTCGTTTTATCTTTACCTGTTGGTGCAGACATTTGTTTGCCGATGATAATAAAGCGTGTCGTGTTATTAGCTTCGTCTTCAATATTTTTTTCAAGCACCGTTAAATTATAAACCTCAGCAGCGGCGATACCTGCGATAGCCGCCGTATGAGGATTATTTGCTGCTAAACGTGCCGCCTCAGCATTGCTATTAACGGCTGTTTGCTCAGCATGAGGCAAATGCTTACTCAGCCATTGCCGACACTGTGCTAAAGACTGAGAATGTGAATACACTTCGGTAATCTCAGCCAGATTTTCCGTCAACCCCAGCAAATTTTGATGCACACGAATTTCGACTTCACCGCAAATTTTTAACGGTGAGCTTAACAACCTATCCAGCGTATGACTGATAACGCCTTCGGTAGAATTTTCCACAGGTACAACACCAAACTGACATGAACCACTTTCCACACTATTAAAAATATCGTTGATGGTTGCAACAGGAATAGTTTTGACCGCATGACCAAAATGCTTGTGTGCCGCTTGCTGAGTAAACGTGCCTTCGGGTCCTAAAAAAGCGACATCCAAAGGTTTTTCCAACGCCAAACACGCCGACATTAATTCTCGAAAAAACCGCATAACCGTCTCATTAGCCAAAGGACCTTGGTTTAAGTCTTGAATACGCCGTAACACCAACGACTCACGATCAGGACGATAAAAGGTCCCCGTTTCACCTTGTGCTAGCTTGGTCTTAGCAACCTCTAACGCACACTGTGCCCGTTGATTCATCAACTGCAACAGTTGAGCATCAATGGCATCAATTTTTTCTCTTAATTCGGACAGTGGGATGATGGATGACATGGTGGATTCTCAGTTAATCAGTTTTGTAGGTTGGGGAGAGGTACGAAGCCCAACACCACGGATAGTTATTTACTTTGTTGGGGTTCGCAAGCTCACCACCAACCTACGATTTACCCAACGTACGCGGTAAAACATCTGCGGCATGAGTTAAAAACACGATTGGTATTTCTTCCACTCACAAATCTCCTATAACAATTCGTCAAGTTGCATCGTTCCAACGCTCCAGCGTTGGAATGCCTCAGTTGACGCTCCAGCGTCTTCTTACACATCACACAACGCTGGAGCGTGGGAACTATGTTTATGTTTTTAAAACCTCGGAGGCTTCAGTTTTAACGTGTGCGTTCAAACTCAGCCATAAAATCAATCAACGCATCAATACCTGCATCAGACATAGCGTTATAAATACTCGCTCTCATGCCGCCGACTGAACGATGACCTTTTAATTCAAATAAACCTTTGGCTTCGGCAGCCGCCAAAAACGGTTTATCCAAACTTTCATCGGCTAAAATAAACGGTACGTTCATGCGTGAGCGTGAAGCGATTTCGACAGGGTTGGAATATAAACTTGACCCGTCAATTGCTGCGTAGAGCTTAGCCGCTTTAGCGATATTGCGTTGTTCAATCGCCGCGACACCGCCTTGGGCTTTCAACCATTTCAATACTAAACCGACTAAATACCAGTTATAAGTGGCTGGTGTGTTGAGCATAGATTGATTTTTCGCTTGTTCCGCATAATTAAACACTGAAGGCACAGTTTTAGGTGCGTGACCGATTAAATCATCACGCACGATAACAACCGTCACACCCGCAGGACCCATATTTTTTTGCGTACCCGCATAAATAATGCCGTATTGGCTGACATCCACAGAACGCGACAAGATGTTAGACGACATATCACAGACTAACGGCAAGCCTTTAGAATCTGGAATATCTTGGAACTCCACACCGTGGATGGTTTCGTTAGAGGTGTAATGCAAATACGCCGCATCGTTATCAATCGCCCACGTTGCCGCGTCTGGAATGGTGGTGAATTTAGTGTCTTCTGAACTCGCACTTAAAATCACATCACAATACGCGCCCGCATCTTTAACGGCTTTTTCAGACCACGCACCTGTTTTGATGTAACAGGCTTTAGTTTTGCCCGCCAAAATATTTTGCGGAATCAAGGAAAATTGCGCCGACGCACCGCCTTGTAAAAATAACACCTTATAGTTTTCTGGAATTGCCATCAACTCGCGCAAATCGCTTTCCAATTCTTCCGCGATAATGGAAAAATGTTTGCCACGATGGCTCATTTCCATCACCGACATACCGCTATTACGCCATTCCAACATCTCTTGTTGCGCTTGTTGTAAAACCGACTCAGGAAATGCAGAAGGGCCGGCACTAAAATTATAAACTCTGGACATGGGGGTTCTCTTGGTTAGGTTAAAAGATTAATTAAAAAGTGTTTTACAAAGTAGTGTGGTATTTAGTGAAATAATCAGACACTTGACCAACCATATAGTGAAGCTCAAGTGCTTTTTCAGTGGTTAGATTATTTCTTTCAAATATCTCGCCATCATTATAGATTGCCTCATATTTAATTTGGCGTGTCATATTTGAAGACAAATCGTCAGAAAAAATTGAATAGTGCAGTAAATAGTTTTTTGCATCTTCATGTTTCTCAAAATCAACAGGTGAAGATACATAAATATTGGTTATTTTATAAGCTATTGGAATCGCCGATACACTGGCGATAATTCGTGCAATATAAGAATTAAATACAGCCGACCCCATATTTTTTATAAGTTGATTTGAAATAGCTTCTTTTATCGCTGTTATTGCTAAAGCTGAAACGACTTTATTGGCAATTTCTTGTTTTAGTTGTTCACTGGCATTATCGTGATAATCAATTTCAATACCTTGGTCGCGCCATGATTTACATATTTGTTCTTTGGGTACATAAAATAAATCAATACAACGACTGTGTACTAATTCTTGAGCAGGTTTTGTGAAATCACCCGCTGATATAATTCCTAAGACTCGCGCCGTTGGATACGTTGTACGCATAGGTAATAGTTTTCCAGAATCATCACGCGCTTTATCTTTTGAATGTCTAGCTCCACGTCGCCAAAAGGTTTCAAAAAAAGCGACAGGAATACCTTTTATATTATCTGTTCCATCTAGTTCTAAAACAAAGTCATAATCTACTTCGTTACCATCTAAATCTTGCCATAATATTTTTTCGCCGCGACAACTTCTTTTTCTAAAACGATGGTCAAGATATAAACCCAATTTATTGGCTATTTCTTCAAGCAGGTAAGCAGCAATATATTCTTCAAACCAATCGCCAATTAATTGCCCTAATTTGTGTCCGCTAGATGAATTAAGAAATTCTTCGCTCATAAATAATTTTTAATATGATTGGCTATAGCTTTAGCTAATAGGGGCGGAACTGCATTACCCACTTGGTCATCTTGAGTAAGATATTTTGCTTTTCTGGTGAGATTACCAAAAAATTGATAATCATCATCAAAACTTTGTAGTCGTGCTGCCTCTCTCACAGTTAGACCGCGTGGCAACCAAGGATGAATAATATCTGTTCTGAAATTACAAGTAATGGTTCTAGCTGGCATATTATCTAACAAGCGGAAAACATTATTTTTTTTTGTGCGTAATTCTTCTGGTAACGAGCGAATATCACCACCTTGAGGTATATGGTCATAGCGTTTAATAACCTCGTCATTATGCCTAGTCGCACGATGATTATATAAAATATTTTCCACGCGATTACCTTTCATTGCAGTTTGATATTCATTGTTTGGTTTAACAGCGAATATTTGCTCTTCATAACCTTCGCCTTGATAAATTTCTGGCAAATTAGATAATGCCTCTTTTACTGAAACGTGAGGTTTTAAATCCGTAGAAAATAAATCAATCGTTAAATTTTTCCCTAATATTCCATGAGATGGAATGGGCATATTAATGTGTCCACCACTCCTTCTACCAATTAATATAAATCTAGGTCTGGCTTGAGCAACGCCATAATCTGCTGCATTTAAAATATCAAATGAAACGGTATAACCAATTGCAGAGAATTCTTCGCAGATAGCTTCAAGAACTAAGCCACCTTGCATAGAGATAATACCGACAACATTTTCAAAAACAATTATTTCAGGATTCAACGTTTTTACGATTCGTACATATTCACGAAATAATTGATTTTTGGGGTCATTAGGTAATCTGCGTCCCGCAAGGCTAAAACCTTGACACGGAGGTCCACCGATAACAATATCAACCTTGCTTTTAATTAAAGTAGCTAATATGTCAGCCGATAAATTAGTCACATTCTCACAGACTACATTAACGTCTGGGTGATTATGACTAAATGTTTTTACAGCTTGCTGGTCTGAATCGACCGCTAAAACAGTCTTAAAACCGCCCGCCTTTTTAAAACCTTCTGTAAAACCACCAGCACCAGAAAATAAATCAACTGTAGATATTGTCACTGCTTACCTTTAAATATCCGCATTTTAATCTTCAATCTGAGCGTCTATGTCTACAGTGGTTTCACTATCATCCACAACTTCCCCCTCTTCTTCCTCATCCCCCGCTAAGCCTTCAATTCTATCCACACCGATGACTTTTTCATTTTTGTCAGGGCGGATGATGGTGACACCTTGGGCGTTTCTGCCGACGACGGAAATGCTGTTCACGCGGGTGCGGACTAGCGTGCCACCGTCGGTGATTATCATGATTTCGTCATTGTCGCCTACTAATACTGCGCCGACCACTGCGCCGTTGCGTTCGGAGGTTTGGATGGATATAACGCCTTGTCCGCCGCGTGATTGTAGGCGGAATTTATCGACTTCGGTACGTTTGCCAAAGCCGTTTTCAGTGATGTTGAGTACCGCGCCTTCGGAGGCGACGATTAACGAAATCACTTCTTGTCCGTCGTTTAAGTTGATGCCGCGTACGCCTGTGGCGGTTCTGCCCATAGAGCGCACATCGGCTTCACTGAAACGAATGGCTTTGCCGTCACTGCTGAATAGCATGATGTTTTGTTGTCCGTCGGTAATGGCGACACCGACTAATTTATCGCCTTCGCGTAAATCAACGGCGATTTTGCCGCCACTGCGTTGGTTTTCAAATTCTTTCAATGGCGTTTTCTTAACGGTGCCTGCTGAGGTTGCCATGAAGATGAATTTATCGTCGGTGTATTCGCGCACGGTAAGCATGGCGTTGATTTTTTCGCCGTCTTCTAGTGGTAATAAGTTCACGAACGGTTTGCCGCGTGAAGCACGGCTGGCAACAGGTAGTTGATAGACTTTCAGCCAATACACTTTGCCTTTGGATGAGAAGCACAAAATGGTGTCGTGGGTACTGGCAACAATGAGTTTGTTGACGTAATCCAGTTCTTTGGTGGCTGTCGCTGATTTGCCACGTCCACCACGGCGTTGGGCTTTGTAATCATCTAAGGGTTGTGATTTCACATAGCCTTCATGCGACAAGGTGACAATGCGGTCTTCTTCGGTAATTAAGTCTTCCAGCGATAAATCGGAATGGTCTTGGATGATTTCAGTACGGCGAACGTCTGAATATTGGTCTTTGATAGCCACCAATTCTTCACGAATGACTTCCATTAAACGGACATCGTTACCCAGAATTGCTAGATATTCATCTATCTGTGCCAATAGTTGTTGGTATTCGCTGATGATTTTATCTTGTTCTAAGCCCGTCAAACGGTGCAGACGTAAATCTAAAATGGCTTGGGCTTGGGTTTCGGTTAAACGATACGCGCCATTGACCATGCCAAATTCTAGCGATAAATCGTCAGGTCTGGAACGCGCAGAATCGGCGCGTTCCAGTAATTCAGCCACTAAACCCGCCGCCCATGTTTGCGCTAATAACGCCGCTTTGGCTTCGGCTGGATTGCCTGAGGTTTTAATCAGGTCAATCATGGCGTTGATGTTGGCTAAGGCAACCGCTAAACCTTCTAAGATATGGGCGCGTTCTCTTGCTTTGCGTAGCAAATAAACAGTGCGGCGGGTAACAATTTCGCGTCTGTGATTAATAAAGGAACTGAGAATTTCGGTCAAATTCATGCAGTGCGGGCGACCGTCTAAAATCGCCACCATGTTCAGACCAAACACGGTTTGAAATTGGGTTTGTTTGTAGAGATTGTTCAGCACCACTTCGGGCGTTTCGCCGCGTTTCAGCTCAATCACCATGCGCATTCCGTCTTTATCGGATTCATCGCGCAAGCCTGAAATGCCTTCCAGTTTGCCTTCTTTCACCAGCTCGGCAATTTTTTCTAATAACCGCGCTTTGTTGACTTGATACGGCAATTCAGTGGTGATAATCGCTTGCCGACCTTGTTCGCCAAACTCTTCAAAATGACTTTTAGCGCGTAAATAAATTTTGCCACGTCCTGTTGTGTAAGCGTTATAAATACCTGTCGCGCCGTTGATAAAACCTGCTGTCGGAAAATCAGGGCCGGGAATATATTGCATCAATTCATGCACACTAATATCTGGCTGGTCTATCATTGCCAAACACGCGCTGACTACTTCGCTTAAATTATGCGGCGGAATATTCGTTGCCATACCGACGGCAATACCCGAAGAACCATTGACTAATAAAGTTGGAATGCGCGTGGGTAACACGCTGGGTTCAGATTCGGATTCATCATAGTTGGGTATGAA
This sequence comes from Methylococcaceae bacterium UBA4132, assembly GCA_002380945.1. Taxonomy (GTDB): domain Bacteria; phylum Pseudomonadota; class Gammaproteobacteria; order Methylococcales; family Methylomonadaceae; genus UBA4132. The sequence goes on along the minus strand of DFWO01000134.1, from coordinate 10,919 downwards.
ATCGACGGTTTCTTTGTCTAAATCGGCGAGTAATTCATGGGCAATTTTTGCCATGCGCACTTCGGTATAACGCATGGCCGCAGGTGAATCTCCATCAACGCTGCCAAAATTACCTTGTCCGTCTATCAACATATAGCGCATAGAAAACGGCTGTGCCATACGCACCATCGTGTCATAAACCGCCGTATCACCATGTGGATGATATTTACCGATTACGTCACCGACCACACGCGCAGACTTTTTATAAGGCTTGTTAAAGTCATTACCCAATTCACTCATCGCATATAACACACGGCGATGGACAGGTTTAAGGCCATCACGCACGTCAGGCAAAGCGCGACCGATAATGACGCTCATGGCGTAATCGAGATAAGATTGCTTCATCTCGTCTTCGAGATTGACGGGGATAATTTCTTTGGCGAAGTTTGACATGATTTCCTGAATACCCTGTAGGCTAGTTGCAATCACTAGCATGAACAATTCAACCTCACAATATTAAAAGACCTGTCTAATTTTGAAAACCAGACAGGTCTTGAAACTGAGGCTATACAATGGAATTATACCATTATAAGCCGTCTATGCGGCAGTGTTGCCTTATTGAAGCGGCAAAGACTTTGCTAACTGATTGAGTTTTGGCTAAACGCTCTAAACAAAATCAAAGACGCGCTCACCAAGCAAGCGGGTTACAGGCAATAGAACATTTACACTTATAATACCCACCAATAAAACACCACCCACAAGAAAATCATGGACTTAATACAACAAGGCATTGCAAAAGGCTTAATTCGTTTTGATGACGAACAAAAAAACATCTACTACATTCACCAAGACAAACGCCGCAACTACAATAACCCCGAAGAACAAGTACAAGCCGAAACCTTTTTAAAACTGGTTTTAAAATACGGCTACCCTGTTGAACGCATACAGCAATTTGTCTCTGTTACAATGGGTTAAACCACCAAAGAAGCCGACATTGTTGTTTATCATGATACTGCCTGTTTATCGCCTTATATCGTTGTCGAATGCAAAAACACCGACGTATCTGAACAAGAATTTAAACAAGCAGGCGAACAAGCCTTTAGTTATGCCCACGCTTTAGCGGGTACAACTAAATTTATTTGGGTCACAAAAGGTAATAAAGAAGAATTCTATCACTTTGATAAAGACAAAAATAAAAAGAATACCGAAATTGATATTCCCTATTTTGGTGAAAGTGATACCAAAAAATATAAATATGCCAAAGGCGGTTTTTATACCGATAAAGTCAAAGGCGTAGATACTCGAATTAATACCGATGAAGTAAAAGCCGTTAGCGAAAGTGAATTAACGCGGGTATTTAAACAAGCCCATGACGCACTCTGGGCAGGTGGCGAATTAAACCCATCACAAGCGTTTGATGAATTAGATAAACTCATATTCTGCAAAGTATGGGATGAGAAATATACTAAAAAAGGACAGCCTTACCAATTTCAAATAGTCAGCGACTATCCAGACGATGAAAGTAAAAACCTAGACGCGCTTAAAAACCGCATTACTAACCTCTATGATAAAGGTAAAAGCTACGACCCTGAGATATTCAATAAACCGATAGATTTAACCGCCGAACGCATTAAAAGTATCGTTGAATATTTTCAAAGTATTAGTTTTTCAGAAACTGATTTAGACAGCAAAGGCAAAGCCTTTGAAACCTTTTTAGGGACTTATTTTAGAGGGGAGTTTGGACAGTTTTTTACCCCGCGCAACGTGGTTAAATTTGCCGTTGATGTATTACCCATCACCCACGAAAGCAAAGTATTAGATACCTCCTGCGGCTCAGGTGGTTTTTTACTCTATTGTTTGGATAAAGTCCGCAAACAAGCCGATAAAAACTATCCCGATTATAAAACCGATATGCACGATAGGGATGATTGGCATAGAGAATGGCATGATTTCGCAGCAAAAAATCTATTTGGTATTGAAATAAATGACCAAATCAGCCGCGTCGCCAAAATGAATATGATTATTCATGATGACGGACACACCAACGTCATTACCTTTGATGGTTTATTTTCCATAGCCCATATTGCAGAAACGACAGGTAATAAAGGATTTTCAGAAAATAGTTTTGATTTTATCGTCACTAATCCGCCGTTTGGTTCGATTATCAAACAATCGGAAAAATCGTATATGAAAACAGACGGACAAACCGCGCCGTATTATGATTTTTCTTTAAAAGATATTAATTGGATAGATGCCAAAATAAAAGGCAAACACACGACAACAGGGCGCGAAAATCAAAGCACTGAAGTCTTATTTATTGAACAATGCCACCGCTTTTTAAAAGTAGGCGGATATTTAGCGGTCGTTATTCCAGACGGGATTTTAACGAATAGCAGTTCGCAATATGTGCGTGATGGCATTGAAGAAAAATTTAGAATTATTGGCGTGGTTTCTCTGCCGCAAACGGCATTTACTAATACGGGTGCTGGGGTTAAAAGTTCGGTATTATTTTTGAAAAAACACAGTCCAGAAACCACTGAAAATATTCGCCAAACTAAACGTAATTTACAGGATGATTTAACAGCGCAAAATGAGTTGCTTAAAAAAACCAGCGCGTGGGAAAAAGAAAAACAAGCGTTATTAAAACCGCTTAAAGCCAAAGACGAAGAAACTAAAGCCAAACGGCAAGCCATTTCTGAGCAATATAACGACAAACTCAACGCCTTTAAAGAAGAATTAGAAGAGCGTTATCAAGCAGAAAAACAAGCGCGGTTATTGGATTATCCTATCTTTATGGCAATTGCTGAATATATCGGTTATGACGCAACAGGTAAAACTATTGCCCAAAATGATTTGCTTGATATTACGGCTGAATTACAGCGATTTATTAACGTGATTGAAACAGGGCAAGATGCAAATTTTCTTTAAGCCCTTCCGTTAATACCAATAAATTATTTTTGGTACGGAAGGGCGAAATTGAAGGAAGACTAGACTCATTTTATTACATTCCTGAAATAGTCGAACTTGAGAAAAAGGTTCGGAATATTTCAAATAAACGTTTGAAAAATTTTATTATTTCAATGGCAAGCGGAGCAACACCAGCAGTTAGAGAAGAAGAAAAGTTTTATTCAGACGCGGAAAATGGTGTACCTTTTATTAGAGTGCAAAATTTAAGCCCTACCAATGAATTGATGATTAATGATTTAAAATATATTAATTCAGAAACGCATGAAAAATACTTGAATAGAAGCCAAATTAAAGCAGGTGATTTATTAGTAAAAATTACAGGTGTTGGACGTATGGCTATATCAAGCATTGTTCCAGATGGTTTTGAGGGTAATATTAATCAGCATTTAGTTGTAATTAAAACAAAAGATAATTTTACCAGTGAAGTATTGGCGACTTTTTTAAATACTGATATTGCAGAAAAGTTAGCATCAAGACGTGCAACGGGTGGAACTCGTCCCGCGTTAGATTATGCGGCTTTAAAATCAATGCCGATTGTTTTTAAACCTGAAATTGTTGAAATTGTAAAACAAGCGGTTATTTTAAAAAGCCAAAAACAAGCCGAAGCCGCCGCGTTATTGGCAAGTATAGATGGTTATTTATTGCAAGAATTAGGTATTACTTTACCGCCACCTAGCGAAAAGAAAGCCTTTTTTTATACTCGTGCCAATAAATTAAGCGGCGGACGTTTTGACCCGTTTTATCATCAAGATGAATTTGAAATATTAGGACAAGCATTAAACAATGGACATTATGAAATACATAATTTTTCATATTTTATAACCTATATTTCAAGTGGTGCAACTCCATTAAAATCTAATGCTGAGCAGTATTATACAGACGATGCTATAAATGGCATCCCTTTGCTAAGAGTTCAGAATATAACGGCAGAAGGTTTAAAGCTTAATGATGTTATTTTTATTAATCGTGAAACCCATGAAAAAGAATTAAAAAGAAGCCAAGTATTTTCTGGTGACTTATTAATTACTATTACTGGAAGAATAGCTAGTTCTGCTGTTGCACCTTATTCATTTGAAGGCAATATTAATCAACACTCTGTGATTGTAAGAACTCATGAGAGCTTAGTTTTAAATGAATATTTGGCAATATATTTTAATTCTTTATTAGGTCAAAAACTGGCATTGAGAGAAACAACAGGTGGAACAAGACCTGCTTTAGATTATTGTGCATTAAAATCAATAAAAATCCCCCTCCCACCCTTAGAAAAACAAACCGAAATAGCCAACCACATTAATGCAATCCGTGCGACAGCCAAGCAATTACAACAACAAGCCGAAGCGGAATTACAACACGCTAAACAGCAGGTTGAACGCCTGATTTTAGGGGAATAACGCGTAACCCATACAGCGCAATAGGCGATATTGCGTCGAATGATTTAAACATAGGACTTTCGCAAAACCTTGTTCGCTTGGGTGCGCCGTCATTGCGGCAGGGATTGCCGCAATCCAGAAGCCAAGGATGGCATAGTATATGAATACATCCTTGTATTCTGGATTCTGGCATTCCCTGCCAGAATGACGATGTTATTGATACTGTTACTTTACTTACATCGAACTCAGGTTAATTTATGTCTGAGTGCTGCATTTGACTGGCGGTAATGAGTTGACATCAAAGCGTCTTAAGGTGGTTTTATCAATCGTTCCAACGCTATACAGGTTTTTCTTCACACGCAACGCTAAAGCGTTGCCAAATGCGTTGCAACGCAGAGCATTGCAACGATAAAAGCAAGTAGGTCGCATGGAGCTTGCAGAATGCAGAATGCAGGATTATCATAAACTATGCTATCCCGCGTTCCGCTACGCTTCACACGGGTTACTGGTGTTTTTTTAGACTTTAGGCGAAGATTTCCACGAGGAAGTTTTGCATGGTTTGCCATGAGCGTTTATCGGCAGTGGCATTGTAAACAGTACCAAAATCGGGATTATTGGCGACTGGATTAGTGAAAGCGTGCATAGTATGACCGTAACTATGTACTTGCCAATCTGCACCTGCTTTGGTCATTTCATTTTGAAACTCAATCAGTTGTTCTGGCTTGTTCATCGGGTCATCATAGCCGTGTAAGGCGAGGACTTTGGCTTTGATGGCGGTTTTTTTGAAGTTGTCGGCTGGATTAAATAAACCGTGAAAACTGACTACGCCTTTTATATCCACGCCTGTTCTAGCTAAATCTAGTACACATAAGCCACCAAAACAAAATCCCATCGCGGCGATTTTGCTGTCATCGACCCAAGGCAATAATTTAACGGCTAACAACGCGGCTTTAATGCGTTGTTGTAGCATGGCTCTGTCATTCATGAAGGGCTGCATGAGTGCCATGTTTTGTTCGGGGCTAGTGCCTAATACGCCTTTGCCGTACATATCCAATGCGAAGCCAACATAACCTAATTTAGCCATTTTTTTGGCTTTGTCAGCAACAAATTCGTCACGCCCAGCCCATGTATGACTAATCAATACAGCAGGTCTGCGTTCTGAGATAGCATCATCAAAGGCGAAGAAAGCTTCTAATACGACATCACCATCCATGTAGCTGATGGTGTTCGATACGATTGCCATGAGATTAGCTCCTGCGTTGTGATGATTGTAAAGCGGTTAAAAGACCTTCTGAGGCGGCTTCTATCATATCCAACACGCGCTCAAAACCGTATTCGCCACCATAATAAGGATCGGGGACTTCACGCTGATTTAACTGAGGCGCGTAATCGAGAAAATACTGCACTTTATGTTTGTGTGCAGCAGGGCAAGCATTAATTAGCGTAGCATAATTTTCATCGTCCATTGCCAGTAAAAAATCGAAATCTTCAAAATCGCCCATCACGACTTTTCGAGCGCGTAAGTGACTTAATTTAACATTCCGTTCAGCGGCGGCTTTTTGTGAGCGTAAATCTGGCTGTTCACCAATGTGATAGGCATGAGTGCCAGCGGAATCAATAGCAAACTGATGTTCTAGGTTTTTTTCTTGAATGAGTTTGGCAAATACGCCTTCGGCAGTCGGTGATCTGCAAATATTACCCATGCACACAAAGAGAACTTTTGTTTTTTTCATAGTAATAACCGTTTGAGTTGAGTGGTGGGTATTGTACCGCTTGATTGATTAAAAAGGCAGGGTAGCGGTATGGTTACGCATGACAAACCGAGCAGTCTAGGGCATAAACAGGCAAATAACTGAGCCTTATTTAATCTGTTAGCGTCCTTAATCGTAAAAAATGCGAAAACCAGTGAAACTGTTTGCGCTTCTACCGTGTTTACTCTATTGTTCACGCGCCGAGTAGGCTTGGTTAATCACTTTCTTTCCATTTAATAGGTTATTTATGAGCGATTTTGAATTTGAACGTGCGGATGGTAGTAAACGTAGTGTTAAAGGTTATAAATATGCAAAACCCAAAGCAGGCACTAAGCAATATAGCGAAAGCCGCTATAAAGAAGCCGAATTGCCTCATAAAGTTGATTTAAGACCGCATTTAACAGCGGTTGAAAGTCAGGGTAATACCAGTAGTTGCACGGCAAATGCGGTCGCAGGCGCGTATGAGTATTTAGCCAAAATGTATACGCAGGAAGATTATGATGTCAGCCGTATGTTTATTTATTACAACGCTCGCTATTTAGGTACGGATGGTAATGAAGAAATAGGCGATAGTGGTAGTTACATTGAAAAGGCAATTGAAGGCTTAAAAGAATACGGTGCATGTTCTGAGGCAACTTATCCTTTTGATGAAAATAGTGTCAATGATGAGCCGTATCAAGAAGCCTACGATGAAGCGGCGCAATTTTTAATTCAAGATGCTGCTTTAGTTCCGACTAAATTGTCTGCGTGGAAACACTCGTTAGCCGAAGGTTATCCCATTGTTTTCGGTATCAACTTGTACAAATCTTTTGATAAACAACGTAAAAAAGGTTTAGTCCCTGTACCGTCTGAATCAGAAGCGGCGCGTAAAGATCATGGCGGTCATGCCATGCTAGCGGTTGGCTATTCTGATAAAGACAAAGTATTTATCGTGCGTAACTCATGGGGAACAGAGTGGGGTGATAAAGGCTATTGTTATATTCCTTATGATTATTTAATGAATACTAAGTTTAATGATGGCGACTCATGGATTATTAAACAACTGGATAACACAGACTTTAATAATCAACAATATTGGGATAACAGCGATGAATCGGTAGTGGGTGATTACGAATCAGAACTAGCGAACATGAGCGAAGATGACTATGCCCTTATGATTGATGCAATGGGTAATTATCCCCTTGAATACCGTATCGCGTTGTTGTTCCTTTACGCAGCGGGGGCTGATGGTGATTTATCCGATGACGAATATGATGCTATCGCGCTTTATATGACCTTGACTATCGAAAAGCTGGGTGTGGACATGAGCGCGGAAAGAATATTGCGCTATGCGGTGAGAGATATAACCAATATCACGCTAATTGAAGAATCTGTGACTTTATTAGGCGAATATTTTTCCAGTGAAATGCTGGCAAAAATAATGCTGGATATTGAAAGTGTCATTAGCATAGATGGCTTATCAGAACATGAAACTAACTCTATCTATGAACTAACTGAATCTTGGCAAATGGAACGCTCAGAGTCTTATGAAGAAAGTTCAGAATCTTACGAGGAAAGCGAAGAGTCTGAGGAGTATGAAGAAGACGAGGAAGACGAGGAA
>DFWO01000134.1:0-2931 GCA_002380945.1 Methylococcaceae bacterium UBA4132 | reverse complement strand
AGAAGACGAAGAAGACGAGGAAGATTACGAGGAGGACGAAGGTGAGGAAGAGGATGAAGGCGGGGACGACTACGAGGAAGACGAAGAATAATTCGATGTAAGCTAATCGAATTGCATACTGGGCGGGGTTTGCAATCCCTGCCCAGTATGAACTTAAATGATAGTTGCGTTAGCCTATAACAAACTGGCTAGGCATTTACAGATTTAATGAACTGAACGTTGATAATGGACGCTAAACTCATTGAGTTTAGCCAACATCACAGGTAAATCTTCAAATTTTTCAGGGTAAAAAGCATTTACACCCACGCGTGATAAATAAAATGCTTGATCGGGCATATAATGACCCACCGCACGCAATTCAGCACCATAACCTAGACGCTCGCGCAATAACCACGCTTGAGAAAATGGGCGACCGTCAGCAAAATCAGCAAAATCCAATTCAATCAATGCAAAGTGCGTTAAATCATCGGCAAGTTCTGTTACCGCGTCGGTAGACTGTAGACGTACGCCTAATCGACCTGCATGATGAATCAGTGCGTGTTTTTCTTGTTGCCATCTGGCTAAAGACAGCGTTACATCACCTGCTGGAATGGTCTCATCATCACTAACATACTGCCAAGTATCGTCAACAATGTGTTTATCTTTAATTATCTGCATAAACTTGCTCCTTAAACGGGGTGATGCCAACGCGTTTTACCATCTCTAGGAAAGATTCCTCCTCCAAGCGTTGTTTAACATAAACATCCAAAATCGTAGTAATGGCTTTAGTGACTTCATCTTTTGCCACCGCAGGACCTAGGCGTTCACCAATCGCCGCTTCATTATCAGAAGAACCGCCTAGCGTGATTTGATACCATTCCGCGCCTTTTTTATCCACGCCTAAAATACCAATATGCCCAACACTTTGATGCGCACAACCGTTCATACAGCCTGACATATTAATTTTTAACTCACCGATGTCATGCAGATAATCCATATCATCGAGAGCGTCATTAATTTCTTTTGCAACGCTGATAGAGCTAGCATTAGCCAGCGAACAGAAATCCAAACCAGGACAGCAAATCATATCCGTGACCGTACCAATATTCGGCGTAGCCAAATTCAATGCGTCCAATTGCTTCCACAACGTGTATAAATCCGCTTGTTTCACATCGGCAAAAATTAAATTCTGGCGATGTGTGGTTCTCACTTCACCAAAACTATAATGCTCAGCTAAATCCGCCACTGCATCCAACTGTGCATCGGTTATATCACCAGGTGGCACATCGGGGGCTTTTAATGATAAAAATACCGCTTTATACCCTGCGACCTTATGCGCGGCAGTATTATATTTAACCCATGTCGCAAAGGCTTTATCGTGGTCTAAATGCTGGGGGAAACTTTTATCACCTACAGCATTAGGTTGATATGCAAATGGTGCAAAATGCGCTTTGATTTCCTCAACGCGTTCAGTCGCTAATTCACGACCGTCTTTAATCAACTGCCATTCTTGCTCAACCATCGCGGTGAACTTTTCAATGCCTGTTTCTTTCAGCAAAATTTTAATACGCGCTTTATATTTATTATCACGGCGACCAAATAAATTATAAACCCGCAAAATAGCTTCTAAATAAGACAACAAATGTTGCTGTTCTAAATAAGGGCGAATCACCTTACCAATAATCGGCGTGCGTCCTAAACCGCCACCCACCAACACCCTAAAGCCCACCGCACCCGCGTCATTTTTAACCAAATGCAAACCGATGTCATGAAATTGCGTAGCAGCACGGTCATTAACAGCACCACTAACCGCAATTTTAAATTTACGCGGCAAATAATCAAATTCAGGATGCAAAATCGTCCATTGGCGAATAATCTCACAATACGGACGAGGGTCTTCAACCTCATCCACACACACACCTGCCAAATGGTCAGACGTGGTGTTACGCATACAATTACCGCTGGTTTGAATCGCGTGCATTTGTACCGTAGCAAGGTCTGCCAAAATATCAGGTACTTGCTCCAACTTCGGCCAATTAAACTGCACATTTTGCCGCGTCGTAAAATGACAATAATTTTTGTCATAAGTCCGCGCAATATGCGCTAACATTCTGACTTGCTTAGCACTAAGCAAACCATAAGGAATAGCAACGCGTAACATCGGCGCGTGGGTTTGAATATACAAACCATTTCTTAATCGCAAAGCACGGAAGCGATCCTCAGAAAGTTCACCTCGCAAAAACTGCTCGGTTTGCCATCTAAACTGGGCAACCCGCTCATCCACAAGGGTTTGGTCAATCTCGTTATACTGATACATAAAAAATTAAAAAACCTACTGGGCAACTCAACAAAGCTAACAATCATATACTGCACGCCGCAAAATAACAAAAGTTCTCTGCCCAAAACTTCCCACAGTCTTCTCATTACAAGACCGTTCCCCGTCCCTATAATAACGCCAACGATAAAGAAACGGCTTAAGGGAACATTGATATGTTAGATTCACGCAAAGTTGACAACCTGATTCAAAATTTGGTTAATCATGAAAACAGCATGAAACAATTGGACGTTGAAGCACCCATCAAAGTGCAATTGTCAAAAGATGGCAAAACCATACAGTTTATTCATAACGGCTTAGTATTAAACGGAGCGGTTGAACGCCCATTAATACACCAGCTTGGTAGTCGTGCTTGGGGACAAAATCAAGACTTCAACTTGATTGCTGAACGTTGGAAACAGATGTTTAAAAATAACCGCGTTGAACTAGAACAAGAGCTTGCCTCGACTTTTAATCGCCATAATCTCTCTATTCGCTACCATAGCTACAAAGGACAAAATCAGATTTATGGTATAGTCATCCCGCATTTTGTTGATGTCAATCAGCTTGAATTTCGCCAACACTTCATGGAGCAAATCCGCCATACAACCGCACTTAGAACGTGTTCAAAATTTCAT
>DFWO01000046.1 GCA_002380945.1 Methylococcaceae bacterium UBA4132 | reverse complement strand
ATGCCATAGAGCAAGCCTTATACCGTAAAGTCTCGTGGCGATTATTGCCGTTTTTGTTTTTATTATTTGCAGTTGCTTACTTAGATAGAGTTAATATCAGTTTTGCTAAATTACAGATGAATAGCGATTTAGGCTTTAGCGATACTGTTTATGGTATCGGTGCGGGCATTTTTTTTATTGGCTATTTCTTTTTTGAAGTGCCTGGTAATTTAATACTGCATCGCGTGGGTGCTAAGCTGTGGCTGGCTCGAATCATTATTGTCTGGGGCTTGGTGTCTATGGCGACGCTGTGGGTAAATTCTGTGGCTTCGTTTTATGGGCTGCGGTTTTTATTGGGTATTGGTGAAGCGGGGTTTTTTCCTGGGGTGATTTATTATTTAACCTTGTGGTATCCCAACGCTAGACGCACACAAACGATTTCGGTGTTTTTACTGGCGATTCCGATGACTGGCATAGTTGGCAGTTTATTGTCAGGCTGGATTATGACGGTTTTTGATAATTGGCAGGGGCTGCACGGTTGGCAATGGCTGTTTATTATCGAGGGCATTCCAGCGGTGTTATTAGGTTTTTTGAGTTTTTGGGTACTCAGTGATTCGCCTGCTAAAGCGACCTGGTTAAACGAAGATGAAAAAGCACTGTTGTTGGCGAATCTTGCTAGCGAGGCTACAACCGATAATCAACACGTCAGTTTTAAAGAAATCGTGCTGTTTAAACCGTTGTGGCATTTGGCATTAATTTATTTTTTATTGGTCACAGGCTTGTACGGTCTGTCCTTTTGGTTGCCACAAATTATTCGCGATTTAGGCACAACGGATTTGTTGCTAGTCGGCGTATTAACCGCTGTGCCTTACGCGGTTGCCATTGTTGGCATGGTGTTGATTAGTATTCATTCCGACAAAACCCAAGAACGCTATTGGCATTTAATCGCTTGCTCGGCAAGTACCTGTATCGGATTTGTGTTGGCGGTAGTGTTTGAATATGAGTTAGTACCGTCTTTAGCCGCTTTATCGCTGGCAACCATGACGGTATTAGCATCAGTGGCGGTGTTTTGGTCGTTTCCCACTGGGTTGTTATCGGGACGCTTAGCGGCGGGTGGTATTGCGTTGATTAATTCTATCGGTGGGTTAGGCGGTTATGTCAGTCCCGCTTTATTGGGTTGGCTTAAAGATGGCACGCAACAAATGGAGAGCGGATTATTTTGTCTCGCACTGGCGCAAGCACTGGCGATTTTGTTGATTGTGCGTTTGAAACGCGTATAACTTAGCTAACATACGCTTTCACCTATAAAATAATTTCTAATTGATGAATCAAGGGCTGTAGCGAGTTAATAATTTGTAAGCTATTGATTATTATTAAGTGCCTAGTATTAGTTAATACAATGTAAATATCGGGTGATTCATAGTGGACATAGGTAAACATAAACAAAGTGTGATAAGTCTTGCTCCTATCGCTCAAACTGATGCGCGGGTATTAATTCTAGGTTCTATGCCAGGTAAGCTGTCATTAGCACAGCAACAATATTATGCGCACCCGCGTAATGGGTTTTGGAAAATTATCGCTCATTTGTTCGGTTTTAATGTTGATCTGCATTATGCTGATAAACTGTTGGCGTTACAACAGCACAAATTAGCTCTTTGGGATGTGATTCAATGTTGTGAACGACAGGGTAGTTTGGACAGTAATATTAGTAATGCGTCTATCATCAGCAATGATTTTGCAAGTTTCTTTGCTCAACATCCCTGCATACAACATATTTTTTTCAATGGCAGTTGTGCTTATCAGGCATATCATAAGCGTGTATTGCCGCAACTTGCTGAGCAATGGCAAACTTTGGCTGGTACGCGCTTGCCGTCAACCAGTCCAGCAATGGCAAGCTTAACGTTTGAGCAAAAACTTAGTGCGTGGTCAGTGATAAAACACGTTGTTGAAAATTGACATCAGTGGCAGTGGTCAATATAGTGGTTCAATCATTACCATCAGCTTATTATCATTATGACTAACCCACAGAAACCCATCGACATCACGCCTTATTTAGCAGAAGACATTGGCACGGGTGATATAACTGCCGCGATTATTCCTGAATCCACTTATGCCGAAGCGGAAGTCATTACGCGTGAAGACATGGTGTTATGTGGTCAAGCCTGGTTTGATGCGGTGTTTAAACAGTTGAATCCCGATATTCGTGTTGACTGGCAAGTTAAAGAAGGTGACAGCGTGGCTAAAAATACCCTGCTGTGTAAACTTCAAGGCTCTGCTAGAGCGTTATTAACAGGTGAGCGCACAGCATTAAATTTATTACAAACCTTATCAGCAACGGCAACCGTCGCCAGACAATATGCCGAGGCGGTTAAAGGCACAAACTGTAAAGTATTGGATACCCGCAAAACTATTCCAGCCTTACGCGATGCGCAAAAATACGCAGTGAAATGTGGCGGTTGTTATAACCACCGTATCGGTTTGTATGATGGCGTATTAATCAAAGAAAACCATATTATGGCGGCGGGTTCTATTGCTAAAGCTGTACAGACAGCGCGTGAACTCAGCACCGTGGCGGTAGAAGTTGAGGTTGAATCGTTGCCACAATTGCAAGAAGCGTTAGCCGCCAAACCAGACCGTATTATGCTGGATAATTTTAGCCTTGAGGATTTACGCACGGCAGTGACGCTAACAGCAGGTAACGTAGAACTAGAGGCTTCGGGTAATATTGATTTAACCAACATCCGCACCATCGCAGACACTGGGGTGGATTTTATTTCCATAGGTGCGTTGACTAAGCACATCAAAGCGGTGGATTTATCAATGCGCATTAAATTGGCGATTTAACCATGAATGATTTATTTAAACAGTTAACTCACGGTGTTTATGTTATTGCGGTTAGTGATGGTGTACATCACAACGCGTTTACTGCCGCATGGGTGATGCAAGTGTCTTTTGATCCACCCTTATTAGCCATCAGTATTAACCCTGAACACTATTCATACAGTTTGCTACAAGAAGGCGGGGTATGTACCGTCAATGTATTAGGACAAGATCAAGCACATATTGCTGAGCATTTTGGTCGTCCTCATGATAAAGACAAAATGGCAGGCTTTACTTGGCAACAAGGGCTATCGACCGCGCCTGTATTGGCCGATAGTTTGGCGTATTTTGATTGTCATGTAAGTCATTATACCGATGCAGGAGATCATAAAATCGTGGTTTGCAATGTTATTGCAGGTGCTATTCTTAATCAAGGTAGCCCGTTACTCTATCAGCAAACAGGCAATATGGATGGTAGTGACACGCTTTATTCGGAGTAAAACAGCTTTAGCTGTTTTTATATCCAATAGCTGAAGCTATTGGACTCCATAACGCCATCCCGTGATAAAATCTCCCTCTTTTTAAACACAACACAGCGAACCAACACCGTGTCCACATCCTTAGACGAACTTCTCGCGCAAGCCTTATCAGAGCTTGCTGCTGCCTCCGACCTTATACAGCTTGATGCTGTTCGCGTGCATTATTTAGGTAAAAAAGGCGTGTTTACCGCGCACATGAAAACCTTAGGTTCACTTGAACCCGAACAACGACGCGAACAAGGGAAGGTGATTAACCAAGCCAAAGACAGTTTTCAAGCCCAATTGGATGCCAAAAAAACTGACTTGGAACACTCAGCACTCAGCGCACGCTTAGCCAGTGAACGCATTGATGTCACGCTGGCAGGACGTGGACAAGCGGTTGCAGGGTTGCATCCTGTTACCACCACATTAAGACGCATTAACAAAATCTTTGCCAGCGTCGGTTTTGCGGTTGTTGAAGGACCTGAAATTGAAGATGATTATCATAATTTTGAAGCCTTAAACATCCCCGCGCATCATCCAGCGCGTGCTATGCACGACACGTTTTATTTTGATGCGCACCGTGTGTTAAGAACCCACACTTCACCCGTGCAGATTCGCGTCATGGAATCGGAAACCCCACCCTTAAAAGTCATTGCGCCAGGTCGTGTGTATCGTTGTGATTCGGATATTACCCATACGCCCATGTTTCATCAGGTGGAAGGCTTTTTAGTCGATACCGATGTCAGTTTTGCTGATTTAAAAGGCGTGGTGTATGGATTTTTACGCGCATTTTTTGAAAAAGATATTCAAGTGCGCTTTAGACCGTCTTATTTCCCCTTTACTGAACCCTCTGCCGAAGTGGATATTGAATGCGTGATGTGTGGCGGTGAAGGCTGCCGCGTCTGTAGTCATACAGGCTGGTTAGAAGTGATGGGTTGCGGCATGATTCATCCTGAGGTGTTTAAAGCCGTTAATATTGATAGCGAGCGTTACAGCGGTTTCGCATTTGGTATGGGCGTTGAACGCTTGGCAATGCTGCGTTATGGCATCAATGATTTACGGTTGTTCTTTGAAAACGACCTGAAATTTTTACAACAATTTAACTAACAGGGAAGTCCTCATGAAAATCAGTGAAACGTGGTTAAGAAGTTATGTTAATCCTGCCGTTACGACCGATGAGTTAGTGGCACAATTAACAATGGCAGGGCTGGAAGTTGATTCAGTTGAACCTGCGGCGGCACTATTTAGCGGTGTTGTAGTCGGAGAAGTGCTGGAAATGGAAAAGCACCCAGACGCGGATAAATTGCGCGTTTGTCGCGTTAATGTCGGCGAAGCTGAACCCTTACAAATTGTCTGTGGTGCGGCGAATGTGCGCGTGGGTTTGAAAATTCCAGCCGCTTTGTGTAGCGCGGTATTACCCGACGATTTTAAAATCAAAAAATCTAAATTACGCGGTGTGGAATCGTTTGGAATGCTGTGTTCTGAAAAAGAACTAGGGCTTGCCACCGATGCCAACGGCTTAATGGAATTGCCGAATGATGCACCAGTGGGCATGGATATTCGTGAGTATTTATCGCTGAACGATTCGATTATTGAAGTGGATTTAACGCCGAATCGTGCCGATTGTTTAAGTGTAGAAGGTATTGCGCGAGAAGTGGCGGTATTAAATGAAATGGATTGGACGGCAACGCAGTTTGAAGCCATTACCGTCAGTCATACTGATACGTTGACCGTTACCGTATCAGCCCCAGAAGCCTGCCCCCGTTATTTAGGTCGGTTAATTAAAGGCGTTAATCCACAAGCCGAAACGCCGTTATGGATGCAGGAGCGTCTGCGCCGTTCAGGTGTGCGTAGTTTAGGCGCGGTGGTTGATGTCACTAACTATGTATTAATCGAATTAGGTCAACCATTGCACGCGTTTGATGCCGCAAAATTAACAGGCGGTATTACGGTGCGTTATGCGCAAGCCGATGAGCCGTTGGCATTATTAAACGGGCAGAGCATTAAGCTGGATACAGAAACTCTGGTGATTGCTGATGACGTACAAGCTCTGGCATTGGCAGGTGTCATGGGTGGCAGTGAATCCGCCGTCAGCGACAGCACCCAAGACGTATTTTTAGAATGCGCGTTTTTTACCCCGCAAACGATAGCAGGTAAAGCGCGGTCTTATGGTTTGCACACCGATTCTTCACACCGTTTTGAACGTGGCGTGGATTTTACCTTACAACACCGTGCCATTGAACGCGCTACGCAATTAATTGTTGAGATTGCTGGCGGTAGCGTTGGTGCAATTACCGAAGTGACTACAACAGACACTTTGCCCAAACGGGATGCCGTGTTGTTAAGACGACAATGTCTGGAAAAAACGTTAGGTATCGCCATTGCTGATGAACGTGTGGTATCTATTTTTCAACGTTTAGGTCTGGATGTAGAAACTCAGGCGGACGGCTGGAAAGTCAAGCCAACAGGCTTTCGTTTTGATGTTGCCATCGAAGCCGATTTAATCGAAGAAATTGCCCGCATCGTGGGCTATAACAACCTGCCTAACAGCAGTTTACTCATGCGTTCGCAATTGGGTTTAGCCACTGAAAGCGTGTTAGAACTCGACCGCGTGAAAGATTTGTTAGTCGATAGAGGCTATCAAGAAGCCATCACTTACAGCTTTGTTGATGAAGACATTCAACAAATTATCGCGCCTAATGATGAAGTGGTACGCTTAAAAAATCCCATCTCAGCGGATATGGCAGTGATGCGTACTACCTTATGGTGTGGCTTAATCAAAGCGGCGTTGCATAATACTAACCGTCAACAAAACCGCGTGCGTTTGTTTGAAACAGGTTTGCGTTTTGTGCAAAAAGACGGCGCAACGCAACAAGAAAAAATGCTCGCGGGTTTAGCCTTAGGTAGTGCCTACACTGAACAATGGGGTGAAAAAACCCGCAAAGTGGATTTCTTTGATGTGAAAGCCGATGTGGAAGCCTTATTTGGCTTAACAGCTTGTACAGTCCAATTTGTACCCGCTGAACAAACCGCCTTGCATCCGTATCAAACTGCTGAAATACTCAATAAAGACGGTCAAAGTTTAGGCTGGTTAGGTATGTTACATCCTAATCTCGAAAAACAACTGGGCTTTGATAGCCAAGTATTTTTGTTTGAACTGGCACAAGACCTAGTATTAACTAAAACACCTGCTAAATTTAAGTCGCTGTCTAAGTATCCGTCCGTACGCCGTGATTTAGCATTGCTAGTCAATGATGACATCACCGCAAACCAATTAATTGACTGCATTAAAAACTGCAATGAACCCGCCTTACAAGATATTGTTATCTTTGATATTTATCGTGGCAAAGGCGTAGCAGAAGGCTGTAAAAGTGTGGCACTCAGTATAACCCTACAAAATGACGCGCAAACACTTACAGATTCAGAAATAGATGCTATAGTTAGCACGTTGTTAGACACACTGACCCGAAACACGGGCGCAAAATTGAGAGATTGATTCATGGCATTAACAAAAGCAGATTTTGCGGAAACCTTGTTTGACGAGCTAGGTTTAAACAAACGTGAAGCAAAAGACATGGTGGAGTTCTTTTTTGAAGAAATTAAAACCTCCTTGGAACACGGAAAACAAGTAAAAATCTCTGGGTTTGGAAAATTTGAACTGCGTGATAAAAGCAGTCGACCAGGTAGAAATCCAAAAACAGGTGAAGAGATTCCCATTACAGCACGGCGTGTGGTAACATTCCGTTCAGGTCAAAAACTAAAAGCCCGAGTAGAAGCGTATGTTGGATCCGAGTAATAATGATTTGCCAGTCATTCCCGCAAAACGTTATTTCACCATAGGTGAAGTCAGTGAATTGTGCGGAGTCAAACCTCATGTATTGCGCTATTGGGAACAAGAGTTCACCGAACTTAGCCCGATAAAAAGACGCGGAAATCGCCGCTATTATCAGCGACATGATGTCTTGATGATACGGCAGATACGTTCATTATTATACGAACAAGGCTACACCATCGGTGGCGCAAAAGTGCATTTAAGCAGTGATGAAAACAAAGACAATGCTACCATCACCAAGCAACTCATACACCAAATGGTTGCTGATCTCGAAGACATTTTAGAATTACTAAAATAAGCTACAAAAACGGGGTGAATCCTGTATAATTCGCCCCTCGCTTTCAGGGATTGTATTCACAATCTCATTCAAAAAATCATCCTATAAAATAATCGGAGCGTAGCGCAGCTTGGTAGCGCACTTGTCTGGGGGACAAGGGGTCGCAGGTTCAAATCCTGTCGTTCCGACCAATAAAATCAATGAGTTGTAAAAATACCAAAACTCAAAAACAGGCGTTTTACAGTTTCGTGATACCACTCGTGATACCAATTTCTAACGCTTGCCTAATTTTAGGCACAAAAAAACGTGATTAAACTGGCTTATCAGTAAAAACTGCCGCGCTAAAAAGTTTCGTGTAGAAGTCAAAATGCTCAGATGATTCTAAGTTGCACTGAGTCGGAACAGGGGGAAAAGCATTGCTATCCTCAATTTCAGCAAGCCATTTAACTGCGTTAATGTCTATGTGCGCTTTGGTACAGATTTCAGCTAATGCCAGTTCCATACAACCAAGATGGATTAGGAATACCTTCCAAGCGTTTAGAGCAAGGTCTTTCAATTCTGAATTAAGTCCGTTTACCTCATTATCATGATGTTTTAATGCCAGTGTTGCCAATGCTTGGTTTTTCCAATACTGCACACCATAAGTTAAGGCTAAGCGTTCAAAAGCTTCTATTTGCATCTGGTAGTCTTTATGTAGGCATTCATAAGTACACCTTTTGACACTGTTGTGGATTAGCTGAAAATCAGCATCATCAAACCGCTTGATTGCATCAATAGCTAAGTTTGCTTGTTCGGTCGGTGTCAGTTGTTTATACAGTTTGGTTACTTGGTCGGGTTTCATGGTCTAGCCTCAAGTTGCTTTTCAATGCGCTGTAGGCGTTCCTGCATTTCTTGCAATTCGATTAACTTACCTTGATTGCTTAACGCGGTGATTAACTGACTGCCAATATCAGGCGGTATTTCACCGCTTAGAGTGGCGCGTATGATTTCATTGCCCTGTGCCATTGGTAGGCAAGTTAATCGGTAAGGCTTGCGGCTTGAGCGCAGGACACACTCTATCCAGCAACACCTTTGCCGCCTGAACATCCCCCTCTTTAGCTAATTCCACCAATTTAGCCACTATGTCGGGTATATCCTCAACAATAGATTTTCTTATAATGGTGGCAGGTGTTTTGTTCGCGGGTCTTCCGTTTGGATTGCCAGATTGCCCTTTTTTAAATCCGTTGTTCATTGTTTCACCCTTGCTATTTTCAGGCGTTAATCACGTTCTGCAAAATCTTTGCAGTTTCTTGGCATATCATCTATACCTGCATAAACTTGTACTTTGCACCGTCCATCACCATAGCGATTAGCGCATTCATAGCAAAATCGTCTGTGATCGATTAGTGCATCAAGCATTGCCGCTTTATTGGTTTTTAAAAACTCCAACTGCGTAGTGCTTAGCTTAGAAAATGGTTTAACGATTAAACCGTGATAATCAAAGTCCACGATAAAACCTTGCTGTTTCATTTTGTGAATGGTGCGGTGGTAAATCGTCATAACTAAATCACCCCCGTGTCGGTGTCAGCATCGTATTTAATACCCATATCGACAATGACGGCGGTTGAGGGTGTAAACTTAATTACGTTTCCATTTTTTTCTGTGTTAGTGGTGTTAGCGATGTTAGGCTCATGATTTATAATCTGTTTTTCACTAACACCTGCATTTTTCAAGGTGTTAGTGGTGTTAGCGTTAATGCAAACAAAATAAAACCTTTTAGCGTTGGTTTCGTTGTTTTTAAAACTCGCTGTTTTAGTGTTTTTGCCTTCACCATCAAGGATTAAACATCCCGCGCTTTTTAATACCGCCACGACTTGTTTAAGGTCATAGCCCTTGGTAGCTTCCTGTAACCCTGATTTAGTAAATAGCCACTGCTTAACATTATTTTCATACCGCCAATAGCCCGACCGTTCACCGCGTAGTTGTATGTCTTCAAGGATGCAGGTAAATCGAGCATCACCGTATTTTTCAAGATAAGCTGATACCGCATTTAAAATCTGTTGCTGTTCAGTATCACCTTCACCGCGATAACCGCGCCACTGTTCAAAACAACTTAAAGCAGCTTGTGTTGCCGTGCCTTGAGTCCAGCCTGTAATACCGTAAGCAGTAGCTAATTCTCCAGCTATACCGACCAATGCAAAGGATTTTGCCGCCCGTTTTTCTTGGGGTGATAAGTTGTCACCAAACTGTTTAAGAGCCTCATCAAGCCGTTGTGAGATATTCTCTAAGGTATCGGTATCACGGGTTAATTTTTCCAGATAATCACGCCCTGCTGTGCCATAAGACTGTGTGGCACGTTTAACAATACCATCGGCAAATGAACGTGCATCGGGGCAATCATGCAGGTTATCAAACGCGCCATATTGACTAAACAAGGGAATTTGTAACAGTCGAACTAACTGCCCTGCTTTGACTGTAAAACCCTTTTGTGCGAGTTGCGCTTCAATGGTCTTTTCGCCATTCGATAACACCGCAATACGCCACGTTTTAACGCTTTTAGCATTGCCATGAACATTAGCCCGTTGCTTGCCCGAACCATTGCCCAACATATACAAAGCATCCTGCAATTCTTTTGGGTCAATATCGCCTATTTCATCCAATGTCAGTAAACCATCGTTAAACAATAAAGCCGCGCCTTCCAAGCCGTTAGCGGTGGCTTTCCAAGATCGCTTGTATTTTTCCCAATGCCCCCAAACACTAGCGGCTAGTTTTAAGCCTGTTGTTTTACCGCGTGAACTTTCACCAAAAATATGAAACCCTATGCCGTCCATATTGCAGAGTTTGAGTAATGCACCCGCAAAAGCACTGCACACACTGAACATTAACAACGGATTATCAGTACACAACGCCGCTACCGTATCGCGCCATTCGTTAAGTGTGCCTTGTGTGATGTATTCTTGCTGATTCATGCTTTCAGTCTGAAACAGCACATCGTCTGATTCATTGCCGATAGTGGTATCAGGCAAAACAAACTTGCCATCAAACCAACCAACTTGTGCAGCCGTCCATACGGTTTTAGTCGGGTTTCTTGAGGCAATATAAGCGGGAATTTTGTCGCGTTTGTGATAGTTAAAATTTAAGCCCATATCGAGCAGTTCTTTTAACAAATCACTACTAGCCGCAGCCAATAAGTGAGTGGGCATATTCCATGTTTTCCACTGCCCTAATCGGTCTTTAAAACGTAAGACTTGACCAAAAGACCGCCCTGATTTATCTCTGGCAATGGCATTAACCTGTATTTCACCGCATATCCAAGTGTCAATTGTCGCGGTAACTTCCCCGTATTTATCCTTGTTATAACTGTGATACCAAACACCCGCGCCCTGTTGTTTACCATCATGATTTGTCCAAAAATCGCCATAACACCAATAACACGGGCGGTCATGTAAGCTAGGCGAATCTTGGCTTATAGTTTCAGGTGGCGTAGTGTGTGGGTCTATGGCAGTGGATAGGTCTATAATCGCATTAGTGTTTTTTTCGGTGTTAGTGGTGTTAGCGGTGTTAGGCTCATGATTTATAATCTGTTTTTCACTAACATCTGCATTTTTCAAGGTGTTAGCATCTTGGTTAATTGTTGGTTGATTAACAGGAACATCAATAATGTCATCAAATAAATCTGTGTTTTTAAATCCGTTACTCATAGCATCACCCCCGCGTTAATAGCATCATTCCAATCCTGCCCGACTTGTGGCGGTATCAGATATTTACCCGATACTGCCAACGCCGCCGCCCGTGCCGCTGTTTGTCCTGTTCCTGATACATCGTTATCACCTGCGATAATCATTTCAGCGTCTGGGTTCTTTGCTCGAACGATTTTAGCCACATTGATTAAGTTGCCAGCATCAAAAGCGATAAACACCTGTAAGCCTGTTTGTTGCTGCAAACTAGCCGCCGTTGCAAAACCTTCGGCTATTAAAATACGGGCGTTTTGTTTGCTTTTTTTACCTAACCACCAAAAGCAATTTTTCTTTTTTCCTCCCGATAAGAAGCGTTTTTCACCATCGGCTTGAATGAATTGCAGATTAACCAGCTTTAAGTCTTTGTCGTAAATTGGAAGGATTAACACGCCTTTCAAATTGCCTGAATCGCCCGTTTTTGCACCGTGTGGCTGTACTTTCTTGCGATACAGATATTCATTGTCACTATCCGTATAAATGGCGCGTTGCCAGATAGTCAGGGCTTTTTTAATGGCTTGTTCACGCGCTTGCACTTGTTCCGCTTCACGCGCCACACGATCACGTTCGCACTGCTCTCGAAAGGCTTGCCGTTCTTCTTTGCTGTAAGGCGTGGCGCGTTCAGATTGCCACACTTCAAACAATCCAGTGCTGTAATCCATAAACCAACCGCTGCGTCCATCAGGGAATAAAAAACACCGTGCTGCTTTGTTAGTTTTTAGTTTTTGATAACCTGCAAAGGCAATAATTTTGCCCATAGGTATGTTGTCAGGCGGTATTAAACCCACCGCGCTAATTGCGTCTTTAAATTCGTTGTACATGATTGCTAATTCCTAAAAAATTAAGAATTAGTCGTAAATTACCGCGCCATTTTGCTACAATACAACTGCCCGCTGTATTACAAAATGAACACGGAAAGCCACGACTAACCTAGGTTATCGTGGCTTTTTTGTGCGTACTACTTCAACATAACGACAATGATTAACCGCTTCTGCACCACAGTTGGGGCAGTAACGATACGCACCACTAAAATGGTCAAAGTGGCATTGATTGCAAAGTTGTTTAAAACCTTTAGGGGGTGTTGAGTCTGGATTAACGCGATAGATACCATAAGCATCGGGCGTTGGTTTTTGGGCGGAATTATGGCGTGGCATGGTGGAAGTCCTTGTGAATACTTGAGGACACCGCTTAATCCTGTCAAAAATTGGGCGGTGAACGTTAGACGGGTTGACAGACAGGACACAAGAATCCTGCGAGCTTTCGCTCCCCAAATAACGCCCACCATAGATTATTACTTGCATTGAAGAACGCAATCTACAGACTAGACGCGCTTTGTGTGGCATCTTGTGTTTTTTACGGCTGTCAAACCGTGCCGCTCCATGAGGGAACAGCACGGACAGAATAGCCACCATTGGTTTAATAGTCAAGTGAGGCATTACACGCCTCCCATGCTATCAATTAGGGCTTTTATTTCACTGCTACGCCACGCACTGATTCTACTGCCAAGTTTAATTGGGGCGGGGAAGCGTCCATCTTTGATACCCGCATAAAAAGAAGTTTTACCAACAGGGAAAACGGCTAATACTTGAGGTAATCGCAATAGGGAATCATTTTCTAATTGTTGCGGTAGATTAATTCGTGCTGTTGCTGTTTGGATAGGTTTTGGTTGGAACTCAACTACTTTTGCTTTTTTCATTACTATTTTCTCGTTCGTTAATAAATCGTGTGCTGTTTCCAGCGTCAGATAAATTATGAACGGGGCTTAGCGGGTAATTTAGCGGGTTTTTACAGTAAATGAACGTTAATGACTGCGGCAAAACATCATTGAGCTAACTTATTGAAAATAAACAGTTATTTTTTAGTCGAAAAATACCGAAAAATAGAAGAATCCAGCAAATCCGCGTGAAGCGAACTATGTTACTTTTGTTTTTCTTAGTTTCTTTTTTTAACAATCTGGTAAATTCGTTGTCGTGTTAAGCCTGTTGCATTGGCTAATTTTCGATAAGGCGTAGGATCATGTTTTTTGATTTTGGCACTGATTCCATGAGCTTCTAAAAATTCACGCGCAAGTTTTACATCCCATTTTTCTTGTGGTGATTCTTTCGATAGGTAAATATAAGCGCGATATATTTCATGGTCTCTTTGCCATGTTTCATCGGTTCTTTTCTTACCCGATGCTTTACCCGCTTTCGTGGCTCTTTCTTTGCGTCCAGCTTCATCAAGTGGCATAAATCTACACCTCGTTACAGTGTAATCGTTACGAAAGGAATAACCAGAAATGGGGTAACGAATCCCACTTATCGCCCGCTAAAGCTATCTGGTTTTGTGAGTTTTAACAGCTTTTACACCGTGTTGGACTTTGCGCTTATGATGCTGGGTTCATCAACAATTTCTCTATTTACAACATTTAAAGCACCGTGCTTTTTTGCGTGTCTTTTTTTGCACGAATTGTGCGTTTTGACTTTACGCTTATGGTTGGTAATTTGGTTATTGTTATCGTGCTTTTTTATACTTCCTAACCTGCGCCATATCTGATAAGTCGGCGAATTTTAACGCAACTTTTGCGTGTCTTTTAGCGCAACTTTTCTGCACGGGAAAACGTGGGCTTTTTTACCGTCCTTGGCTTTAAATAAATACGGGGTTTTAGTCTTCTTCAAAGATAATCAGCCGCTTTTGATTTGCGCCGCAATAATTGCCTTCATCGGTGATGAGTTGTAGGGTTTCGTTTTATTCTACCCATTCTATGGGCTACATGGCTATTTTCTGTCAACATACAAAACCACGTCTTTTATAATCAATTTCTGAATGGCAGAGATAAAAGTTTCCATTATTGCGTAATTGGGTTGTTTGTTTTCTGTTGGAAGTGATACTTTGTCTGTTTGGATTTTTCTATTACTGATACTATCGCCCCAAGAATATTTATGCCCTAAACTTTTATTAATACAAGTGGCTAAATATAATTGATTCAATTTACTTCTGTATTCTGCATTTTTTAGATACAAAACCAGATTGTGACTATCATTTGAATAAAAGTCTTTTTCTTGATAGGTAACAACAAAAGTTTTCCCACCAATAAAAACACAATTTCCTTTATCTAACTGTTTTTCATCAAAAGAAATGTAAGAACTCACGGCATTGTTTTCTGCACTTGCACACAAATAAGGCGTTTTTCCGCTATTTTCAATAATATCTCTTGATAAGATATTCTTTGTATTTTTTACATTAAAAACATCAATAACATTAAAACTTTCAAATTGCATTTTTTCAAAATCATTCAAAACTTGTTGTTCTTCGGCTGTTAAATTATAATTTTTTAATCCAGTAGCCAATAAATACGTTTCTAGCTTCGCTATATGCTCCGCTTCCAACTCCGCTATAAAGCTTTCCATAAATTCAAAATCTATTTTTCCATTTTTAATTGGAAGTTGGATTTTAACTTTATTTAGTTTTTCGGCTGATACAGTATTATTGTAACCAAATGAGTACATTTTTTTATTTAAAGAACTTGCTATCGCTAAACCAATATGTTTATTTTTTAGAAAATCATTTTTGGCTGTTAATACAAGAACACCATCGGTTGTTATGAAATCTTTCTCTTGATAATAGACAATACCTGTTTGCCGTCCAACAATTAACGAATTACCTTTAAATTGCTTATGATTATGTGGCTTTACTATATCAACAAACCCATTATTGTCATCATTTTGAGCAATAAAAGAAATACCTAAAGAGTCAGTAATAAGTTCTTTTTGATTTGAAATATTACCACGACTTATATCGAACAATTCTTCAATTTTAAATTCACCCTACTTAACATTTTTCAATTTATCGTTAAGCGGGGTATTTACTTTCCCAAGCTTTCATCCGCTGCATTTTGTTGTTTTAGAATACAAGTAACTTCCCAAGCCAAATAATCAGAGACGGTTTTTTTAAAATCCTGCAAAGTCGGTTTAGTATCAATTGGTGCAGTTTGATTCCAGTCTGCGCCATTTTTTGGGTCAATGGTATTTTCGTGATATTCATTTTCGGTAAAAATAGCCAGTTTGCTTTTACCAAAACGTACCAAGTTGACCAATTCTTCATAGCGTTCTTTGGCTTGATTAGTATCTTTTAGATTATTACTTGATTTTTTACGGCTGGTTCTGGTGTAACCATCTTCAGAAAAATCAATAAACTTCACCATATCGTCTTTATGGTGCTTTTCATTGACTTTAAAAACATAAATATTGGTTTGTACGCTTGATTTCCCGATAAAAATATCAACGGGCATTTTAATACTTGCCAACAGCGTATGTTTTTCTAATATTTTGGTGGTGTATTCTTTTGCTTTTCCTGAACCTGCTGAATTTTGAATAATAATAGCCGCATAACCTTTATTCATCATATTAAGGGCTTTTTCCACAAAATTCATTCCGTTGCCATTTGCAGAATAAGGCGGATTTAACACAAAAGCATCCGCAGGAAATTTACTGTCGGTTTTACCAAAACCATAATTTCCATCAAAATCTTTTATTGAGTCTTTATTGATAATATTAGAACTGCCATCACCCATTAAAATCATATTCAGAATTGCCAACATATATACGCTTGAAAGCAACTCTAAACCAAGTAATTGTTCCGCTTTTATTTTGATTTCTTTTTGGGTAAGTTCTTCTGGCGAAGTAATATTATTTTTGGCATCATTAAGCATTTCATTCATGGCAGCAACCAATAAACCTGCCGAACCTGTGGCAAAATCCCATACATACGAATCTTTGTTTACTCTTGCTAATTTCACTAAAAGATTAGCAACGTAAGAAGGCGTAAGCACGACATCATTGAGCTTGTCCTGCGAAAAACCAAGCCAGCCATACATTTCATTAAAAAGCTTGCCTGTAAAATCGGTCGTTAAACCAATTTTATAATAGATGCCTAAATCATCGACAATCTTGGTAAAAACCCGTTTAAGTTGGCTTTCACCATTTTCAACTTTGTTAATGTTTTCTGTTGTCAGCGTGTTTTCTAATGTTCTTAATATTAAGTTTTTCTTTTCTGTCGGTAACTCTTTTTCGCTTAGAAAAGCTTTAATTTTTCTTACAATTATATCGCCATCAGTATTACCTTTTTCTGTCGAAGATTTTAAATCGGATTTTTCAAAGGGAGACACTTTAGCGGGTATTCCAAGTGTTGCAATAATTGCAGCGGCAACGAGATAAACGCGGTCATTTTCACCTAAGCCTTTTTCATTTTGGTAAATATCGTTATTGAGTTTTACCAAACTAATATCAATCTCTCTTTCTCGTTGTTCTTTGAGTTTGTCAATTTCGTCTGGTGTTAAGCTCAACGTTTTTACTTGCTCAATAAATTTGTCAAAATTTTCTTTTTTTAGAAAAGAAAAATCTGAATATTCGCCCACCTTTTGCCCAACACCAAAATTGCTTTTAGAAACGTAATACACGCCAATTTGATATTGTATGTTTCCGCTTTCGTCTTTATACCCTGTCATTCCAATAGCGATAATATCGGTGAAACTGGTATGGTGAAGCACGGCATTGGCATAATGCACCGCTCCGTTTACAGCATACGAATTGATATTTTTAAAATGCGGTTCATTTTTAGCCGTTCTATTTTCAACCTGTCCGTCACCGTCAAGTTTTACCAGTTTGTCTTTATAACCTTTATATTCAATAAGAATAGGGTAAAAGTCTAAACTTTTATCTTGCAATAATAGTTTTGCATCTGGACGGTTTCCACCAGCCCCTCCATTTTTAGAGAAATAATCATCAAGAGCTTTATCAATTTCAGAATTTAAAGACGCTTGTTCTAATTTATAATCCAGCTTATGAGATTTAAGCCAACCATTCGCTAAATCTGCAATATTGGGTTCAATAGATTGTGGTGTTTTTTCTTTCATACTATCAATTTTCTAAAATGGTTTAATGTTTGAAGTTACAATTTTTAGTTTGTTCATTTGATTTGCTTTTCCCACCAATTTAACTCATACGTCAGAACCCGCAAGTGGTTCTGACTTACGGGTTACGGGTTACGGGTTTTTTGAGGTTGGCGTAAAGTAACGCCATTGGTTTTCACGGGCGGTATTTTTTTGATGTAGATGTCTATAGTAACCGATAAAGTTTAACCAAGCTGTTGGTGATTTATCTCTGTGTTAGGCGGTGGATCAGTCGGTAACGGTATGCCTGTTCTTATCATGCCCATGCAGTCTTTAAGCTGTTTAAATTCATCATGGCTACGTCATCGGGTAACGCGCCATAGTCGAATAATTTGCCAAAGAAGTTAATGCGGTCGCGCCAGTTTTTTCGCTAACACCGCTAACACCTTTAAAAGTTCATGTGTTAGTGAGTTTATGCTTATAAATCATGAAGCTAACACCCATAACACCGCTAACACTTAAAAAAATGACAACACACGTTAAGTTTAAAGCGTGACTTTGATATTGATTTTTTAATTTGCGTTAAAGCACTTATCTGTATGATAAATAATGATTTTTGTTTTTTATTAAGCTGATTTTTAATTTGCGTTAAAGCACTTTCAATTATGCCCAGTAGGGTAAATAACGTGCATAGCGTGTTGAATTGGTTTCTGATTCGTCCGCTTTGATTAATCCTGCTTCTTTAGTTGCACTGATAACCAGCGAAACGGTTGCGGGTTTTGCTTCTGAACTGCCAAAACGTTCTCGCAAAGATTGGTTAGACATTCGTTTGTTGCTCACAAACATTAAGCAACAATGTTGGTAACAGGCGCGGATTCTGTCGGTTTTACTCATTACTGAAAAGTTTTGATGAGCAAATAATACCGCTGTGGTGCGGCATTCGCCCACTCGAAAATCTGGCGCGGGTAGTTGATAGACTTCGGAGGCATTCACTACTTTGTCGATACCACTGCCTTTTTCTTCACAAATGCCCAGCCGTCTCATTAAATCGGCTAAACGTTCATTTCTTGAGCGATATTCGTCTATAAAGCGGTCAGGGCTAATTGGTGGAAGTCCTGCATTGGATATTTCAATACGATCATCATACATTTCAATCATGACAGACGCGCCAGTGGCTAAAAAATCTTGATGCACTAAGGCATTGGCAATTAACTCGCGCAATGCTTGTTTGGGAAACATTTTTACTTCTTCACGCACAACTTGTTCAGTGCTACGGTTTTGAGGTGCGGCAGAATGGACAAAATTCACTAAACCTTCAAATCCGACTGCATAGCCTTTATTTCCTTGCATATCCTCACGAGTTTGTAATTTATTAATCCCGCTATAAATCACAACACGCGGGGCTTTACGCGCTAATGCCAGAGGAAAAGCATCCAGTTGTTTTGCCAGTAGAATCGCCGCTAAATTGGTAATTGACCAATCTTGTAGTGCTTTTACAATCAAACCTTCACCCGAAAGCCTTTCTAAAACGCCCTCGCGTGTAGTTGGATAGGGTAATTTAAGCAAATCAAAATAAGTCTGTGTATCCAATAGCGCAACCACTTCATCGGCACTGGCATTTTCTTTTGCGTATTGCAAAAACCAGTCGGGTTGTCCTTCTGCAAAAATACGCCGCAATTGGTCGGGTGTCATTGGCATTAATCCTTCACCCGCTCGCATTAAATAAGTACCATCAAAATTAAGCGCGTAACCGTCAGGTCTGGAAGGAATCTCAAAGACCAGCACTCGACCTTCTGGATGATTTAGCTCCGTTGTATTCACCCGAATTTGCAGTTTTTGAGATACCATTTCTTTGATTTTATTAAGTTCTGCTGTTGTCGAAAATGCTTGTGTTCCAACAACGCGGCGCGGTTTTTTATCAGTGATACCTAAAACCAAATAACCGCCTTTTTCATTGGCTATCGCCACGCAATAACGCATGATTTTGCCAGTATCAAATTGCTCTTTAGCTTCTTTGAATTCAAGATTTTCATTTTCAGCGGGGGCGATTAGCCATTGGTTAAGGGTGTCGAGTGTTATCATAATTCACCGTTAAAGGCTTGGTGTAGAAGGGAATTTAACGCAGTCATAGGCTTGGCTATATGAGTTTTTGAATGATTTGAATTGTACCGTGTTTCTTTCGCACCAGTGTTTTTAGGTAGCCGCTAAAAATTGACCATAAAGAAAAATTAAGCACTTTTACCAAACGGAATGACGTTGCTGTTATCACTTGTCAATAATTCCAGTCTGTCACCTAATACGCGCCATGCGTGGGCTTGTTCGGCTTTTAATTCTTGCCGCTGATACACGCGCTTCATTTTGTTTTGTTCTTCATGATTCAAACATTTTTCTATCACATCGGGATTAATGCCAAGATTGCCCATGTGTGTTGCACCTGAACGCCGTAAATCATGCGGTGTCCACTTGCTACCTGTCAGCATTAACGCGGTGTTATTGGCTGCACGGTTCTTATGGACGATAGGATTTTGACGACCATCAACCTGTTTGGATAGGCTTTTATCAGACACATGAGAGCTGTTATCGCGGTTAGGGAATAGCCAAGTATCTGAATGCCTAATAACTGCCAATTGCTGAAAATATCGCAAGGCAAAATCGGATAAGTAAATCGTGTGTGCTTTTTTGCTTTTGCTGTTCTCGATAGGGATAAACCACGTTTTTGCATTAAAGTCGATATGTTGCCATTGTGCTTTGGAGAGTTCACCGACACGACAACAGGTTGATAGCATTATCCAGATTGCGTACTCAGTAGACGGCATGAAGTTAGCATCGGGCATTTTGGTTTTAAGTTGTCTGATTTCATCCTCACTCAATACCCGTTCACGTTCAACGGGTTTACCGCCTATCTTGGCTTTGTTAATGCTTGCAGTGGGATCAAAATCAATGATGTCATGGTCAACCGCAAACCTGAACATTTGCCGCATTAAGCCAAGAATCAATTTAGCCATACGATTAACGCCGCGTAGTAGTAGCGCGTCTGTCACTTGGCTAATGTGTCCTTTACGCACATTTTCAACAACTAAACCGCCAAGCATCGGCAACACATCTTTTGCAAACATTCGCCTAATTTCTGTTACGTCCTTACGATCTTTCAAATCGGTAGCTACCCAACGTTCAAACAAATCTTTAACCGTGATAAGTGCGTCCAGTTTGGCTAACTCGGCTTGTTCTGATAATTGCGCTTGTCGGTTACGTTCAATGATAAGTTTTTTCTCAGTGGCAGGATCAATGCCTTGTTTAACCATCACTTTATAGTTATCGCGTTCTTCTCTCGCGTCTGCCAGCGTTGCTGCCTTTAGCGTTACCCAGCGTTTTTTACCTGCAATCCTGTAGGTCATACGAAACGATTTAGAACCGCCGTTACTATCCGCTCGAATACTCACAAACAAATTATCACCGTCTGATACAAGACGGTCTTTGTCGTTTGGTGTCAGTTTAGAAAACGCCATTGCTGTTAATTTATTAGCCGCCATGATTCACCCTGCACGTTGTACAAATGGTAGGAATATCTGTAAAAGGGGTAGGAACACTCATTTTTCCGTGATACCACCCGTGATACCAATTTATCTGGATTTTATAGAATGATACAGAACGACATTGAACGAAGCAATAAATAACTATATGATTTTTATGCGAAAATATTTATGATGTGAACGGAGTTGAACGTTAAAAAACAATCATTCACCTTTCTGATAGACAAGGGATAGCAGGTTCAAATCCTGTCGTTTTATGGGGTAACTTTTTTAAGCATTAGCGATTAGTACCATATACAAAAACAGCCGTAACTTCTGCCGAAAATAAAAACTAACGAAACGTTCTGACTTTATTTAATCAAACTCTATTAGTTTCATTTGATCTTTTACTTTTGCAATAATTTGTAACAGCTACCAGCAAAAACATTGCTCAATAATATTGATTTAGTGTGTTCATTTCTTGTATCAATCAAAATCGCTAAAATTCACCAAAACCGTACGCTTAGAACGTGTTCAAAATTTCA
>DFWO01000164.1 GCA_002380945.1 Methylococcaceae bacterium UBA4132 | reverse complement strand
ATCGTCAATGCGTAACTTCTAATTTATTATGTGTGTTATCAATTACTTTACTCATTGTTTTATTTCCATTATTTCTTAGTATCCCGTACTAAGCGTACGATAATCACTGTGAAACTATTATCTTAACCGCTGTATGGGGTCATCTATTGTGCTACATTGAATAAATGTTAATCCTCTTTTTTTTGCTATCTGTTCCAAACATTGTCGTCGTTGCTCAAAATGTTGGTGATAACTTATTAAGCGTTGCTGGTCACTGGTATCAATAACGACATCACGACTCCCATCGGTAAAACGATAGCGACCTTTAGTCGGTAAATCCTGTTCTAAGGGGTCATAAACGAAAATCAACACTACTTCACAATGTTGGGACAGTTTAGTTAGGTGCAATGCACTGGCATCATTAATACCGCGAAAATCGCTGATGATATAAACTAAACTACCTGGACGGGCATGTTGTGTGAGTCTGGCTAAAACGTGTTCTAAGCTGATGCGAGTCGCCTGTTCGCTGACGGATTGAGCTGTTTCATCCTTAGACACCAGCATATTTAAAAACCGCAATACTGCATGTCTGCCGTTTTGTGGTTTTAATTCACAGCAGCTTAGGTCAGAAAATAATTGCCCACCAATGCGATCGCCTTGATGTTGTGCCGCCCATGCCAGTAAGCCTGCTAACTTAGCCGCTAACACTGATTTAAAAACGCCGCGCGTAGCAAAGTGCATAGCGGTGCGATCATCGACAGAAATAAAAACAGGGCGTTCGCGTTCTTCTCGAAAGACTTTGGTGTGTGTTTTACCCGTCCGTGCCGTAACGCGCCAGTCGATGCTACGAATATCATCGCCCGCCTGATAAATGCGCGATTCTTCAAAGTCCATGCCACGTCCTTTGAAGTGTGATAGATAGCCTCCGCTTTGTTGCGAATGAATAGACAGGCGTTTCAAATTTAAGCTAGCCGCAGGTTTTGCTAGGTCAATCAGGGTTTTGAGCGAGGTAAAAACCCGTTCATTGACAACAACAGTTGATTTTTCTGACATAGCTTTAAGGTACGGCAATGCGAGCAATCAATTCTTTAATCACATGGTCGGTGGTAATGCCTTCAGCTTCGGCTTCATAAGACAAAATGAGTCGATGACGTAACACATCGAATGCCATATCTTGTATATCTTCAGGGGCAACAAAATCACGTCCAGCTAACCATGCTTTGGTTCTGGCACAACGGTCTAGGGCAATGCTGGCTCTAGGACTTGCACCGTAGCGTAACCACGCGGCTAAGTCTTTGCCATACACGGCTGGGGTACGCGTTGCCAAGACCAGTTGCAATAAATAGGCTTCTAAACTGTCCGCCATGTGTAAATCGAGGACTTCATTTCGCGCTTCAAACAACGTGTATTGACTTAAGGGTTCAAATGATTGGTAAGTTGTTAAGGCTTCTGAACGCGCTTCAGACCTTGCCAGATGCAGGATGCTCTTTTCATGCTCGGCTTTAGGATAATCTACTTTAACGTGTAGTAAAAATCTATCCAGCTGCGCTTCGGGTAAGGGATAGGTGCCTTCTTGCTCGATAGGGTTTTGCGTTGCCATGACCATAAACAAACTGGGTAATGGATAACTTGCCAATCCAACTGTGATTTGTCTCTCGCCCATTGCTTCTAATAATGCGGCTTGAACTTTGGCAGGTGCGCGATTGATTTCATCTGCTAAGATTAAATTATGAAATAAAGGTCCTTTTTGAAACTCAAAAGCGGCTTGTTGCGGGCGATAAATTTCCGTGCCTGTTAAATCAGCGGGTAATAAATCTGGAGTAAACTGTACGCGATGAAAATCGGCTTCAATGCCTTTGCTTAATACTTTAATAGCACGGGTTTTCGCAAGTCCTGGCGCACCTTCAACGAGAATATGTCCATCAGCTAATAAGCCAATTAACATACGTTCAATCAGCACATCTTGTCCGATGATTTCTTGATTTATAAAGTCTTGCAGGCGTTTTAATGAGGATTGAGCTGAGCTTATAGTTTGTTCTGACATAATGATATTATTTGTTTTTAGATCATCAAATAGGAAAGTTTATTTTTGTAACAACAGGTTACAAAGTAGCCCTTTAAACATTTTTATAAAAAACCATGGCTATTTTATACCGATACACTACCAGACAAATGCTTAATTAAAGTATTTTTAACATTGAGCTTAAGTTTCTATTTATTTGACCAGTCACTATAAGTGTAGAATAGTTTTTGACTAGACTAGTCAATAAAAATAGCCAAGCGTTTTATCCATCATTACACGGTTTTAACAACTATGTCAGATTACAACACTTTCTTAGCTAATTACGCATTCACGATAATGGCGACATTATTGGGTGTAATGGGTCTGATTGTTACTTTATGGATACTCTCAAAACTACTCTCTGTTGTTAAAAAAGATAACACGCCAGAAGACAGCACCGATACTGAATATCAATGGCATATTTTGTCAGTCGCTCAAGCACTGCACAAACAATCAACCCAACTAAGTAGTGGCTTAAACCAAGCAGAAGTTGAGAATCGACAAGACTATTACGGTCTCAATCGCTTAGACGAAAAACCACCTGAATCCGCGCTGCACTTGTTGTTGTCACAATTTAAGAGTGTTCTCATTTTGGTACTGATTGCAGCAGCAGTATTAGCAGCAACAATTGGCGACATAACCGACGGTATGGTTATTTTAATTGTGGTCATGATTAACGCTTGCCTAGGCTTTTATCAAGAATTTCAGGCAAATAAATCGCTAGCCGCATTGAAGAAAATGTTGGCATTACAAGCGACAGTACGCCGTGATGGGCGGCTACAACAATTATCCGCCGAACAATTAGTGCCTGGCGATATTGTTATTCTCGAAGCAGGCGACAAAATACCTGCCGATGGACGCATTGTTGCCGCGAGTAGTTTGGAAGTAGATGAATCCTCTTTTACAGGTGAATCCATTCCTGTTGCTAAGCAAAAACAAGAGCTTAGAAATCCCGCTACACCGTTAGCCGAACGGCGCAATATGCTGTACATGAATAATGCGGTAGTGCGTGGTCGTGCGGAAATGCTAGTGACTGCAACTGGTATGGATACTGAAATCGGCAAATTAGCACATTTACTTGCACAAGCCGAAGATGAACAGACACCTTTACAAATCCAGCTTGATAGTTTGGGTAAACGCTTGGCATTGCTTGCGTTGATAGTGGTGTTAGTGTTGTTTACCAGTGCCATCTTGCGTGGCGAGCCACTGATTGAAACTGCATTTACTGCGATTGCTTTAGCCGTTGCAGCGATTCCTGAGGGTTTACCCGCCGTTGTTACCGTCACCCTCGCATTGGGTATGCACCGCATGGCGAGTCAACGCGCTATTGTTAAACGTTTATCTGCAGTAGAAACCTTAGGCTGTACCACGGTTATTTGTACTGATAAAACAGGTACTTTAACAGTTAATCAAATGACAGCACGCTCTTTACACTATAGAGAGCAACGTTACAGTATCAGCGGCGAAGGTTATGACATAGCAGGTAAGATTTCACCCCATTGTTCAACGGAACAATTAACGGATTTATTACTGCCGCTGGCTTTGTGCAATGACAGTCAGTTGCAGGGCAATCAAGTATTAGGCGATCCAATGGAAGGTGCGTTAATGGTACTGGCGGCTAAAGGTGGTCTGAGTAAAGCACAAGCGAATGAGCGATTACCGCGTATTGCCGAGATTCCTTTTGATGCTGAATATAAGTTTATGGCAACTTTTCATCGGCAAGGCAGTGAGATTATCGTCTTTATTAAAGGTGCGCCTGAAATATTGCTGGCGTTATGCGAATCAGCACTGGATAAAGATGGTGATGCTGTCCCTATTCAACATGAAGCACTATTACAACAAAATGCAGAGATGGCGAGTACAGGCTTACGCGTATTGGGTTTGGCTCAGCGGACATTTCCAACAGCAGATTTCTCATGGGATGATGATTTGTTTCGTCATATTAAAGCGTTGACGTTTGTTGGGCTGGTCGGTCTCATGGATCCGCCCAGAGCGGAAGTCCATTCGGCAATCAAACTCTGCCATAAAGCAGGTATCGCCGTTAAAATGATTACGGGCGACCAAAAAATAACGGCATCCGCCATTGCTAAAGAAATCGGTTTAAGCGGTGATGTAGTTGATGGCACTGAATTAACAGCAATGGATGATGCGACCTTAAGCGAACGCATTAACAACATTGGCGTTTTTGCTCGCACTGCACCTGAGCAGAAAGTCAGAATAGTGAATGCGTTAAAAGCATCCAATCACATTGTTGCTATGACAGGTGATGGTGTTAATGATGCCCCTGCTCTTAAATGCGCCGATATTGGTATTGCGATGGGCATCACAGGAACAGATGTTGCCCAAGAGGCGGCAACTATGATACTCACAGATGATAATTTTGCCACCATCGTTAAGGCGGTTAAAGAAGGACGCGGGATTTATGAAAACATGGTTAAATTTATTCGTTTTCAGTTGTCCACCAATATTGGGGCAATTTTATGTGTAGCCGCCGCGCCATTATTAGAAATGCCGCTACCTTTTACGGCAATACAATTACTGTGGATTAACATCATCATGGATGGTCCGCCCGCTATGTCATTGGGTGTTGACCCTGCCCGATTTAATAGCATGAATGAAGTACCCCGCAAACCCGATGCCCGTATTCTATCGTTACGCCGTTTTGGTAATTTGTTGAGTTATGGTTTAACAATGGCTATCGGTACGCTAGGTGTGTTGTATTACGATTTGCAACAGAGTGGTGATACGGCTCACGCCACCTGTTTAGCTTTTACCACGTTTGTGCTATTTCAAGTATTCAATACCTTTAATGCGCGTACTGAAAAAGGCAGTGCCTTTAATCAGCATTTCTTTGCTAATAAAGCCTTGTGGGTGTCCATTTTAGGCGTGATTATATTACAGGTAACAATTGTGCAATGGTCATACGCGCAAGCCATTTTTCATACCACGGTATTAACTATGATGGATTGGTTATTGGCTACGGGTATCGCGCTTTTGGTGCTGGTTTTTGAGGAGTTACGCAAATTGGGCATTCAACTTATCAAGTGATTTTTTGAGTATACGATGCGGACTCTACGCGCTAAATCATTACGAACCAGTTATAGGGTGTTAGAATAGCTCCATCAATATAGGGTTCATACCCAATACGGTTCACTACGCATTCTACTTACAAAGAGGATTCTATGCGGAAACTTACGTCTTTACCCGCGTTGATTGGAACAATATTCGTCATTGCTGTTGTTTTATTTGTCGGCTTTCATTACCTATTTCTTGATCTCATTGTTGACCTATGGTGGTATGACTCATTAAAACTTGAGCCGTATTTTTGGCTAAGATTACTGTACAAGTTTCTTATTTTCGGTGGAGTTACTCTGTTTTTCTTCACTATTTTCTTTTTGCATTTTTGGATTGCCTCTCGTTATCTGGGCTTAAATCCGCCCGAAGATATTATTGACAATATTGCTAAACGCCTACGTTTTCAACGTATTGCCGATATATTCATGCAATGGTCGGTAAAAATATACACGCCCATATCGCTATTATTAGGTGTTTTTGTTGCCCTGCCCTTTTATAAACAATGGGAACTAGCTTTACTGTATTTTTTTGGTCGCGACTCAGGAGTCACTGAAACTATCTATGGGAATGATGTCAGTTTTTATATGCTGTCTTATCCCATGTATATGCTCATTCAGCAAGAGCTATTGATAACAGCAATAGTCATCTTTATGTTAGTTGGTATTTTATATTGGCTGGAACATATTTTTGTACCCAGTCAAAACAAGGAATATCACATAGGTGCGAAGGTACATTTAACGGTATTAATCGGCTTTGTGGTGATTTTTGTGGTGTGGGGATTTTTGTTGGATCGTTTTTCCCTACTGCACACTAATTCGCATGAACCTGTTTTTTATGGTCCAGGTACGATAGAAATACGCTATCGCTTGCCCATTATCTGGCTAGGTATCATAACGTTTCTAGCTACTGCACTCTCGGCAAGTTTATTTATTTTTTCCAAAAAACACCGTATTAAAGCCCCTTTTCTGATTTCATTAACGGCTTTTTTGTGTATGTTAGGACTGTCTAAAGTCGAGTTTTTACCACAACTTATCGAAAAATTTATTGTTATTCCTAATCCTGTTGCCTTAGAAAGACCGTTCATTCAAGCGAATATTGATTTAACGTTAGACGCTTATGATTTGAAAAAAATTGAGATTGTTGATGTCAATATCAAACAAGATGCGACTACTGATATTGAATCATGGGCAACGCAAAAACGCCTTGAAAATATTCCCATCTGGGACAGAGAAGTGCTAATTCGCTCTTATCAACAATTACAAGAAATAAGACCTTATTATCAATTTAATTCCGTTGATGAAGACCGTTATAATTTGCTGGGGCATACTCGTCAGGTCAATCTTTCTGCCAGAGAAATTAATATTTCCCGACTACCTAAAGCCGCCCAAAATTGGGAAAATACCCATTTGCGTTATACGCACGGAATCGGCGCAGTGGTGTCGCCTGCCGCTCAAGATGCAGGTAAGCCATTAGTATGGTATTTACGGGATTTAAATATGAATTCCGATGTGGGTATCTCTATTCAAAACCCAGATATTTATTTCGGTGAAGAAAAATATAATTACGCCATCGTTCCTAATAGCCTTAGAGTATTGGGCATTGAAAGCTCTGATCAAAGTGAAGAAAAAGCTTATACAGGTAAAGGTGGCATAGTTATTTCCAGTATACTTAAAAAAGCATTATTCTCGATTTATTTTAAAGAATTTAAAATATTCTTTTCTCCTAATATTACCGACGAAAGTCAACTTATGATGCGTAGAAATATTGTTGAGCGCGTTCATGAGATAACGCCTTTTCTACAATTAGATAAAGACCCCTATTTAGTCGGAACTAAAGATAGGTTTTATTGGATATTGGATGCTTACACTATATCCAATATGTATCCAGCTTCAAAACCTGCTGCCGATGATTATTTAGCCAGTGATGAAAAATTTAACTACATTCGTAACTCCGTTAAAATAGTCGTTGATGCGTTTGACGGTACGGTTGATTATTATCTTGCCGATCCAACAGATCCCATTATTCAAACCTACCATCGTGCATATCCTGGATTATTAAAGGATATGAATACTATGCCCAGCGAATTGCGCCAACACTTACGTTATCCCCGTGATCTCTTTTATATGCAGATGAAAGTGTATGCAAAATATCATCAAAATACCCCTGAGCTGTTTTATGAGCAAGGCGAAACATGGCAGTTTGCTAATGTGCGACATGAACCTGTCATGCCCTATTATCAAACAATGGATTTTGGTCATTGTAATGACCGAGAAGAGTTTGTCATGATTAACCCAATGACTCCGATTAACAGAAGTAACCTGAGTATGGTTGGGATAGCGGGTGTATTGGATAAAGCCAATTGCAGTTTAGATTATAAACCCAACATTACTATTTATAAGTTTGGTAAAGATGTGCAAGTCAATGGTCCTGCACAGGTTGAAGCCTTGATTAATCAAAGTCCTGAATTTTCAGAAAAAATTACTTTGTGGGATCAACATGGTTCTAAGGTTGAAATGGGACGTATGGTTATACTACCAATAAGCGGCAATCCTGGCAGTAAAACAGGTAGTATTCTTTATGTACAACCTGTGTATTTAACATCCATCAATACTGGTATTCCTGAATTAACCCGCATGATTGTCTCTATGGGCAATCAAGTAGTCTGGGATACTTCGTTATGGTCGGCTTTTGAAAAGTTAAAAAAACTGTATGCAAAAACCGCAGCGGATCGCGGCGGTACAGGGACAAATCCTAAGGAAAATTAAACTGCAAATAGGTAGAGACGTTGCAATACATCTCTACCTATCAAACTTTTCTGAGTAAATTATCTAGCCAAGAGACAGGCAGAATACGTTTAAGCGTGGCGAATAAATAAGTGGGGAAAGTGACGTAATAGTGTATTTTAGGACGTTTAGCTTCAAGAGCGTGAATGACTTTTTCAGTCACTGCGTTAGCAGGTAAGGTAAACATCACTGCCTCGCCTTCTTTTTGTAACCGTTCTTCCATTGCTTTATAGGCTGCTTTATGAACACTGTGTTCAGCATCTATGTTCTTCTTATATAACGCAAAACTGTTTTGTCTAAAGTGAGTTAAAATCGGTCCTGGCTCTATTAGGCAAATATGAATATCCGTGCCATATAACTCTAAACGCAGAGTATCCGCTAAACCTTCCAATGCAAATTTACTGGCGTTATATGCACCGCGATAACGCATAGCAACTAAACCTAATACTGAACTATTGTAAATAATGCGACCATGCCCTTGCTCACGCATGACAGGTAACAGTAAATTAGTTAATTCGTGCGTACCAAATAAATTGGTTTCAAATTGGTAGCGCAGTACCTCTCGGCTTAAATCTTCTACCGCACCTGGTTGACCAAACGCGCCATTATTAAATAACGCATCACAGCGTCCATTCGTTAGTTCAAGCATTTGTGTGACTGCTTGTTGAATACTATGACTGTCTGCTAAATCCAATTGCAGACAGGTTAAGCCTTGTTGTGTTAAACGCGCCACATTTTCAGGCTTTCTTGCCGTGGCAATCACCTGATGTCCTCGGTTTTTTAAAGTAACAGCGGTATCGTAACCAATACCAGAAGAGCATCCTGTAATTAATATCGTTTTTGATGTCATGAGGGTAATTAGTTTTTCAAGTCTTGTTCAGTAAAATTAAACATTTTGCCACTGCTACAATTGACTAAAAAACTCAGCATTTCTTTCGTGCTTTTAACATCTAGTTCCGCTGCTTCAACACGCTCACATTGACCAGAAGCTAAGGCTTTTTCAGCCGCCGCCCTTCTCAACCGTTCAATAGAGGCGAGCCTGTCTTGAAAGTTTTTAACTAAATCAGATAATTTATCGGGTGCGTAAGGCGGAATAGCAAAGGCCGAATATTTTTGTGGGTTACTTCTAATTAATGCTTGATTGTTTTCACTTTCAGCAATAGCTTCTTTATTAATGCTGGCTTGTCTTTCCAATTGTTGCTGTTTAGTCATTTTTTCTTCTTCAAGCTTGGCTTGTTCTGTTTTTTGCTTCAACTCTTGCTGTTTTTTTTCCTCGTCCAGATTAGTAGAACTACCTGTTGAAATATTGAGCGTGGTATTAGCTAACCCTGCACGACAGGGACTAGATTGATAGTTTTTTTTACCAGAGGATGTATCAACACATTTATAAATGTTGTTAGCAGCAAAGACATAGGAAGAAACAAAACATCCTAAGATAATCAGCGTAAATCTCATTTTTCCTCCAAAGTAAGTTAAATTAAGTATCTGTCAATAAAAAATGATTATGAAAAATAACTTAATGGTAACACTAAGCGTAGCTGTGAAGCACAAAAAAGCCAATGCGTTATAGAAATATAATGCACCCTCATAACCTTGTTAAAATGACGTGTGGTAGTGATTTTTAAGTCGTCTTCTAAAAGAAAGTATACAGTCAATTTTTTGTTTAAAATAGTCACCATCAAAGCAGATTAATCTTTATAAATTTTATGATAAATCAACGTTTACTCGCTCACATTGCCATAGCTTTGTTTATAGCGGGTAGCTTATTGGCACTGACTATTTATAGTGTACCGATAGTATTAAAGCCGAAAATACTTAGGCTTGTTCAACAAAAAACAGGTAGACAAGCCTCGCTTGATAATGTTCAGTTTGCACTACTGCCCTTGTCTATTCGATTACAACATTTCGCCATACAAGAAACGGATGGTAAGCCGTTTGCTAGTATTGATAGTGTTTACATGACAGTGAGTGTTTTGCAATCACTCAAACAGGCGGAGGTGGTCATTGATAAACTTGCCATCATTAAACCTGTCGTCCATATAGTTAAAGAAAAAAATGGCGCGTTAAATATTGACAGTTTATTTAAAAACCACACGGATAATCAACAAAGCACTGTTTTTCCCATAACTGTTGCTCATTTATCACTATCAGCAGGTCGATTAGCATGGGAAGATAAAACCATCAAAGAAACTGTGCAACCGATTAATCTAACGGTTAAAAATCTCAGCACGGACACGAATAAAAAATGCCAGTTATCATTACAACTTAATCTTGAATCAGGCGGACAGTTAGACTGGCAGGGTGAAGCCACCCTTAGTCCACTACAGTCAACAGGTCACATCAAGCTCAATAATATCAAATTGCAACACTTATTAGCGATGACTGCTCCAGAAAGCGTTGCCTTTAGTTTGACAGGCTATGAACTATTTGATGGCGATTATCAACTTAGTTACGTTAATCAGCATTTTACCTTGACTACCAATAAAGCCAAATTGGGCTTATATGATTTTCAGTATACTGAAAAAAATAAGACTCCCTTTGTCGCTAAAGCAGTTCAATTTAACCATGAAACCGATATTAAAATAACTTATGCTGATGACGCTTGGTTATTGACTGGCTCTCATTCTAATATTAGCCTAAATGGTTTTGAATTTTACCAATCAATAGCGACTAAAAATCGCATTAAAATACCCAATTTTAATCATCAAACTGATTTTAAAATCAGTTATGCCCATGATGATTGGCAATTTTCTCTAAATAACGGCAAAGTTGATGCGCGTGATGTAGAACTAACTTATGCAAAGGCAACACTCAAAATTCCAATGTTAGCACTAACCACTCGTTTCAACGCGCGTATTACTAATAGCCGTACGCAGGTAACGATTCAGCAAGGTAAGTTAAACAGCGAGCATATTCAATTATTGGCAGAAGGTCAGACTAAACCACTAGCCGATGTACCTACTTTAGCCGCAAACGGTATTGACTTTGATCTTAATAAACAAAAAGTGCTGATTGACTCTGTAATCGCAGACGGTGCGGATTTTCGTACTTGGTTAACTCCAGAAGGGCTACTCAATTATCAAACTTTGTTCATGACCACTAACACTCAGACTAACAGCCCTGCCCACGCCAACGAAACAAATGCAATCCCGTGGGCTATCGACATTAAGCACATTAACCTGACGCATTTTGCCACGACCTTTGAAGATAGAACTGTGAGTAAACCTGTGACGATGACACTTAAGCCTGTCGATTTTAAACTGACAGGTTATAGCAATAAAGCGGGGGTGAAACTGCCGTTTCAGTTGGATGTTGGCATGAATAACACGGGTACTATCCAAGTCAATGGTGATGCTACGTTTGAACCTTTTGTTAGTCATCTAGCCATTAATGCCAAAACCATTGACTTAGAGCCGTTTCAATCTTACTTAGAAAAAATTGCTCATTTAGACATTATTGAAGGTCAATTAACCCTGAATGGCAAACTGGCGATGGCGATGCCAGACAAGCAACCACTAGACCTGAGATTTACAGGCGATAGCAACATTAACCAATTAATTACCCGCGATCAAAAACGTCACAAAGATTTTATCACTTGGAAAAACCTCGCTTTAAAAGGCGTAGCCGTTGATTTACGAAAAGACAGTTATACCGCTGACTCGCTGATTATTGATAAACCCTACGCCAAAGTCACTATCAAAAAAGATAAAACCATCAATTTTTCTGACATCTTTATCACAGATTCACAACCTGATAAAACGCCTGTTAAAACAGTCGCTAAACCACAGCAACCTTATTTCAAATTGCATAAAGTGCAAGTGATTGATGGCTCATCTGACTTTGCCGATAACTCGTTAATTATGCCTTTTGCAGCACAAATAAAAAGTTTAGATGGCGGTGCGAGTGATATTTCCTCCGAACAAAAATCAACCATTAAAATCTCGTTAAAAGGCAATGCCTACGATTTAGCCCCCGTTGATATTGATGGGCATATCAGCCCTTACCTTGGTAATTACGACTTAAGTTTGAATTTCAAAGAAATGCCCATGCCATTAATGTCGCCGTACATGGTGGAATTTGCAGGTTATAAAGTTGAAAAAGGCAAAATGTCACTGGGGCTAAAATATAAAGTCGTCAACGATGAACTCACAGCTAGCAATAACATTTTGATAGATCAATTTGAACTCGGTGAAAAAATTGATAATCCTCATGCCGTCTCCTTACCACTGGAACTGGCAGTGGCATTACTTAAAGATGCTGACGGTAAAATAAAAATGGATGTTCCGATTACGGGTAGTTTGAATGATCCACAATTTGATATTGGAGCCATCGTGTCTGATGCCTTAGCAAACGCCCTTAGCAAAGTGATTAGTTCACCGTTTCGCGCTATCGCCTCACTTGCTGATAGCGATGAAAACCAAGACCTAAGTAGCATCAACTTTAGCGCGGGCAATGCGGTATTGAATAAAACCCAATATGAAAAACTGACTGTCTTAGCCAATGTATTGAAACAACGCCCCATTTTAACCTTGGACATCAAAGGCACTGCGTTTCAAAACCAAGATTGGCCTGCAATGCGTGAAACCGCTTTATATGATTTACTTAAAAAAATACGGGCGGAGGAAATTAATAAACACAGCGATAAAAAAATATTGCCTGAATATGTTGAGCTATCGACTGACGATTACAAACGCCTGTTGGCGGACTTATTCATTGAAAAATTCCCCCAACTAGCAAAAAAATCATTGTTTGGTAAACCTGAACTCATTGATGCTAAGTCGGGTGATTTCTATGAAGTCGCTAAACAACAATTAAGTGTTACACTGAAAGGTGAACAATCACGACTTAAAAAACTAGCCGCACAACGAGCGCAAGCCATTGCTCGCTATTTAGTACAACAAAGTGGTGTCCCTAATGCGCAAGTCTTTATTCTCGATACCGTTGTTGACCCTCAAAGAGACAACAACGAGATTGCTAGTTTATTGTCATTGAAAGGCACACATGACTAGCAACACAATTCTATTATTGCTATCCTCAATTCGGGGCTAGACATTCTGCCTGTAAAGGCGCAAACGTATAAAAGAGGTGGCGAGTATGAGTAATGATGATCCTTTTGATGTTATAGAAACTGAAAAAACCTTAGGTACAACCGTTGAAGTGGTGCAGTACAAAACCCTAAAAGGCTCTGACGATTTGAATGTGGCAGAAAAAGTTTTTTTTGCTAATCAAGCCGATATTCATTTAAAAATGATTCGTATCAAATTGGATAAAAGCGAGCTACTCATCGAGCCAGGTGCCTTGTATTTTATGCGCGGTAGTTTGCAGCTGGAATCAAATATGCA
Source organism: Methylococcaceae bacterium UBA4132 (assembly GCA_002380945.1). Classification (GTDB taxonomy): domain Bacteria; phylum Pseudomonadota; class Gammaproteobacteria; order Methylococcales; family Methylomonadaceae; genus UBA4132. Next base: position 5,613 of record DFWO01000164.1, on the reverse strand, counting down.
AGGTGGAATTGCCAAAGGTTTAATGCGTAAATTTATGACGGGTGAAACCTTATTTCAATCGCGTATTAAAGGCACGGGTGAAATCTATTTAGAGCCAACCTTTGGGCATTTTTTACTATTTAATATTGATAATGACGCGCTCATTTTTGATAAAGGTGCATTTTATTGTGCATCTAGCCAGTTAGAAGTCAGTGCGAAAATGCAGCAAAATGTCTCCAGTGCTTTATTTGGCGGTGAAGGTTTTTTTCAAACCCAAGTGAAAGGTTCAGGTATTGTAGTGCTTAATTCGCCTGTCCCTACCTCTGAATTGCTCATGTATGAGTTAGCGGCTGGTGAAAAATTATCGGTTGATGGTAATTTTGCTTTTGTTAGAACCGCCAGTGTCAGTTTTCACGCTGAAAAATCAGGCAAAAGTTTATTTCAATCCGTTACCAGTGGTGAAGGTTTATTACAAACCTTTACAGGACCTGGTATCGTTTGGCTCGCTCCCACCCAAGGCGTGTACGATAAAATAAAAATGATGAATGGCATCTCTAATCTGAGTCATGGTCAAGGTAGTATGGGGACGCATACTTAAATCAAGTATAAGACCAATGGAAAATCCGACATTATGACTACTGAAAATAACCAACCACCACCCTCAGTTACTTTCATACAAGCATTTTTATTTTGGTTAAAACTGGGCTTTGTTAGCTTCGGCGGTCCTGCGGGACAAATCGCTATCATGCACCAAGAACTAGTCGAACAGCGACGATGGATTTCTGAGCGGCGATTTTTACACGCCCTCAATTACTGTATGTTATTACCAGGCCCTGAAGCACAACAATTAGCAACTTATCTAGGTTGGTTAATGCACCGTACGGGCGGCGGCATTATGGCTGGACTGCTATTTATTCTGCCCTCGTTGTTGCTGTTGATTTTGTTAAGTTGGGTGTATTTACGTTTTGGGCAATTGCCAGCATTGTCCGCTGTGCTGTACGGCATCAAACCTGCTGTTACTGCCATTGTGTTATTTGCCGCTTATCGGATTGGCTTAAGAGCGTTGAAAAATGCCGTGTTATGGACATTAGCGGCATTGGCTTTTGGGGCAATTTTTATACTGAACGCACCTTTTCCGTTGATTGTTTTGATTGCCGCTGTACTCGGTACGCTAGGTGGACAATTTTTACCTCAGTATTTTGCAGTGGGTGGAGGACATGGTGCGGTAAAACACAGTGCAGGCAAAGCGATTATTGATGATGACACACCGATTCCAGATCATGCGCGTTTTCGTTGGTCGCGTTTGTTAATTATTATCGTCGTTGGCTTGTTGTTATGGGGTGGTGTTATGGGTTTTCTAATCACTCAATATGGCTGGCACAGTGCGTTAACACAAATGGGCTGGTTTTTTACCAAAGCCGCATTACTGACTTTTGGCGGTGCGTATGCGGTATTACCTTATGTTTATCAAGGCGCGGTGGAACATTATCATTGGCTCAGTGCCACACAAATGATGGATGGTCTCGCGTTGGGTGAAACCACACCTGGTCCTTTAATTATGATTGTCACGTTTGTCGGTTTTCTAGGGGGTTGGAACGCGTTGCCGCTAGGTACTGATACCTCATTAATGGCTGGGGTGGTTGCAGCGGTGCTAGTGACTTATTTCACTTTTTTGCCCAGCTTTTTGTTTATCTTAGCGGGCGCACCACTCATAGAATCAACACATGGCAATTTAAAATTCACCGCGCCGTTATCAGCGATTACTGCCGCCGTGGTAGGTGTGATTGTTAACTTGGCAGTGTTTTTTGCGTGGCATATTTTTTGGCCACAGGGGTTTTCGGGTGCTTTTGATGCCGTTGCCGCGTTGATTACGACGATGGCTTTACTGGCATTGTTCCGTTATAAAGTCGGTATTATTCCCGTGATTACAGGGTGTGGCGCGGCTGGATGGTTATACTCTTTACTTCTTTAGCGTAAATGATTGGTACCATATAAACTCAGGATGTCAAATTAATTAACACGCTAAAAAAGAACATGAAGCCTAGCATCTAGCCATCTTGGACAAACTAGTCCTCAAAAAGCTCAGTCTCATCAAAACTATCAATGCCCCGTTGAAGTCGGAATTTATCAGTTTTTTTTAACACAATAGATACCCTCTGAACTTTGCTATACAATCAAACTGTCTTCAAGGAGTTGGGCTGTTTATATGCTAAAGAACCATTTTATTAAACAACTGTATAATAGTTTTCTCGACCTCGTGCCGATTCTTGCTGTTGTATTAGTGTTTCAGGTTCTGATTATTAAACAACCTATTGCAGACGTTGCCAGCTTAATTATGGGAACGTTGTTTGTGGTGTTAGGGTTAGCGTTGTTTATTCAGGGTCTGGAACAAAGTCTTTTTCCTGTTGGTGAAGCAATGGCTTATGCGTTTGCGCGTAAGGGTAGTTTGTTCTGGCTATTGATCTTCGCTTTTTGTTTGGGTTTTGGTACCACAGTCGCTGAACCTGCGCTCATTGCGATTGCCTCAGAAGCAGCAGACATTGCTAGTAAAGGTAATATCATTGCTCACAGTAGCGAGGCAAAATCTAGTTATGCCTTAGGCTTACGCATTACCGTTGCCTTGTCAGTAGGCTTTGCGATTTTAGTCGGTGTGTTAAGAATCATCCGTGGTTGGCCGTTGTATTATTTGATTATTGGCGGCTATTGTGGTGTCGTACTGATGACTCCGTTTGCCCCTGCTGAAATCATTGGCATTGCTTATGATTCGGGCGGTGTCACTACGTCTACCATTACTGTTCCGTTAGTTACTGCTTTGGGCGTAGGATTGGCAACCGCAATTAAGGGACGTAACCCAATGGTAGACGGTTTTGGTTTAATCGCGTTTGCCTCATTAACGCCGATGGTTTTTGTGATGGTTTATGGAGTAATGATGTGATTGAGTGGTTAATCCATTTTTCGTTTGCCTTATTAGCAACCTGCCGCGATGTGTTACCGATTGCGGTAATTATCATCGGTTTTCAATTATTGGTAATTCGTAAGCCTTTAGCCAACCCTAAAAAAACCTTGATTGGTTTTATCTATGTATTACTTGGTATTGCTTTTTTCCTTGAAGGTTTGGACATGGCATTGTTTCCACTGGGAAAATTAATGGCAAAGCAATTAACCAGTTCAGAATTTCTTGGCGTTAATCCACATGAATACATACTGACATGGCAAACGTATTTCTGGGTGTATGTATTTGCTGCCAGCATTGGCTTTGCCACCACCTTAGCCGAACCATCTTTATTGGCAGTGGCGATAAAAGCCGAACAAATTTCAGGCGGCACCATTCAAGCGTGGGGTTTGCGTATTGCGGTGTCTATAGGTGTAGCATTTGGTATTGCACTGGGGACGTTTCGTATCGTGACAGGTATCGAATTGTATGTTTTTATCGTCATTGGCTATGTACTGGTGCTGATACAAACTGCATTCGCACCTAAATTTATTATTGGTTTGGCGTATGATTCAGGTGGCGTGACAACTTCAACCGTCACTGTGCCATTAGTCACCGCCTTAGGTTTGGGCTTGGCACAAGCCGTGCCAGATCGCAATCCATTAATAGACGGTTTTGGCTTAATTGCCTTTGCCAGTTTATTTCCCATTATCACCGTGTTGGGTTACGCACAACTTGCCGCATGGCGTAGTAAACGTAGTCTTTCATCTAAATCTTGAGTCAGTTATGCACTTTAAATTAATTATTGCCTTTGTCGAAGATGATAAAACCGATTTGGTACTGGATACGGCGCGTAAAAGCGGTGCAAAAGGTGCAACGGTGATTAATCACGCGCGTGGTGAAGGCATGAAACAATCAAAAACCTTTTTTGGCTTAACACTGGATACGCCCAGAGACGTGTTAATGTTTTTAGTAGAAGAACATTTAAGTCGCTATATTTTAGAAAAAATCGCCAAAGCAGGTGAGTTTGATAGTAAAGCAGGCACAGGCATCGCTTTTAAAATCGACGTGGAAGATGCTATCGGTGTTATGAATCAAGTAGAACAATTAACCCAAGAGTTGGTAGATGAGCTATGAGTGAAGCAAAAATTATTCGAGTTAAAGATGTAATGAAAGCCAGTTTTTCCAGCATAGATGCGTCAGCAACTATCAGTGATGCGTTGAAAACGATGAAAACCGCAGGTACATCGGTGTTGATTGTCAATAAGCGTCATGAAGATGGTGAGTACGGCATGATTACTTCAGGCGATATAGCGCGGCAAGTATTGGCAAAAGATCGCGCTCCCGATCGCGTCAATGTCTATGAGATTATGACTTGCCCTTTAATTCAAGTGCGTCCTGAAATGGATATTCGCTATTGTTCGCGCCTATTTGCCACTTATAGTTTAGTCAGAGTCCCTGTGGTTGAAAATGGCAAAATCATCGGTATTGTTAGCCCTAATGCGTTGGTATTGGATGGTTTGTATAAAATCTGTTGACTTAAAAAAGACCTGACAGGTTTATAAAACCTGTCAGGTCTTTTTTACATACTCCGCTATAATGCTCACATTTTTTTGATCCCAAAATCATCATGAGCAAGCCAAGAAAAGCAGTCGCGTTAATTTCAGGTGGATTAGATTCCATGTTAGCGGCTAAAACCATCCTCGAACAAGGTGTCCACGTTGAAGGCATCAACTTCTTCACAGGGTTTTGTGTTGAAGGACACACCCATGCCATTCGCGCCAAAGATAAAGCCAAAGTGAAGCGTAATAACTCCTTATGGGTTGCTGAACAACTGGGTATCAAACTGCACATCGTCGATGTCATCGAAGAATACAAAAACGTGCTGATAAATCCAAAACACGGTTACGGTCAGCATCTTAACCCCTGTTTAGATTGCAAAATCTTCATGGTCAACAAAGCCAAACAATGGATAGTCGAAAACGATTTTGACTTCATCATCACGGGCGAAGTCATCGGTCAACGTCCGATGTCACAACGTAAATCGACTATGCCGATAGTTGCCAAACAATCAGGTGCAGATGATTTGTTACTGCGTCCATTATGTGCAAAAAACCTACCTGCTACACTACCAGAGCGCGAAGGCTGGGTGGACAGAGAAAAACTCCATGACATCACAGGGCGTTCGCGCAAGCCACAAATGACAATGGCTAAACAATGGGGGTTTGATGATTATGCCCAACCTGCGGGCGGCTGTTGCTTTCTGACCGACAAAAATTATTCCGCCAAATTAGTCGATTTATGGCAAGCGCACGGACACAAAGACTACGAACTCGATGATGTCATGCTATTAAAAGTCGGCAGACACATCCGCCCAGCCCCACACTTCAAATTGATTGTCGCGCGTGAAGAAGGCGAAGGACGCTTTTTACAAGGCTACAAAAAACAATTCGTCAGTATGCACTGCGAAAGTCATGCAGGTCCTTTGGTATTAATAGATGGTGAATTGAGTGCCGAAGACATATATCTAGCGGCGCGAATTGTTGCCCGTTTTGGTCAAGGACGTGATGCCGAGCAAGTGGATATTACTATCACCCAACAAAATGGTTCAGAACGCACCATTCAAGTACCACCTTTTAAAGCCGATGAAATTCCACAAGAGTGGTATATCTAAAAAAGGTAGTCCAACACACTGAGTGATT
>DFWO01000165.1 GCA_002380945.1 Methylococcaceae bacterium UBA4132 | reverse complement strand
CAATTAAGAAATGCAGCTAAAAACCGCTTAACTTTTTGTCCTGATAAGTGTTGATACATCACAGGTTATTTAGTGGCGGAATTAGTTAAAGCAGCTAACTTATAATTCCCGCGTAGCACTGAATTTAATATCTGACCAACGTTCTTCGGTAAGTTGTAAATTCACACGGCTAGTCGCCAAATAAACTAAATAACCGCCGCCGTCTTCTGCAAGATTATCAAAAGCTTTGCGTCTAAATTCTTCTAGTTTTGCAGGCTTATCGGAACTGACCCAGCGCACGGTAGAAATACCGATGGCATCATAAACACACTCCACATTGTATTCACCTTTCAGCCGAAACGCGGTGACATCAAACTGTAGCACACCGACTGCGCCCAAAATTAGGTCGTTATTTTTTAAGGGGCGAAATAACTGTGTCGCACCTTCTTCGGTAAGCTGTACCAAACCTTTTTGCAGAGCTTTGGCTCTTAATGGGTCTTTTAAAATCACGCGACGGAATAGTTCAGGCGCGAAATACGGAATGCCGCCGTATTTTAATGTTTCGCCTTGCGTGAACGTGTCACCGACTTGAATCGTGCCGTGATTATGCAAGCCGATAATATCGCCTGCGTAAGCTTCTTCTACCGCGTTGCGGGTGTCAGCTTGAAAAGTAATCGCATTGGATACTTGAACCTGTTTACCTAAACGGACATGGTAAATTTTCATGCCTTTATCAAACTTACCTGAACACACACGCAAAAATGCCACACGGTCACGGTGAGCAGGGTCCATATTGGCTTGCACTTTAAATACAAAACCTGAAAATTTCTCTTCTTCGGGTGACACGGTGCGTTGTTCTGCTTCGCGTGGTCTGGGTGCGGGTGCGTATTCAGCAAAGGCATCAAGTAATTCTAAAATACCAAAGTTATTAATCGCTGAACCAAAAAAGACAGGCGTTAATTCACCCGCTAAATAATCCTGCAAATCAAACTCATGACTCGCGCCTTTGACTAAATCAATTTCATCACGCAATTCTTCGGCTTGATAACCTAGCAAGGTGTCGAGCTGTGGATTACCCAAACCTTTAATGACCGTAGCTTCAGCGATTTTGCCGCCATGTTGTGCGCTGAATAAATGAATTTCATCTTTATATAGATGATAAACACCTTTAAAGCGTTTACCCATACCGATAGGCCACGTCATCGGCGCACAATTAATTTTTAATACGCTTTCCACTTCATCTAATAATTCAATCGGCTCGCGTCCTTCGCGGTCTAATTTGTTGATAAAGGTGAGAATCGGCGTATCACGCAAGCGGCACACTTCCATTAAATTAATGGTACGTTCTTCAACACCTTTGGCAACGTCTATCACCATTAACGCTGAATCAACAGCGGTCAAGGTGCGGTAAGTATCTTCGGAAAAGTCTTCATGACCGGGTGTATCAAGCAGATTTAATACGCAGCCTTTATGTTCAAACTGCATCACAGAGGTAGTCACCGAAATACCGCGCTCTTTTTCCATTTCCATCCAGTCAGAGGTGGCATGACGCGCGGCTTTGCGTCCTTTGACAGAACCTGCTAATTGAATTGCACCGCCAAACAATAACAGTTTTTCGGTGATGGTGGTTTTACCCGCGTCAGGGTGAGAGATGATTGCAAAAGTGCGGCGGCGTTGTAATTCTGAAAGCGATTCGGACATGGTGTTGTGTATCAATGAATAAAAATAAGGAATTATAACGGATTATGTCCTGCAACTTTATATTTTGCCGATGAACGTCTAGGTTCTTTGGTAACATGAGTGCAACACTTAGACCGATTTAACAAAGGAAAACATGGCACGAGTACCCAAACCCAAAAAGCAAATCAGCATTGAAGAAACCCTATGGGATTCAGCCAATAAATTACGCGGTTCTGTGGAATCATCCGAATATAAGCATGTTGTGTTAGGGCTTATCTTTTTAAAGTTTGCCAGTGATAAATTTGAAGAGCGGAGGCAAGAATTGATTGCCGAAGGCAAAGAAAAATATACGGATATGGTGGAGTTTTACACCGCAAAAAATGTTTTCTATTTGCCTGAAATATCACGCTGGAGCTATTTGATAGACCACGCCAAACAAGAAGATATTGCCCTGAAAATAGACACGGCATTATTTACCGTTGAGAAGAACAACCCCGCATTAAAAGGCGCGTTGCCTGATAATTATTATTCCCGCCTGAATCTGGATATAAGCAAACTCGCTTCATTACTAGATACCATCAACAACATCAACACCTTGCAGGACAAACAGCAGGATATTGTCGGCAGAGTCTATGAATACTTTTTAAGCAAATTTGCGTTAGCCGAAGGTAAGGGCAAAGGCGAATTTTACACGCCTAAAAGCATCGTCAATCTGATTGCAGAAATGTTAGAGCCGTATAAAGGCAAAATTTACGACCCTGCTTGTGGTTCGGGCGGTATGTTTGTGCAATCGGTCAAATTCATATCAGCGCATCATGGCAACACTAAAGATATTTCTATCTACGGGCAGGAATACACCGCCACTACTTACAAACTGGCGAAAATGAATCTGGCGATACGGGGAATTTCAGCCAATTTGGGCGATATGGCGGAAAACACTTTTTTCAAAGACCAGCACAAAGACCTGAAAGCCGATTTTATTATGGCAAATCCACCTTTTAATCAAAAGCAGTGGCGAGCGGAAAATGAGCTGAAAGACGACCCACGTTGGGACGGGTACGAAGTACCGCCAACAGGCAACGCCAATTATGCGTGGATTTTGAATATCGTTTCCAAACTGTCTGAAAATGGCGTAGCGGGCTTTTTATTGGCAAACGGGGCATTAAGTGGTGGTGGCGATGAATATAAAATCCGTAGAAAATTGATTGAAAATGATGTAGTCGAGGCGATTTTGGTATTGCCTAGAAATTTATTTTATACCACTGATATAAGCGTGACTTTGTGGATTTTAAATAAAAACAAAAAAGCCCGAACCCTTGAATTAAACGGCAAGTTAAAAAAATATCGAAACCGTGAAAAAGAAATCTTGTTTATGGATTTAAGGCAAATGGGCATACCGTTTGAAAAGAAGTATATGCAGTTTTCTGAGGGTGATATTCAGAAAATCAGCGAAACTTATCATTATTGGCAACAAAGCAACCACGAAAACACTTATCAGGATATTGCCGAATTTTGTTACAGTGCGACTTTTGAAGAAGTGGAGAAAAAAGATTTTTCTTTAGTGCCGAGCAAATATATTGAATTTGTGAATCGAGATGAAAATATCGACTTTGATGAAAAAATGGCGGTTTTGCAACAAGAGTTTACCGAATTATTGAAAGCCGAAGAACAATCAAAAATGGATTTACTCACTGTTTTTAAAGAATTGAATTATGAAATCACATTATAAACGGTTAGGCGATTATATTCATAAGATTGAAAATAGAAATACTGATTTGAAAGTAGATAAATTGTTAGGTCTAAGCATGACTAAAGAATTTAGAGAATCTACTTCAAATATTGTTGGCACGGATATGTCTGTTTATAAAGTAATGAGCAAATGGCAGTTTGCTTGTGATTTTATGTCTGTTATTCGAGTGTATAAATTGCCAGTTGTTTTAAAAACCGATGATGAGCCTATTTTAGTATCACCTGCTTATTCGGTTTTTGAAGTTAAGAATACAAATTAATTATTGCCAGAATATTTAATGATGTGGTTTCGCAGACCTGAATTTGATAGATATGCGGTTTTTAAATGCGATAGTGCTATTCGTGGCGGTTTTGATTGGGACGAACTTTGTGACACCACGCTACCCGTGCCATCTATCGAGAAACAAAGGGAAATTGTCAAAGAATATCATGTGATTGTCGATAGAATAAATCTGAATAACCGCTTGATTGAAAAGCTAGAAGAAACCGCACAGGCGATTTATAAACAGTGGTTTGTGGATTTTGAGTTTCCTGATGAAAATGGCAAGCCGTATAAATCAAACGGCGGTGTAATGATAGAAAGTGAATTAGGCGATATTCCAAAAGGATGGAGCATTGGAAAACTTCAAGAAATAATAAGCTTTAAAAATGGAAAAACGAAACCAAATTCAAAAGGTAATATCCCTGTTTATGGTGGAAATGGAATTATTGAGTACATAGGCGAGTCTAACGAGGAAAATTCCATTGCAATAGGGCGTGTAGGGGCATATTGTGGAAGTTTATATAGAATATTAGAAAAGTTTTGGGTAAGTGATAATGCAATTTCTGCTAAATCTAAAAAAAATTTTAATATGTTTTGTTTTTATATATTAAAAAATTTAAACTTAAATGAAATGAGTGAAGGAACTGGTCAGCCACTTATTACACAAAATATTTTAAATGAAATTAAAATATACATTCCTGAAAACGATATAATTTTAAAGTTTGAAAAATTGGCTATTGTATTATTTAAAAATACTGATTCAATAAGAAAAGAATTGTATTTACTTGAAAGAATTAAAAATCTTTTATTATCAAAACTCGCAACAATAACAAACTAAACCATGAAATTCATGGAACAAATAGGGCAGACACACAGGTCTGCCCCTACCATTAACATCAACATCATTTCGTGTATTACCGTGGGGGCAGACCTATGTGTCTGCTCTTTTATGGTTGCCCTTTTGATTGCTCTTTTATGGGTATGCCGAATTGTGTGTTTACCCAAAAGGGCGAACACATAGGTTCGCCCCTACGGGATTAACATAATTAACATATACAAAAAATATAACACCATGACATATAATCCAAAAATTCATCACCGCAAAAGCATCCGCCTAAAAGGTTATGATTATTCACAGGCTGGTTTATATTTTATTACCATTGCGGTGCAAGATAGATTATGTCTATTTGGAAAAATAACCGAATCCCCCGTAGGGGCAGACCTATGTGTCTGCCCTGAACTATGTGTCTGCCCTTATCAACCCGAAATGATTTTAAATGATGCAGGGAAAATGATTGCCCAATGGTATTTAGAATTACCCAATAAATTTCCAGATATTGAATTAGGTGAATATATTGTTATGCCCAATCATTTTCACGCCATTATTATCAATAATGGAATGCGTTACCTGCGTGTCTGCTCCAAACAAACGGGCGAACACATAGAGGGCGAACACACAGGTTCGCCCCTACATACCGTTGTGCAATGGTTTAAAACTATGACCACCAACGAATATATTCGTGGGGTTAAACAATTAAATTGGCAACGCTTTAACGGCAAATTGTGGCAGCGTAATTATTATGAACATATTATTCGTAATGAAGAATCGCATAATACTATTGCCAATTATATTATTAATAATCCTGCGAAATGGCAGGAAGATAAACTTTACCAGAATATTTATATGTAGGGGCAGACCTGTGTGTCTGCTCTATGCGGTTGTGATGAAAACAGGGCGAACACATAGGTTCGCCCCTACAACAATGACAAATTAATTTATGAAATTCACCGAAGAAGCCCTAGAAAACGCAGTTATTGAGTTATTTCAAGCTGAAAATTATCAGCACTTAAACGGCACACAGCTTCACAAAGAAATCAGTGAGGTGCTTCTGCGTGATGATCTAAAAACTTTTTTGCTGAACCGCTATGCCGATGAAGATATTACACTCAATGAAATAGCCAACATTAGCCGAGAACTGGAAATATTACCCGCATCCGCTTTATACGACAGCAACAAAGCTATTATCAAAAAAATAGCAGATGGTTTTGTGATAAAACGCGAAGACCGCAATAAAAAGGATTTATTCATTCAGTTATTGGACTTTGAAACCCCAGACAACAACCTGTTTAAAATCGTTAATCAGCTTGAAATACAGGGCTATGAGAAGCGTATCCCCGACGGAATTATTTATATCAATGGCTTGCCTTTGGTGGTTCTGGAGTTTAAAAGTGCCATCAAAGAAAACACTACCATCAAAGATGCTTATACACAGCTTACAGTACGCTACCGCCGTGATATTCCCGAACTATTCAAATACAACGCCCTTTGCATTATCAGCGATGGTGTGAACAATAAATCAGGCTCACTATTCGCCCCTTATGATTTTTTTTACGCATGGCGCAAAATCGAAGGCAACGAAGCCCTAGAAAAAAACGGCGTTAATTCGCTGTTTACGATGGTAAAGGGCTTATTTAATCAAGCCCGTTTACTCGATGTTATTCGCCACTTTATCTATTTTCCCGATACTTCCACTAAAGAAGAGAAAATAGTCCCGCGCTATCCGCAGTATTACGCAACCAACAAGCTATTTGAGAGCATTAAGCAGAACATGAAACCGCACGGAAGCGGTAAAGGTGGCACTTATTTTGGGGCGACAGGGTGCGGGAAAAGTTTCACGATGCTTTACTTGACCCGAATGCTAATGCGGTCAGTACACTTTCAAAGCCCGACCATTGTTTTAATTACCGATAGAACGGATTTAGACGACCAACTTGCAGGGCAATTTACCAACGCCAAAGGCTTTATTGGCGATGATGAAATTATCAGTGTAGAAAGCCGAGACGATTTAAAAACACGCTTGCAAAATCGAAACAGTGGCGGGGTATTTTTAAGCACTATCCATAAGTTTACCGAAGCCACCGACTTATTGACCGACCGCGCAAATGTTATTTGTATTTCAGACGAAGCCCACCGCTCACAAATCAATCTTGACCAGAAAGTGAAAATCACGGATGAAGGCGTAGAGCGAAAATACGGTTTTGCAAAATACTTGCATGATTCTTTACCGAATGCCACTTATGTTGGTTTTACGGGTACGCCGATTGATGCAACGCTTGAGGTGTTTGGTGGCGTGGTGGATGCTTACACCATGAAGGAATCGGTGCACGATGAAATCACGGTTAGAATCGTTTATGAAGGCAGAGCGGCGAAAGTTTTGTTGAACGATAGCAAGCTGAAAGAAATTGAAGCCTATTAGCAAAAATGCGCCGAAGACGGCACGAACGAATACCAAATTGAAGAAAGCAAAAAAGCTACCACCCAGCTTGAAGTAATTTTAGGCGATCCGAAGCGGTTAAAATTAGTAGCAGAGGATTTTGTCGCTCATTATGAAAAAAGGCTTGAAGAGGGCGCAACCGTAAAAGGCAAAGTGATATTTGTTTGTTCCAGCCGTCCGATTGCTTATAGCCTATACAAAGAAATTATTGCTTTACGCCCAGAGTGGGCAGAAGTACACGAAGGCGAAAATTTAACCGAAAAGGAGAAAAAAGAAGTTAAGCCGATTGAAAAAATTAAAATGGTGATGACTCGAAACAAAGATGATGAAAAAACCTTATATGACTTGCTAGGTACAAAAGACGACCGTAAAGAATTGGATAGGCAATTTAAAAGTGAAAAATCCAATTTTAAAATCGCTATCGTGGTGGATATGTGGCTCACGGGTTTTGATGTTCCATTCCTTGATACCATCTACATTGACAAGCCCATTCAACAGCATTCTTTGATTCAAACCATTTCACGGGTAAATCGTGTTTACGAAGGCAAAGAAATCGGGCTAGTGGTGGATTATATTGGCATTAAAAGCAATATGAATAACGCACTGGCAAAATATAGCAAAGTGGCTGAGGATGATTTTGAAGACACCGAAAAGGCGGTGATTATAGTCAAAGACCAGTTGGATTTATTAGCCAAGTTGTTTCATAAATTCGATAATTCGCCGTATTTCAAAGGCAGTTCTTTACAGCAACTGGACTGTTTAAACCGAGCCACCGAGCATATACAACTCACGAAGGACACAGAAAAGCGATTTATGGGTATAGCAAGAAAATTGCGGTCTGCTTATAGTTTGTGTTGCTCTAGCGAGGCAATCAGCCAAGAAGAACGTGACACCATTCATTATTACCTAGCGATACGCGCCATTATTCATAAGCTAACCAAAGGTGATGCTCCAGACGCTTCACAGATGAATGAGGCAGTCAGGAAAATGATTGAGGAAGCCTTGATAAGTGAAGGGATAGAGGAAATATTTAAGCTGGACAAAAACGACCCGAATACCGATATTTTCAGCGATGATTACATGGCTAAAATTGACAAAATTAAATTGCCAAATACCAAAATAAAACTGTTACAGAAATTATTAGCAAAAGCCATTGCTGAATTTAAAAAGACTAATAAAATTAAGGGCGTTGATTTTTCAAATAAACTTAAGAAATTAATTGAGCTTTATAACGAAAGAAAAGATGATATTGCTTTTGCTAATGACGTATTAAATGACGTAGCAGAACAATTTGCCAATTTATTTAAAGAGCTACAAAAAGAACGTAATTCTTTTGCTGATTTAGGCATTGATTTTGAAGAAAAAGCTTTTTACGATATTTTAAAAACTATTGCTCAGAAATATAATTTTGACTATCCAGAAGATAAATTAATCACTTTAGCGCGTGCTGTTAAAGTTATTGTTGATGATAAAGCCAAATATACAGATTGGTCACAAAGAGATGATATAAAAGCAGAATTAAAAGTTGATTTAATTTTAACCCTAGCTGACTATGGCTATCCGCCTGTTACGCAGGATGAAGTGTTTAAAGAAATTTTTGAACAGGCAGAAAATTTTAAAAAGCACCATTCGCCATTATTCTAGCCATTGTGAGCTGTCATCATGAAAAAAATTTATCGTGCCTTGTCTGTTTCTGCTTTAACCTGCGCTTTATTCGCTCTCAGTCCACCGCCTGCGTTAGCGTGTGGTCCTAGTTTTGTGTTACCTATATTTTCAATGGATGTTCGCCCTGAACAGTTTGCTGATTTTGCCAATGGTAAAGTTGGCATCATTCACCCCACTTTTAACCGTTCTGCGTTATTAGTCGCTTATCGAGAGTTTAATAATCTGCCCTTTTCAGAATCAGAACAGCACGATTTGATTAAAAATTGGCAAGCTGAATATGAAAATACTGACACCAACGAAGCCACTAAAGACACGGCGATTAATAACTGGATAGCGGCGCGTAAAAAAATAGTCACAGGCGACGCTGAACCGAAAATTTATACTGATAGAACTAATCCTGAAAGCTACAGTTCTTTTGCTAATTGCACCGCAGGCGCGTTTGATAATGCCACTAAAACCTTAGATGCACGGCTTGAAAAAACCAAAGCCGATGATGCGAATATGAAAGATTGGTTACGCGGTCAAGATCAAGTGTTTGCGAATTGTTCAGACGTTAAAGAGATGCCTAGTCCAGTCGCAAATGACGCGCCTGATTGGCTAAAAGCCGACCGTGAGTATCAAATTGCCGCCGCGCATTTTTATGCGACTCAATATGACGAAGCCAAAACGGGATTTGCACAAATCGCTAAAAATACTGCATCACCTTGGCGAGACTTATCGGCTTATTTATTAGCGAGAGTGTTTATTCGTCAAGCCAGCGCAATTTCTGAAGATGAAGCTCAGCATGACAAGCTGCTTACCTATTACCAACAAGCAGAAAATCAACTCAATAGCGTGTTAGCGGATAAAAGTTTAGCCAGCGTTCACAG
Organism: Methylococcaceae bacterium UBA4132; assembly: GCA_002380945.1. GTDB lineage: Bacteria > Pseudomonadota > Gammaproteobacteria > Methylococcales > Methylomonadaceae > UBA4132. The sequence continues at coordinate 11,718 of DFWO01000165.1, read as the reverse complement.
TGCGGCACAACAACTGTTAAATCTTATTAACTTTCGTCTGCATCCTGAAACGCTGCACACTGAATTAGCGAAAAAATTAGCCGACAAAACGGAAAATGCTACGCTGTTTCAGAATGTCACGGATTACCGCCGTTTACTTGATAAAGCGATTGAATATCCCAGTGATGCGGACAAAGGATTGGATGCCAAATTTCGCCAAGCGAATGAATTAACTGACTGGATTTTTACTGTACAAGCGGAAGGCAAAGACGCATTTACGCACGCGCTAGAAAAATGGCAAGCCAATAAAAAAACAGCGTGGCTAGTGGTAAGTTTAATGAAAGCTAGTGCCGATAGCCCCGACATTGCCAAACTGATTGAAGCCAGTAAAAGCATTGATAAATCATCCCCTGCTTTTTTAACGGCTAATTATCATGCGGTGCGTTTACAAACCGCGCTAGGGCAAACCGAGGAAGCCAGAAAAACACTGGATGCTATATTGGGTGATTCGAGTGTAGCAATGAATATCTCCGCTCACAATCAACTGTTATCTGAACGGCTCTTATTAGCCCAAGATTTAGCGGAATTTGTTAAATTCTCTCAACGTCATGCCGTGACATTTGCTTATGATCAAATGGAAACGCAGTTAGTTGATGTCAACGTGATGCCAAAAGCTGGCGAAGAAGATTACAACAAAAACGAACGCGTATGGGCTAAACGCACGATGTTTGATGACGATGCCACGCGCATTATGAATACCTCTATGCCATTATCGCTGTTAAAACAAATCGCCGTCCATCCTGATTTACCTGATTATTTGCGTAGCCGCGTGGCGTTATCGGCATGGGTACGCGCTGTGTTATTGGATGATGAAGTATCTGCCCGTGAACTCGCACCCGAACTGGCAAAACTGATTCCTGAATTAAAAAGCCTGATAGCAAGTTATAGTAAAGCTAAAGATGGCAAAGCTAAAACCTATGAAGCCGTATGGCTGATGTTAAAAAATCCTGCCACGCGTCCGTTAGTCGATCAAGGTCTGGGGCGTATAAGTGCATTTAATGAAATTGATAATTACCGTGATAATTGGTGGTGTCTCAATACCTCTGAAGAGGCAACTAAAAACACAACTCCGACTCCGCCATTTTTAAGCAAAGAACAAATCGCACAAGCAAACACCGAAAATGCCAAGCTCGCCATCAGCGGCTCTAACTTTTTAGCGAGCAAAGCCAGTGAATGGTCAACCTTTGCCCCTAAAGAAAAACGCTTACCCGAAGCCTTAGCCTTAGCGGTTAAATCAACACGTTACGGCTGTCAAAACTGCGATACAGGCAAAGTCTCTAAAGCCGCGTTCGATATTTTGAAAGACCGTTTTGGTACTAGCGAATGGAAAAAGAAAACGCCTTATTGGTTTAAAGATGAAGGTTGTGAAACTAAGTAAACAGTCTGCCATACGACGTGCTAAAAATATCAGCTGATTTGATGTAAATAACCTAAACTGATTAATTAATTTTGGAGAACATACAATGACAGAAGAGCAAAAAACGGTAACACCTAGAAAGTCTAAAACACCTACTACAGCCCATCCTAAAGCGCATCGACAAGCCAATCAAGGTGATATTCCGCCTCTATTGACCAAAACAGGCATTGAATCATTTGAAGTCGATCAAGCCATTGAAGCGGCAGAATCTTCAAAAGCCACTGCCATCATGGATATTATTAGCAACGTTAAAACGGGCGATACTGAAACATTGGCACAAACGCTGGAAGCCGTACTGGCGGGCGCGTCACCCGATGATGCGGCGAAATTGCGTCATGCCTTGTTAGAACAAATTCGCCCTGTCGTCTCAAAAATAAAAAGTAATCCTGACGATGTGTTGGCAGACGATTGGCGTAAAGGTGGTTATCCTTACAAAAACTTGATGACACGGAAAAATTACGAAAAAAATAAATACCAGTTACAGGTAGAATTACTAAAACTGCAATCATGGGTCAAAGAATCGGGACAACGCGTCGTTATTTTGTTTGAAGGGCGTGATGCCGCAGGCAAAGGCGGCACGATTAAACGCATGATGGAACATCTCAACCCGCGTGGTGCGCGAGTCATCGCATTAGAAAAACCATCGAGTGTCGAGCTAGGGCAATGGTATTTTCAGCGTTATATTGAACATTTACCAACAGCGGGTGAAATCGTCATGTTTGACCGCTCTTGGTATAACCGTGCAGGCGTTGAACGAGTCATGGGGTTTTGTACCGATGAGGAATACAACGAGTTCATGCGTCAAGTGCCTGAGTTTGAACGCAACCTAGTTCGTAGCGGCATTCACTTGATTAAATTCTGGTTTTCAGTCAGTCGTAAAGAACAACGCCGCCGTTTTCAGGAGCGCGAGGCGCATCCTTTAAAACAATGGAAATTATCCCCTATCGACTTAGCTTCCTTGGATAAATGGGAAGATTACACCAAAGCAAAAGAAGCCATGTTTTTTTACACCGATACCGCAGACGCACCGTGGACAGTCATTAAATCGGATTGTAAAAAACGCGCTCGCTTAAATGCCATGCGCTATGTCTTACACCGTTTGCCCTATACACAACGCGATTTAACAAGAATTGGCGCGATAGACCCGTTATTAGTCGGGCGAGCGCATGTTGTATATGAGCTAGGCGAAAATAGCGCACCCGTTCTTTAATTTGGTATACACAATCCGTAGAGGTGTTGCAATGCAAGGTTTCTACCATGATTACATTCGTCACGCTTTAGGATTCTAGGAAGCAGAGAATATTTATGAACGAACTTGAAACGAGTGAGCGGCTAACAATTCGCTTAACAGCAATCGCCTTACCCGACTGGGCGAAAGTGGGGGTCTCTGCTTTACGGCAAATGCCCTGTGTAGATATTCTTGCTGCTAATGATCCACTTGATGATAAACCCGTTGATATAGTACTTAACTTTGGTCATTACTCCGAAACCATTTACCAGCAATATGGCACAGGACGCTTAGGTTTTTGGTTTTTTCGTTTTGCTGGACAAGATCGTGACGTTATTGCGGCAACAAAAGATGCCTCAGCCGCTGCTATGGCTTTGGAAGTTAGTTTATGGGCAAAATTAGCCGATGACAGTACTATTTGTTTATATCAAAGTATTGGTCAACATGAACTCTTCGCGCCTTGGCGTGCTGTACCGCGTTCTTTAGCAAAAGCGGCGCAGTTTCCTGCACGAGCAGTGACACGCTACTTAAGTAAAGGCGAATTAGTGGCGCACAATGCCGAACTGTTAGTCATTTCACCTGCACCGATTGCAGGTCTATTTGCACAAGCTGTGGCAATTGGAGGTAAAGTTATTCATAAACTGTTCTATCGTGAACAATGGTTTATCGTGGCAGGTAAAGGTAACGATTTACTACCCGACCCCAGCCAATATCAATGGTTATTAAATCCGCCTGCTGACAGTTTCTGGGCAGACCCTTTTCCTATCGAACAAGACGGACGCGTCTGGATATTGTTAGAAGTACTACCGTTTGCTACATGGCGTGGCTATTTAGTCGCTGTTGAATTATTTGCCGATGGTAGTCACGGCGCAGCACAAACTATTCTGACACAAGACTATCATCTGTCTTATCCTTTCATCTTTGAATGGCAAGGCGAACTTTATATGTTGCCTGAAGCAGGTGAATCCAGAGCAGTCACCTTATGGAAATGTGAACAGTTTCCCGCCCGCTGGACTAAAGCGGCAACTTTATTGAACGATATATGTTTTACCGATGCGACACTCATTGAGCATGAGGGACGTTGGTGGTTGTTTTTAACCATTGGTGAACCAGATGGCATTTGTTTAAACGATGAACTGCACTTGTATTACGCTGATTCGCCGTTAGGTCCTTGGACGGCACACAGCGACAATCCTGTAAAATCCGATGCGCGTAATGCCAGACCTGCGGGTAATTTATTTTATCGAGACGGTGTGCTTTATCGTCCTACTCAAGATTGCGCAACTGTCTATGGCAAAGCCACAATATTAAATCGTATTGACCGACTCGATAGTGAAGGTTTTAGTGAAACACCTGTTGGGCGCATTAATGCAGATTGGCGTAAAGGCTGTTTATGCACTCATACGTTATCGCGTTCCGAGCATTATTGGGCAGTCGATGGACTGCATTTATTACCGCGTTGGGCTGATTTGTTTAAACGTTAGCATACCGTAGAGACGTTGCACTGCAACGTCTTTGCCATACCCTTCATTTTTTCTGTTCGTCATTCGACAAGATTACAGCTCAATTTAAAGCCGCATGGGATATTTTTAATACCCATTTTCTACCTTTTAATACTCCATTCTGAATCATTGTTTTTTCTGATTTCTTAGATGAGAATAAAGTAAAGGTTTATTATGTCTGTGAATTTCGTTTCATTTATTGCTATGTACTATTAGGCATTTATTTACAATCCCGTATCCAATGAAACGAAATATGTGGTTGTCGCTAGTACAACAATTTCAGCATCCAAACAACCAAGGCTTCACCCATGCACAAAAAGTTTCAATACAGTTTATTAATGCTAACTCTATTGGCATCACCAACCACTAAAGCAGCCGATACTCATCAACAAGGAGAACAGACCATGTTATTGCAATCATCCGCTTTTACTGCGCAAGGTGGCATTCCGAAACGCTACACTTGCGATGGTGACAATGTGTCGCCGCCTTTGAAATGGTCGAATCTACCCGCACATACCGCGAGTTTGGTGTTGATAGTGGATGATCCTGACGCGCCAGACCCTGCGGCTCCGAAAAGAACGTGGGTGCATTGGGTGCTGTATAACATTCCGCCGTCTGCTTCGGGACTAGCTGAGGCTGTGCAGACCTTAGAGTTACCACAAGGCACATTACAAGGTAGCAACGATTGGAAAAAAATCGGTTACGGTGGTCCGTGTCCACCAATTGGTCGGCATCGTTATTTTCATAAACTGTACGCGCTGGATATTGTGCTGCCAGACCTGAATGAACCTGATAAAGCGAGTTTGGAAAAATCGATGGCGGGGCATATTCTGGACTACCAAGAACTCATCGGTACTTACCAACGATAATGCTGTTATGGTTAACCTAGGACTATCTGCCCCGCTAAAAAATCAACATCCATTGCTTCTTGATACGGTAATACACCTAATAATGGCGTGTCTAATAGCCTTGTTATGGTGGCGATGTTTTCTTCACGGTTGAGCATATCTGGGTCGGTACAGTTTGCCAGCCAACCTGCACAAGGCAAACCTGAAGCGTGGATTGCTTGGTAAGTTAAGCGGGCGTGATTGATACAGCCTAGACGGATGGCAACGACTATAATGACGGGCAAGGCTAAGGCTTGCGCTAAGTCACTAACGGCTTGTTGGTCATTGATAGGTGCGTACCAACCCCCTACGCCTTCGACTAATACGATGTCGGTTAAGCTCTGTAGAATATGCAATGCGTCCCCTACCCTATCGACGTTGACGGGATTATGAATGCCTGCAATATGAGGAGAGACGGGGTGTAAGTAAGCGTAAGGATTAATCAACTCATAAGCCACAGGCATCGAGGCGTGCGTTTGTAGCAATAAAGCATCATCATTCTTTAATTGCCCATCCTGTAACTCACAACCTGCCGCAACAGGTTTCATGCCTATCACGGTTTTTCCTTGTTGTTTAACGTAGTGCATTAACGCCAATGTTGCCCATGTTTTGCCGACATTGGTATCGGTGCCTGTGATGAAGTAGGCTTTTTCCATTAGCTTGCTATCACCATAAACACTTCAAAACTGGCGGGGATGTTGCCATTGATAGCGTGCGCAGTTTCATAAGCGGCAATCATGCGCTGCATGGCGGTTTTAGTGGTGCAGTGTTTGTTACGTTTTGCCCGCACGTTGTGTGCGCCGATGTGTTTTAACTCACGCATAAGAGCGAACACGGATTCATAGTGCGGCGTGTAGAGCGTGCTGGTGATATTAATATGAGTAAAACCTGCTTGCTGTAAAAAGTCTTTAAGTTGTTCAGCGTTATAAAAGTCGTTGACGTGTGAGTAGTCATCAACACTACACCATGCGGCTTTGAGTTCTTGCAAGGTTTGCGGGGCAAAGGTTGAGAAAATTAACTGCCCATCAGGTTTGAGTAGGCGTTTTATGTCCGTGAATACCGCGACCAGATTACTACACCATTGCAAGGCAAGATTGGAGAAGACATGATTAACGCTACTATTAATAAGCGGTAAATATTCGGCATCAGCGCACAGCAGAGTGGGCGTAGTTTTTACCCACCGTCTGTCGCGCGTGACGTGCAACATCGGTAAAGCAATATCCAAAGCAATCAGCAATTCTGGATTAAAGCGTAATAATTCAGCGGTTAAAAAACCTGTACCACAGCCGATGTCTAATAATGTCCCTGTGATGTGACTATCAACGGTATTCAATAGCGCGTAGCCAACGGTTCTTTGTAATTCGGCAACGCCATCATAAGTGACGGAAGCGGCAGAAAAAGATTGGCGAATTTTGGCTTTGTCTAAGGGCATCGGGTATCCATAAAACGGCGAATCAGTGCGAGTAATTCTTGAGGGTGTGATAAAAACGGCACATGCCCTGCCCCGTTAACAATGTTTACCTCCAAATTAGCGGATAATTGCCGTAGTTGTGAAGCAACGGCGACAGGTACTAAAGTATCTTTATCACCTAGAATCACTGACATGGGAATGTTGAGCTGTGCTAATGTGGCTCTTAAATCAGTGTGTTTGAGTATGTCCAAGCCACCTTGCAAGCTGTCATTATCAGGGGCTTCACATTCCATAACTGCCGCTTTAAGGTCTTTTAACAAGGCTTTACCATCAGGCAAACCGTTAACTTGTAAGGCTAGAAACCTCAGTAATGTAGCTTGGCAATCAGCCGTTAAATTATCCGCAAACGCATTTAATAGCGTAGGCTTAACGCCTGCCCAATCGTCTGAACTGACAAACAACGGATTACCTGCTAGTAATATCAAGGCATTGACACGTTCAGGATAACGTTGGGCAATGTCTAATACGATAGTCGCACCTAATGACCAGCCTAACCAGCAACTGGGTGTTGCAGGCAGTGCATCCACTAGCGCGTCACTGACTGCTTCTAAAGTAAATGGGGTACGCTCATGCACAGGGAGAGCGGTAGGGTGTGCGATGCCCACCCTACTACGACCATGCGAGGGTAAATCTATACAAGTGACTTGATAATGCTCGGCTAACTGCTGGGCAAAGCTGCGCCAGATACCGCTGTGCATTGCCCAACCGTGGACTAAGGTAATGGGCTTACCTGTCCCGTAGGTTTCTGAGTAAAGTTTAGGCATTAGACTATCCAATCAGGAATCGGTCTATTTTTCCAAGCAAACAGTTGGCTTTTAGACCCTAGATAATAATTGCGATATGACTGCATCACATTCCCTGCGACTTTATAGTTATCGGGCATGGCAGGAGTCGGTTCGCTAAAGCCATAAGACTGGCTATGATTAGGCGGTGATTGTAACGGTGCGATGAGTCTTGCAGTGGCGTGAACCTTGCCGTATCGAAAGGTATATTCAGCACACACGGCAACAAATAAGCGATACAGCCACTCATAATTATCTCGACTAGCGCGTGTCCATAACGCCGATGGATGTTGGTTATGCGTAGCACTATATAACAAACCATCACGTTCATCGGGCAGTTGCCAACGTTTAATAGTTCGCCCTGCCGCCGTAATGCCCAAGGTTTCTACACCATCCAGTAAACGATGTGCAGTCGATAGCAGTTGTGCGTATTCCAGCACCATTTTAACAACGTGTTTATTAACGTGTTGTTGGGCGCAAACGCTAGGATCAGAGTGCAAATAAAAAATATTCATGTTTTGTGAATTTTAGCAAACACATCCAACAAGCGGTCTATGTGCTGCTCTTCATGTAAGGCGGAAAGCGTCACGCGCAATCTCGCGCTGCCTTTGGGCACAGTCGGCGGACGAATGGCACTGACTAAAAACCCTTGTTCAAATAAATAATTACTAATATTGACCGCTTGTTGACTATCGTTAATCATCAGTGGCTGAATAGCACTGTCAGAAGGCATTAAAGGTAAATTCAATTGCTGCGCACCTAATTTGAACCGCTCAATCAAATGGTTTAGTTTATCTCTACGCCAAGTATCAGCAATAACGTGTTTCAAACTGGCACGCGTGGCTTCGGCAATCGCCGCAGGCAGAGCAGTGGTATAAATATAAGTTCTGGCTTTTTGAATCAGTGTTTCAATCAATTCTTCAGAACCTGCAACGAATGCACCAAACGTACCGAAACTTTTACCTAATGTTCCCATTAAAATAGGCACATCGTTCTGATTTAATGCGTAATGTTCTAATACACCACCACCTTGCTGACCTAACACGCCTAAACCATGCGCATCATCAACCATCAACCATGCTTTACACGCATTTGCTATGGAAACCAAAGCGGGTAATGGCGCAAAATCACCATCCATACTAAAAACACCATCGCTGACAATCAGTTTTTTTGCTGGGATATTACTCATCAACTCATCGAGCTGTGCGGTATCGGCATGACTATAACGCTTAAAACGTGCGCCTGATAATAAAGCCCCATCTAATAGCGAGGCATGATTTAAACGGTCTTGAAATACAGTATCACTGCGACCCACTAGCGTTGCAATCACGCCCATATTCGCCATATAGCCTGTGGAAAATAATAACGCTCTATCACGCCCCGTAAACGCCGCGAGTTCTTCTTCCAAAGCGTGATGCGCCGAACTATGACCGCAGATTAAATGCGCACTGCCGCTACCGACTCCGTAAGTATCTGCCGCTGATTTAAAGGCTTGAATAACATCGGGATGATTAGCTAAACCCAAATAATCATTACTGCAAAAATTGATGTACTTATTACCATCAATTTGTAACAAAATACTTTGCGGTGATTCGATAATCCGTCGAGAGCGATACAAACCTTGTTGTGCCAGCTCTGCTAGATGGTTAGTTAATTGCTCCATATCACACGGCGTAACTAGAACCACCCGTATGAACACCTAATCTAGCAAACAAGGCTAAATCTTGGTTAGTCATGGGATTGTCAGTGGTTAATAATTTGTCACCATAAAAAATAGAATTTGCCCCTGCTAAAAAGCATAACGCCTGCATTTCATCACTCATATTAGTACGACCTGCCGATAAACGCACGCGTGATTCTGGCATCATAATTCTTGCCACTGCCACAGTACGAATAAAAATAATCGGATCAAGTGCTTCTGTTCCCATTAGCGGCGTGCCTTCTACTTGTACCAGCATATTGATAGGTACGCTTTCTGGATGTTTCGGTAGGTTAGCCAGTTCTAGTAATAATTTGGCGCGATCAATATCCGTTTCACCCATGCCGACAATACCACCACAACAAACATTAATGCCCGCATCACGCACCCGTGCCAACGTATCTAAACGGTCTTGATAAGTACGCGTGGTAATAACTTCGGAATAATAATCTTCCGAGGTATCAAGATTATGATTGTAATAATCCAAACCGCCGTCTTTTAAACGTTGAGTTTGTGCATCGGTCAACATACCTAAGGTGACGCAAGTTTCTAAGCCCATTGCTTTGACACCTTGCACCATTTCCACCACACGCTCAATGTCTTTGTCTTTCGGTTTACGCCATGCCGCACCCATACAGAAACGTGATGCACCTTGGGCTTTAGCAGTTTCAGCCGCTTGTAATACCTTATCAATTGGCATTAACGCTTCGGGCGTTATGTCGCTGTCATAACGCGCACTCTGTGGACAATAGCCGCAATCTTCTGAGCATGAGCCTGTTTTAATGCTGAGCAAGCTACTGATTTGAATTTCGTTAGCATCAAAATGAGCGCGGTGGATACTTTGGGCTTTAAAAATTAAATCATTAAATGGCAGCGCGTATAAGGCTTGTACTTCATCAAGTTGCCAATCATGGCGTATTGCGGGGTTTTGCGACATCTGTGTTAATCTCCAAGTTTAGAAGGTAGTCCGCACGGCGTAAGCACGAGTTGATTCGCGCTGTGCGGATAAATCCGCATCTACACCATACGTTATCAACTACTATGAGTAAATAAAGTGTACAACTGGCTTAATATTATACAGGATTACCTATTACCGCCTACCTGCATTCTGTGTAATCATACAGGATGGCAAGGTTTAGATATGTGTTATTCCTGTTATACGCAACTACCGAAAAATACTCGCTGCTGTTATCACTGCGCTCGCCCCTTGGACATAGACGCGCCGCTGTGTGGTCACTGCTTAAGTCATCCGCCTGCGTTTGATGCCACTTATGCCCCATTACTTCATGACGGTGCAACCCGTTATTTAGTTGCAGGTTTGAAATTTAATGCTCAGTATAAAAATGCCCGTTTGTTGGGTTTGTTATTAGCGGAAAGTATTAAACAAAATCCGCACCGCCCTGATTGTATTTTGCCTGTCCCTCTGCACAAAGCACGTTACCGTGAACGCGGTTTTAATCAATCTATTGAAATAGCCAGAGCCGTTGGCAACGCATTACATATTCCCGTCGATGTTCATTCATGTACGCGCCACCGTGATACGCCCCATCAAACCCAACTAACTGCAAAACAACGGCGTACTAATGTAAAAAATGCCTTTTCTATGGTTAAACCAATAACAGCAGGGCATATTGCTATAGTCGATGATGTGATGACGACAGGTTCAACAGTGCATGAATTAGCAATCTCCTTAAAAAAAGCAGGCGTAGCGCGTGTTGATGTGTGGGTATGTACAAGGGCATAATAAGATTATGGACATTATTTTGGTTTATCCCCTATTATTGTGAAATGCGCGATAATATCTTTTTATTAAATTAGGAGAGGAATAAATTATGTGTTTTAGTGCCAATATGTCGCTCAGCCTTGGTGTGGTTGGCGTTATTGCTTCGGGCATCACTTTTTCAGACAAGTCAGAACCGTTTTGGGTTAGATTAGCAAGAGCTTATGCCATTTTGCATTTTGCTATGATGGAATTTATCCAATATTTTGCTTACCCAGTCGCTGATCAATGTGGTTATGGAACTAACTTATTTTTGAGTGAATTATCCACTTACCATATCGCCTTACAGGCGTTTGCCATTATGCCCGCCTTAGCAACCTATTCAACTGACCCTAACGCCTTAAAACGTGCCACGCAAATCGGCGCAACATTAAGCGGTTCATTTATTATCTGTAGTTTTCTACCGCAACAATGGCAATTATTTGATATAGCACCCAATTTTATCGGTGACATGGTTGCTTGCTTATTTATGGGCAAATATCACATTGGTTATCACATCAGCAGTGCCTTCGGATTATTTGTCACCCACGGCTCATTATTTGGCTTGGCGTTAAGTGGCTTTTTATGGAAAAATAACTACAGAATTTCCACTTATCATTGCGTTATGGCTTTAGCAACTTTATTTATGCCCCAATGGTTATTTAATATTTCCACAGGTGAAGCAGCAGCCATTTATTGTTTCTTCTCAATCCCCATCACCATCAGCTTCATGCCTTACTTTAAACGGTTTTTCCAAGCCAAAGAAGAATGTGAAATGCCCATCATGGCAACCTAAAAATTGCGGGTTTGTTTTATAGCAAACGCAGTATTTGTGATTAAAAAACCGTTCGTGGTGAGCTTGTCGAAGTGTGAATGTGGTTCGACAATCTCACCACAAACGGCATCAATTTATAGCTAATACGATGTAAGTTGA
>DFWO01000065.1 GCA_002380945.1 Methylococcaceae bacterium UBA4132 | reverse complement strand
TGTCAATGCGTAACTTCTACATTATTATTAATCGAGTAGATATATTTTGACATATTCTTATTATGTCCGCCAAATGTTTGCCAATGAAGTTAATACTCATAAACCAACGAATCATCAACTATCTGTTATCATTAACCACTGTAATGCTAACACTGCGTTGGCATTCTTGTTAATCTTAAAGAGTCTGTTAATGCCCTCCTCCGTTGAATTTTCCGCTTTACCCTTAAAATCCGCCTTGCTTGAAAACATTGAATCGTTAGGATACGCTTTTATGACACCGATTCAAGCCGAAAGTTTACCGCATATCTTAGAAGGCAAAGATGTCATTGCTCAAGCTAAAACAGGCAGTGGTAAAACTGCCGCTTTTGGTGTCGGCTTATTATCACGTTTGGATGTTAGTAGTTTTAGAGTGCAAGCCTTAGTGGTTTGCCCAACCCGTGAATTAGCAGATCAAGTCTGTAAAGAAATCCGCCGATTGGCACGGTTTACTCAAAATATAAAAGTGTTGTCCTTGTGCGGCGGTGTGCCGTTTGGTCCGCAATTGGGTTCATTAGAACACGGTGTGCATATCGTGGTGGGTACACCTGGTCGTTTACAAGAACATTTGCGTAAACGCAGTTTGCGCTTGAGCAATCTTAAGGTCTTAGTGTTGGATGAAGCCGACCGTATGCTGGATATGGGCTTTGAAGAAGCGGTGAAAGACGTGATTTCCTACGCGCCTACGCATAGACAAACGCTATTATTTTCTGCGACTTATTCAGACCCAATACGCGCGATGAGTCAGGCGTTTCAATTCAAACCCATCACCGTCAGCATTGAACACAGTCATCATGACAGTGACATCGAACAGCGGTTTTATAACACCACCAAAGGACATAGACTGAACGCGCTGGGTTATTTATTAGCCTATCATCGCCCTGAATCCACAGTTGTTTTTTGTAATACCAAACGCGATTGTCACGATGTAGCAAAGGCGTTAGAAAACAGCGGCTTTTCTGTACAGGCTTTACATGGTGACTTAGAACAAAAATACCGCGATCAAATTTTAGTTAAATTTGCTAATAAAAGTTGTTCGGTATTAGTCGCCACCGACGTTGCCGCGCGTGGTTTGGATATTAACGACTTACAGGCGGTGATTAATTACGAGCTGCCGTGGGATGCAGAGATTTATGTGCATAGGATTGGACGAACAGGACGCGCAGGTAAAAATGGCTTGGCGTTAAGTTTGTGTATCGAAGCAGAATTACCGCGTGTCAAAGCCATTGAAGATTATCAAAACACCACCGCCGTGTGGGACGAAGTCGCCCCGTTTCAACTCAATTACGAAGAACGCTTTCAACCACCGATGGTCACTTTATGGCTAGACGACGGACGCAAAAATAAAATCCGCGCAGGTGACATACTAGGTGCATTAACAGGCGCAGGCGGTATTACTGGCAGTGAAGTCGGCAAAATTGATATTTTTGATAATCACGCCTATGTAGCAATCGCGCGTGACAGTGTGGACAAAGCCTTAACGTGTTTAAAAAATGGCAAGGTCAAGGGGCGTAGCGTGATGGTGCGTAAGTCACTGTAATTTTTTTGTCCACGAAAAGCACGAAAGACACGAAAAAGTTAAGATAGTGCAACATTGTAAATACGTTGCAGTTTTGGGTTGGATTGCCAAAAAGCGGCAACCCACAGAGTTCCAACTTACAACGCAACTTACAACGCAACACGACGGGCAATTTCAATATCCTTGCGAATTAAGTCATTCACTAAGGTTTGTAAATTTTCCTGAGTTATTGGACATTTCTGACTAAGAAACTCAATGATGTCTTTATCCAAATAAATAGGTTTCAACAAGGATATAAAATTTACCTTGTTCTGCATTTGAAAAATCGTATTCATCTTTCATTTTCGTAATCTCTTGATATAAGTTTAGGGTACGCATCGCGTGCGTAGCCATGTGGAGCGTAGCGGAACGCAGGATAATGCTTCAGTGGTTACGATAATCCTGCATTCCGTAAAGCTCCATGCAGACTATTCGCTATCCTTAAAACCGAAAAAAATTTATTTGGGCGGTAAATGTTTTTTCGTGTTAGAAATTTTAAATCCTTCGGGTACAGGTTTAAAAGGGTCGTTCCTTTCAGTCCACCGCTTAGCACGACTCTGAAAAGCCCTGAGCTTTTCGATGTCCAATTCCACTGTTACACAAAAATCGTTTTTACCACCGCGAAGTCTTGCTAAATCACGCTCAAATGATTCTTTGGCTGGTACACGAACACGACTATCACCATAATTACGATTATTAACTAAAACCGTATAAGCATGAACATCTAATGCCGCCGATTCAATCAAAGCAGAAAATGTATCAAGGTCTTGATTCCAAGCAAGCACTAGCAGGGCATCCACTTCACCTTGAAAAGCGATTCTTGCTTTACTGTTTTGTAATTCAGAACAAACCATGACACTAAAATGAAAGCCGTTATGATTGTAAACTGACTTTTCTTCTTTAGAAAAATCCCACCAATATTTACCAAACTTATGGATTAATTCTTTTTCCTCGTTTACTGCGGGTTGAAGTTTTGGCTGCCAAATCCGTACAGTAGCAGGATAACCCAAACGCTCATCAATTAATGCTAAGCACGCCTCACTGTAAATAGTATCTGTACCAATATGACGATATTCTGTACCTGCAATTAAATTAATGCCACAGCGTTGTAATCTGTTGCTTACGCTATCTACCCATTTCAATGGTAAAGATAATTCAGGTAATAACATAGAAGTTACGCATTGACAG
>DFWO01000201.1:16185-23809 GCA_002380945.1 Methylococcaceae bacterium UBA4132 | reverse complement strand
GACTAACACTGATAGCGGTATATTGCGTTGATTCTGCGGCATAAAGCCCCCCTTTTTTTAGTTAAAAAACAATCTAATTTTAGCATAATGTGTTTATTTTTCATAAACATATAGCATTTTTTTAATTTAATTTATGGCATCATAAGTTATCGTAATTTCACCTCTTCAGTGCAACTCTTTGCAGAAGATGATGTTCAATGTGCTTTGTCACACTCCGCTAAAAAAGTCAGCAAACTTTCTCGATAGAGATAATAATCAGGATGTTCCAATAAGGATTTGCGTGTTCTTGGTCTGGGTAAATCAATTTCTTCGATTTTGCCGATGGTCGCGTGTGGACCATTGGTCATCATAACCACTCTATCGGCTAATAAAATCGCTTCATCGACATCATGTGTCACCATGATGGCGGTAACGTGAGTACGCTCCCATACTTCCATCAATACTTCTTGCAATTCCCAACGGGTGAGCGAGTCCAACATACCGAATGGTTCATCCAGTAACAGTAACTTGGGCGATAAAGCAAACGCTCGTGCAATACCGACCCGTTGCTTCATACCATTGGATAATTCACTGGCTTTTTTATGTAGGCTATCACCTAAACCTACGCGATTAAGATAGTAACCAACAATATCATCACGTTCAGCTTTATTGGCGTGTGGATACACTTTATCGACACCGAGTTGGACATTTTCAAACGCACTCAGCCACGGAAATAAACTGGGGGCTTGAAATACCACGCCTCTATCAGGTCCAGCACCGTCTACTTCGCGGTTATCTAAAATAATCCCGCCTTCGGAAATTTCAGTTAAACCTGCTGTCATCGACAATACTGTGGATTTACCGCAACCCGAATGCCCAATAATGGAAATGAATTCACCTTTTTTTAGCTGCATATCAAAACCATCAACGACTTTAACCGTGCTATTGCCGTTAGGGGTAGGATAAATTTTTGATAACTTGGAATACTCTAAATAACGCGGTTTACCCAAATCATCTTTTTTAGCTTTTAATGTTGGTTCGGTTTGTGTGTTTGGCACAATATCAGGTAATACGATTTGTTCTTTCGCGCTATCCGCTGATTTTTCCATGCCGATTGCCATGAGATAGCGAGTAATTTCAGCGCGTAGTTTTTTAAACGTTTCGTTATGATTTAACGCGGTTCTATCGCGTGGACGTTCAATATCAACGTAAAAATCAGGACCAAAAGTCGCATCAGGACTGGGATTAAGTGGAATGACTCGATCCGCCATATAAATAGCTTCATCGACATCATTAGTGATTAGAATCACGGTTTTCTTTTCTTGTTGCCAGATTTGTAGAATTTCGTCTTGCAGATTACCGCGTGTTAGTGCATCGAGCGCACTTAACGGTTCATCGAGCAACAAAATATCAGGGTTGGCTGCTAACGCCCGCGCCACATTGACGCGTTGCCGCATACCGCCAGACAATTCGGCAGGTTTTTTATTCATGGCAGGTGTTAAGCTAACCATTTGGATATATTTTTCGGTGTGGGCTTTGCGTTGTTCGGTTGTCCAATGTTTAAAAATTTCGTCCACAGCCAGAGCAACATTTTCATACACGGTGAGCCACGGCATTAATGAGTAATTTTGAAACACTACGCCTCTATCAGGTGCAGGTTCAGTAATTGCCGCGCCTTGTTTTAACACGTCGCCGCTATCTGCTTGCAATAAGCCCGCAATCAGAGAAATTAGTGTGGTTTTGCCACTGCCAGAAAAACCAACGATAGCAATAAATTCGCCTTCTTTAACCTGCAAGTTAATGTTTTTTAATATAGAACTGTTACCGTAACGTTTACAGACATTTTTTAGTTCGACTATAGGTAAGGCTTCATCATTGGATGGATTCATCGTAGTAGGCTCTATTATCGGTTGTGACACGTTTTTCAGTTGAACGACTGCCATGACGAGACCTACTGGGGTTTGCCGAAAGAAAACAGGTTTTGCAAAGTTTGCATGATTCTATCTAAGATGAAACCGATGATACCGATGGTAAATACCGCGACCATGATTCTGCCTAATGATTGCGAGCTACCATTTTGAAATTCATCCCAAACGAATTTTCCAAGACCAGGATTTTGTGCCAACATTTCTGCGGCGATCAGTACCATCCAACCCACACCTAGCGATAAACGCATCCCTGTGAAAATAAAGGGCAATGCTGAGGGCAGAATAATTTTTCTGATTTGGGTACTCCAATTTAGCCGTAACACTTTACCAACATTGACTAAATCTTTGTCAATAGAAGAAACTCCGACGGCGGTATTAATTAATGTTGGCCATAAAGAACATAAAGTCACCGTAATCGCAGAAGTTAAAAAAGATTTTTCAAACCACGAGTCTTCACCTGTTTGATATAAGGCACTGACTGTTAAGGTAACGATAGGCAACCATGCTAATGGCGACACGGGTTTAAAAATTTGAATTAAGGGATTCAGAGCAGTACGAAAAGTTTCACTCATACCACATAAAATACCCAATGGTACGGCAAACAGTGTTGCCAAAATAAAGCCTGTAAAAACCGTGTACAGGCTAGTCAAAATTTGATCTAAGTAGGTTGATTTACCTGTATAAGCAAAGGTGTTCAGTTCAGCATTAGGGTCTTCGGCTAAGGCTTCTTTATTTTCTTCAGCTTGTTGCTGATAAAATTCGCGTTCTTTTTGTCGCTCGGCGGTGTGTTCATCGACTAAGCCAATAAACTCATGCCAAACCGCACTAGGTCCTGGAATTGCACCTAAACTGGTATTGATTTGACTGGCGGATGCACTCCATAAGGCTAAAAAAATCACAAATGCCACTATTGGTACGCCCATAATCAGCCACATTTGCCGAATTTGCTGGGTGGGATTATCGCCTGCACAGATTTTTACGATGGGAACAAACCACGTTAGACCTGCGAGGTTAAAAAATTTAATCAGTTTATTGTTCATGTTTGTTACCCTTCACTATTGAGACGTAGCTGGGTAGGGTGGGCAATGCCCACTCTACTTTTGTAGATTGGATTAGCTGTTAGCTTGTCGAACAGCGTAACCCGACAATCCTATCTATTCGCCAGTCACTTTACCGCCAGCGACCACTTGTTTGCCTTTTAAGCCAATTGGGAATTTAGCCAAATAGTCATTTGGTTTTGTACTATCAAAGGCAATGCCATCAATAAAGAATTTTTGTTCAGGTTTAAAACCGGTTTCTGTTTTAGCAGGAAAATCTTCAGCTTTGGCTTTTTTCGCAGCAATCAGAGCATTGGCTGCAACCATATAAATATCAGGATGATAGACTTTTTTCGCAGTATCGAGATACCACGCATCGTCTTTGTACTCGTTGATTTGTCCCCAGCGGCGCATTTGGGTTAAATACCAAACCGCACCACTATAGTAAGGGTAAGAGGCATTGTTACGGAAAAAGGTGTTGAAATCAGGCAAAGAGCGTTTATCGCCTTTCTCATATTCAAAAGTGCCTGTCATACTGTTAGCAATGACTTTTTCATCGGCACCAACATATTTACTTTGCGATAAAATTTTCACTGCTTCAGCACGGTTTTTGTTGTTGTCTTCATCCAGCCACATTGAAGCGCGGATTAAAGCTTTTAACACGGCGATATGGGTTTTAGGATTTTTCTCTGCCCATGCTTTGTTCACACCAAAGACTTTTTCAGGAATATCCTTCCACATTTCATCATCGGTAATGACAGGAACGCCTACGCCTTTCGCAACCGCTTGTTGATTCCATGGTTCACCGACACAAAAACCAAAAATCGTGCCTGCTTCCAGTGTTGCAGGCATTTGTGGCGGTGGTGTAACGGATAACAATACCGCAGCATCGACTTGACCTGAGGTGTCCTGTGGAGGCGCGTAATAACCAGGGGCAATACCGCCACCTGCTAACCAATAACGCAATTTAAAATTGTGACTACCGACAGGAAAGGTCATCGCCATATTAAAAGGCTTACCTTGGCTTTTGTATAAATCTACGACGGGTTTTAACGCATCGGCTTTAATCGGATGTTCGATTACGCCGTCTTTAACGGGTATATTGGGTTTCATTTGTTTCCATATATCATTGGAAACGGTAATTGCATTGCCATTTGCACCCATACTAAAAGCGGTCACGATGTCCGCTTTTGTGCCAAAACCAATACTCGCGCCTAATGGCGCAGGGGCTAACATGTGTGAACCATCCAATTCACCGCTTACTACTCGGTCTAACACCACTTTCCAGTTAGCTTGCGCTTCTAGCTCTACATTCAGACCTTCATCTTTAAAAAAACCTTTTTCATAAGCAATGGCTAACGGTGCCATATCGGTTAGTTTAATAAAACCAAATTTGAGATTAGGTTTTTCCAATTTTTCTTTTTTCTCTTTACTTGCCGCATGAACGACTGGCATGGTTGCAAAAGAGACCATCGCGACCACCGCAACACAGGCGGTTAGTTTTTTTAAGGTAAAAAGTTCGGTGTATTTCATGACAACCTCAGCAAATTAAAAAGTTAGCTAAATAAAGATGGTGTTAAGTCATCTATGTTTATACTTAAGCAAAGGCTGTGCCATATATTTTAAATAAAAATATTATTAATATAATCAATGGCTTAAATATTAAAACCATTGAGTAAAAATAATGAAGTATTTTAAGTAGATGTAAAATTCGACTTGTTTTCGTGCAAATTATTTGTGTTGCACCAATTTAAATCGACGCGATGATGAGTCTATAGTTTGTGATTAAAGACCGTTAGTATTGAACGATGTGTGACTGTGCTTCGACAAGGCTCTTTTAAGCCAAGTCGAAGGACTATCAATAAAGCAGGTATTGATTGTTTGCCTAGGTTTTTTAGATTATGAACAAATCGAAGATTTTAGCGTTGTCTGACAATCTGGTAAGAGCGTGTAACATAACCTAGCGGCACACTCCAAACGTGAACTAAACGGCTGAACGGGAATACTACAAAAATAGTCAACCCTAAAAAGATATGTGCTTTATAGATTAAATTCGCACCTGCCATTGCTTCAGCCGCACCGCCACGAAACGTGACAATCCGTTGCGCCCAGTCAGCCAGCATCAACATGGTAGAACCATCGGAATGCCATAAAGAAAACGGCAGAGTGATTAGACCTAACACCAATTGGGTGAGCAGTAAATGTAGGATGGCAATATCCATTTTTGTGCTGGTAGCGCGTATGCGCGGGTCAGTCATACGGCGTTTGGTTAAAATCCATAAACCGCGTAAACACACGCTGCCAAATGCACCGCCTGCAATCACTGCCATGATTTGTTTTGCCGATGTGGATAAGCCAAAAGCATGATAAACCGCTGGTGGCGTTAATAAACCCACAAAATGCCCGACGAATAACAGTAAAATGCCGATATGGAATAAGCGACTGCCGCGTTTTAATTCAGCGGCGCGTAACATTTGACTAGAACCCGTCCGCCAACCATATTGGTCACGGTCGTAACGGATTAAACTGGCAATAAAAAACACTGCCAAAGCAATATAGGGATAAATCCCGAATAATAAGGTGTTTAGATAAGACATTGTGAACCTCTCAAGTTTAAACCTCGCAGGTTTTATAAACCTGCGAGGTTTTTGGTTAAGTCAATGAGCGTTAGCCTGTTTAGGTGGCGTAAATTTAAGCGGCTGTTCTGCCGTCTGCTCGCCGCAACCATTTGGATTAGCCATAAAGCTAACCGTTTCTTCTTCCCAAATTTTATCCATGTTTAAAATTGTTTCATCCGTTTCTGCGTTGCTTGTTGGCACTTGCTGTCTATCAGCACGTTCTTGTCCTGCCAGCGCACTTAAAGCATCGAAAATGACATAATACGGACTTTGTTTGGCTTCCAAGCATTGCGCCAAGCTGTGCAGAATACTTACGATATGGCTGAGTAATTCTTTGGCTTCATCGTGTGGGCGTTGCGCTAAATACTCCAAAAACAGCGGCAGATAATCGGGCAGTTCGTGGGCATTCATCTCAAAACCGTTGTTTTGATACATAGCCATTAAATCGACCATCGCTTGACCGCGATCGCGGGATTCGCCGTGAATATGCTCAAAAATATGCAGTGATAATTGCCGCCCTCTATCAAACAACAACACATAATTTTCTTGCAGTTTGATTAAGTCGCTGGCTTGAAAATCCGTCATCAGTTGTTGAATCGCTGTTTTATGTTCAACAGGTAGTAGCTCGTCCGCCTGTAAAGCCTGCCCAATTTCAGGCAGGGCGTGATACAGCTCAACGTCTGGATAACACAGCAACACCGACAAGGCTTTTAAAGTGACACTCATGATTTAGGCTCAACGCGAATTGGCGTAGCATGGCTATCGGCTTTTTTCGGGTGTTTGAATAAATCTGCCGTGCTGGAACCAGAACAACCATTGCCAAAACTAAAACCGCAACCGCCGCGTTCAGTAAACGCATCAAACGTGCTGGTCGCATATTCACGATGGCTGGTTGGAATGACAAAGCGGTCTTCATAATTGGCAATCGCCAAATAACGATACATCTCTTCGACTTGTGCCTGTGTTAAACCGACTTGTTTTAATATGTCGTGGTCAATTTCATTTTCTACGGTTTTAGAACGCATATACGAACGCATAGCCAGCATCCGCTCCAACGCTAACACGACAGGCTCTTCATCCCCTGCGGTCAGCATATTGGCAAGATAAGCAACGGGAATACGCAAGGTGCGGACATCGGCAATTTTGCCTTTCATACCCAATTGATTAGAATTTGCCGCCGCTTGAATCGGTGATAATGGCGGCACATACCAGACCATAGGCAAGGTGCGATATTCGGGATGCAGAGGAAATGCCAGTTTCCAATCAATCGCCATTTTATACACAGGCGACTCTTGCGCGGCAGTCAGCCAGTTTTCAGGAATGCCCTCAGCACGCGCGGCGGCTAACACTTCAGGGTCATGCGGGTCTAAGAAAATATTGAGTTGCGCTTGATATAAATCTTGTTCATCTGTTGCACTCGCCGCCGATTCAATTTTATCCGCGTCATACAACAACACGCCTAGATAACGAATCCGCCCGACACAGGTTTCTGAACACACGGTAGGCTCGCCCGCTTCTATGCGCGGATAACAAAATACACATTTTTCCGATTTGCCGCTTTCCCAGTTGTAATAGATTTTTTTGTACGGACAGGCAGATACGCACATCCGCCAGCCACGACATTTGTCTTGGTCAATCAACACGATGCCGTCTTCTTCACGTTTATAAATCGCACCACTAGGGCAAGCAGCAACGCAGGTTGGATTCAAACAGTGTTCGCACAAACGCGGCAAATACATCATGAACGTGTTTTCAAATTCGCCGTACATAGCTTTTTGCAGATTGTCGAAATTTTTATCTAGGCTACGTTTGGAAAACTCACCGCTTAAAATTTCTTCCCAATTCGCACTGCTTTCGATTTTTTTCATGCGCTCGCCTGTAATCAGGGAACGCGGTCTTGCGGTCGGCACGGCTTTAGATTCTGGCGCGTTTTGCAAATGCGCGTAATCAAAATCAAACGGTTCGTAATAATCGTCAATTTCGGGTAAATCTGGATTAGCGAAAATGTTTTTCAACACCGTCATTTTGCCGCCGATACGCGGCACTAATTTACCGTTAGGCA
>DFWO01000201.1:2373-15922 GCA_002380945.1 Methylococcaceae bacterium UBA4132 | reverse complement strand
CCAGGTTTAGATTCCACGTTGTTAAACCAAGCGTATTCCACGCCTTCGCGCGAAGTCCAAACGTTTTTGCAAGTGACTGAGCAAGTGTGGCAACCGATACATTTATCTAAGTTCAGCACCATGCCGATTTGTGCGCGTACTTTCATTGTCCAGCCTCCTCTGTCTCTACTTTATCTGTGCCATCTAACCACAGCACCTTATCCATTTTGCGAATAATCACAAATTCATCACGATTAGAACCGACCGTGCCGTAATAATTAAAACCGTAACTTTGTTGCGCATAACCACCAATCATGTGGGTCGGCTTTAAGGTGATGCGAGTCACGGAATTATGAATACCGCCGCGTTGCCCCGTAATTTCAGAGCCTGGCGTATTAATGATTTTTTCCTGCGCGTGATACATCATCATCATGCCTTCGGGGATACGCTGACTCACTACGGCTCTGGCAGTTAATGCACCATTGGTGTTAAAGGTTTCTACCCAATCATTATCGACGATGCCTGCTTTGGTGGCATCGGTTTCACTAATCCAAACAATCGGGCCGCCGCGTGATAAGGTCAGCATCAATAAGTTGTCGGTGTAAGTACTGTGTATGCCCCATTTTTGATGCGGGGTGATGAAGTTCAGCACGATTTCTTTATTGCCGTTGGGTTTTTGGTTTAACAGCGGTTCAACCGTTCGGGTATCAACAGGCGGTTTATACACGCACAAGGTTTCACCAAACGCCCGCATCCACGCATGATCTTGGTAAAACTGTTGCCGTCCTGTCAGAGTGCGCCAAGGAATCTGCTCATGCACGTTGGTATAACCTGCATTGTAAGAAACCTGTTCGGATTCGATGCCGCTCCAAGTCGGCGAAGAAATGATTTTGCGTGGCTGGGCTTGTACATCATGAAAACGGATTTTTTCATGTTCACTCGCCAAAGCTAGATGGCGGTGGTCTTTGCCTGTGATTTTGCTCAAACTGCTCCACGCTTTCACTGCCACTTCGCCGTTGGTTTCAGGCGCGAGGCTTAAAATTACTTCCGCCGCGTCTATGTCTTTGTCAATTAGCGGCATTCCTAGGCTGATACCCTCTTCCAATACCACGCCATTGAGTTTTGCTAGATAATCCACTTCGTGTTCGGTATTCCACGCAATGCCTTTGCCGCCGTTGCCAACCTTTTTCATCAAAGGACCTAGCGCGGTGAATTTTTTGTAAGTGTTAGGATAATCACGCTCGACCACCACCAAGTTAGGTAGGGTTTTACCGACGATAGGCTCACACTCGCCTTTTTTCCAGTCTTTCACATCCAAGGCTTGCGCAAGTTCGCTAGGTGTATCGTGCAACGTTGGCACGGTGACTAAATCTTTTTCTACACCTAAATGCCCAACGACTAAGCGAGAGAATTCTTTAGCGATACCTTTGTAAATATCCCAATCAGAACGCGATTGCCACGCGGGATCAACTGCTTTGGATAATGGATGTATGAACGGGTGCATATCGGAGGTATTCAAATCATTTTTTTCATACCAAGTTGCGGTCGGCAATACGATGTCAGAATATAAACAGGTAGTGGACATCCGAAAATCTAATGTGACCAGCAAATCTAATTTACCTTCGGCGGCGGTTTTATGCCACTTCACTTCCTTGGGTTTCACGCCGCCTTCTTCGCCTAAATCCACGCCTTGAATGCCGTGATTCGCACCCAGCAAATACTTCAAGAAATACTCATGCCCTTTGCCTGATGAGCCTAATAAATTAGACCGCCAGACAAATAAATTGCGCGGGAAGTTTTGCGGGTTGTCGGGGTCTTCACAAGCAAATTTCAGTTTGCCCGATTTTAGATTTTCTACTACATAATCAGCGGGCGATTGCCCTGCTTTTTCGGCAGCTTTTGCTACTTTTAACGGGTTCATGCCCAGTTGTGGCGCGGACGGTAACCAGCCCATGCGTTCAGCGCGGACGTTAAAATCTATCAAACTGCCTTGCCAATCTTTGGGGTTAGCTAGTGGCGATAAAATTTCTTTGACCGTCAGTTTTTCATAACGCCATTGGCTGGTGTGATTGTAGAAAAAGGAGGTGCTGTTCATTTGCCGTGGTGGACGACTCCAATCCAAGCCGAATGCTAACGGCAACCAGCCTGTTTGCGGACGCAATTTTTCCTGCCCCACATAATGCGCCCAGCCGCCGCCCGATTGTCCGATACAACCGCATAGCATCAACATATTGATAATGCCGCGATAGTTCATATCCATGTGATACCAGTGATTTAACCCAGCACCGAGGATAATCATGGATTTGCCGTGCGTTTTATCGGCGTTTTGGGCAAATTCTCTGGCAACTAAAATTACTTGTTGGCGCGATACGCCTGTTATTTTTTCTTGCCAAGCGGGGGTGTAAGGCACGTCATCATCATAACAACTAGCAACATTGCCACCGCCTAAGCCTCTATCTATGCCGTAGTTTGCCGCCATTAAATCAAATACCGTGGCAACGTGTGCAACGCTACCATCAGCTAAGCTGATGGTTTTAACGGGGACGTTGCGGTTTTGAATAGTGTCGTGATCGCTGTGAGTGAAATGTTCATGTTTTGCACCGCCAAAATACGGGAACGAGACTGACACGACTTCATTCGACACGCCTAACAATGTTAAGCGCAATTTGGTTTCCGCACCGCTGGCTTCTTTCGCTTCAATGTTCCAGCGACCTTGCCCCGCTTCGGCTTCGCCCCAACGAAAACCAATTGAACCGCGTGGAATCACGACATTACCATCCAACTCATTAAACGCGGCAGTTTTCCAATCGGGATTATTGTCTTGCCCTAAGTTTTCGGCAAAATCCGAGGCACGAATAAAACGGTCTGGCACATAGTGTTCATCTTGTTTGACCAACTTCACCAAACACGGCATATCGGTCGTTTCACGCACATATTGGGTGAAATACTCGCTCGGATTTTCTAAATGGAATTCTTTTAAAATCACATGACCAAACGCCATTGCCAACGCTGCATCTGTGCCTTGTTTAGGATGCAACCATAAATCGGCAAACTTGGAGGCTTCCGAATAATCAGGACACACGGTGACAATTTTCGCGCCTTTGTAACGCACTTCGGTCATAAAATGAGCATCGGGGGTGCGGGTTTGCGGCACATTTGATCCCCACATCATGATAAATGACGAGTTATACCAATCAGCCGATTCAGGCACGTCGGTTTGTTCGCCCCACACTTGCGGTGATGCAGGTGGTAAATCGCAATACCAGTCATAAAAACTCATGCAAGTGCCGCCAATCAGCGATAAATAACGCGAACCTGCCGCATAAGACACCATCGACATGGCAGGAATCGGCGAAAAACCGATGATACGATCGGGGCCAAATTTTTTCGCGGTGTAGATATTGGCAGAGGCGATGATTTCATTCACTTCCGCCCAATCGGCACGAATAAAACCACCTAAACCGCGTTTGGATTTATAACTATTGGCTTTGTCGGCATCTTCCACAATCGAAGCCCATGCGTCAACAGGTTCTAGCGTTTTGCGTGCCTCGCGCCATAAATTGACCAAATGACTACGCACCATCGGATATTTCAAGCGGTTCGCACTGTATAAATACCATGAATAACTCGCACCCCGCGCACAACCGCGTGGCTCGTGATTGGGCATATCTGGGCGGGTGCGCGGGTAATCGGTTTGTTGAGTTTCCCACGTCACCAAGCCATTTTTCACATAAATTTTCCAACTACACGAACCCGTGCAATTTACGCCATGCGTAGAACGGACGATTTTGTCATGTTGCCAGCGTTGCCGATACGCATCCTCCCAACTGCGATTTTCATCGGTCATAATGCCGTGAGTGCCTGAAAAGGCCTCGGTTTTTTTCTTGAAAAATAATAATCGGTCGAGAAAATGACTCATAGTAAACCTCTTGATGGGGGAATTTTTTAATCAAACCCGTTTTCTAATTTTATGTGTGTTCGTGTGAATTTTCGCTTTAAAGATGGCAGGGGTTACTTATCTTCAATAATCAACTCAGCCAACGCGCCTTTATCAATTGCCCGCGATAAACTGTGATCGACCAGCAAATATTTACCCGCTACGTCAACAGTAAATTCAATCATTACCGCAGAACCAGCGGCAATAACCGTAGTTTGTACGTTTTTTAAAGGTGGATTAGTAATCGCGCCTTGACTGTATAAGTTATCAAACACCGCACCGATAATATGAAAATTCGAGGCAATATGACTACCGACACCAACAAATAAACGAATTTTTTCACCCACTTTAGCTTTTAATGCTCTGTCAGCACTGAGTGAATTAACACGCCCATTGAATAAAAAATACTCAGGCTGTTCGGCAAGTAATTTTTCTTTGCTTAAATCTTGCAAGCCTTTTTCGCCATATTTGCCACTGGTGTAAAACTCGCCTTGCATGACATAAAATTCACGATCTACTTTTGCTAACCCATTGACGGGTTCAACTAAAATCATGCCATACATACCGTTGGCAATGTGGCTGGGGACGTGCGGACTAGCACAGTGGTAAACATAAATGCCTGCACGGGTAGCTTTAAATTGAAAACTTTTTTCTTCACCTTGTCCCACTTGCATGAGTGGCGCACCACCGCCAGCTCCAACAACAGCGTGTAAGTCAATCGAATGGGCTGAATGACCTGCGGCTGCATGTTGTGTCGCTGTGTGTTCGCTGTGGACTTGTTCTTTCCCATTGGGGTTGCCGTGACGAAGGTGGATTTCAACCGTATCACCTTCTCTGACACGAATAAACGGTGCGGGTACTTTACCGTTATAAGTCCAATATTGATAAGTGACTTCAGGCATCATTTCAGCAACCAACTCGTCAGTGTAAAGGTCAACTTTCACCAGCTGCGCTTCAGTACGAGTAATCGGCGGCGGTAAATCATCCGCACGGCGACCAATGTCATTGCCTTTCATGTGTGCTTGACTAGCACTTGAATGACCGTCATCTGCTAATTGATGAGCCACCATTTGTTCATGTGTCATTGACTCATGCCGTTTTTTTTCTACTTGAACAGCCTTATATTTGTCTTCCATCACTTTATATTTTGCTTCATCCGAGCAAGCTATTGTCAGGCTACTTAACGTGACCGTGGCTAATATCATGTTTATTTTATTCATAATGTCACCTTGTTGAGTGAATGAAAATTTGTAGAGACGATGTGTCGCCCCTACGATTTTTTAACAAGGCATTTCTGCACCCTTACGCGCATAAAACCACCAAGTAATGCCGATACAACTCAAATAAAACACAATGAAAAAATAAAACGCGGCATCGGGACTGCCCGTTAAACTAATTGCCGTACCGTAACTTTTGGGAATGAAAAACGCACCATAAGCCGCAATCGCTGAGCTAAAACCCAATACGGCGGCTGATTCTTTTGCTGCCGCTTTACGCATTTGCCCTTCATCCATACCGACACTTGCCGCACGTTGTTGAGTCGTTAAAAAAATCACTGGAATCATTCGGAACGTAGAACCGTTGCCAATGCCTGTCGTGAAAAATAACAAAATAAACAGCGTTAAAAAGCCGAAGAAATTACCTGCTTCGCCATTGTGTGGTAGGAAGTGTAATACGCCGAATACCGCCGCCGTCATTACCACAAAGTTCCATAAAGTTACCGTTGAACCACCTAACTTATCGGCTAACCAACCGCCAATGGGACGCACTAAAGCCCCTACAAGTGGTCCTAAGAAGGCATATTGCAAAGGATTAATATCAGGAAATAAGGTTTTAGTGAGCATCGGCAAGCCTGCTGAAAAACCAATGAATGAACCGAATGTCCCTGTATAAAGCCAGCACATAATCCAATTATGTTTGCGCTGAAAAATAATGGTTTGATCTTTAAATGATGCTTTGGCTGAGGCAATGTCATTCATGCCAAACCACGCAGCAATACTGGTAGCGATAATAAACGGTATCCAGACAAACCCCGCATTTTGTAGCCACATAGATTTAGACACGCCGTCTTTAATCCATACTTGCGGTTCGCCACCAAATGCACCAAACACGCCTGCGGTAATCACTAACGGTACGACAAACTGTACGGTACTTACGCCCAAATTACCCAGACCTGCATTTAAGCCTAACGCTGTGCCTTTTTGTGCTTGCGGAAAGAAGAAGCTGATATTCGCCATACTGGAGGCAAAATTACCACCACCGAAACCGCATAACAACGCTAACACGAGCATCAATACAAACGGGGTATTCGGGTTCTGTACGGCAAAACCAATCCAGATTGCGGGTAGTAATAAGGAAGCGGTGCTGATGGTTGTCCAGCGTCTGCCGCCAAAAATCGGCACCATAAATGAGTAAAAAATCCGTAAAGTTGCACCCGATAAACCAGGTAAAGCCGTAAGCCAAAATAATTCGTTAGTGGTATATTTAAAGCCGATATTGGGTAAATTGGTGACTACCACACTCCACACCATCCACACTGCAAACGCTAGTAGCAAAGCGGGAATACTAATCCACAAATTGCGGTTAGCGATTTTTTTGCCCGTTTTTTCCCAAAAAGTGGCATCTTCAGGATTCCATTCAGTTAGCACCTGAGGGGATGGCGGATTTAATTCAAGTAAATCAGAAGAAACTTTTGCCAGTTCAGGTTCAGCTTGCCTTTCCATGCTGACAATCGCAAAGTGCATCCAAACTAAGGCAATCATATTCAAAATAAACAGCAGCATGAAACAACTGCTCCAAACACCTGTTAAATCGTTCAACATACCGAAGGTGAGTGGCAATAAAAAACCGCCTAAACCGCCAATCATGCCAACTGCACCGCCAACCGCGCCAACATTTTCAGGATAATAAACGGGAATATGTTTATAGACCGCCGCCTTGCCGAACGACATAAATAAACCTAACACCGCGACGATAAAAATAAATCCTGCGGGTTGAATGGCAAAACTAAAATTAATATCGCCTTTAATGCCATGCACAATGTAATCAGTGGGTGGATAAGACAGAATAAACGTACAAGCCACGCCGATAATAAACGTCCAGTACATTAATAAACGTGCGCCGTAACGGTCGGATAGATAGCCGCCCAAGGCACGAAATAAACTGGCAAAAATTGAGTAAGAGGCAGCCAACATACCTGCAGTTTTTACATCAAAACCGTAAGCACCAATTAAATAACGCGGCAACCATAAAGCTAAAGCGACAAAAGCCCCGAATACACAGAAGTAATACAGCGAAAATCGCCATACTTGAATATTTTTTAACGGTTCTAATTGGCTAACAAAAGAAGCAGGTTTAATACCCGACTTGCGGCGTGCTTTGAAAGTCGGTTCGTCTTCAGTAAAAAACCAAAACGCGGTTGCCATCAGCAATAAAGCAACTGCCCAAATTTCAGCGACCGCGTGCCAACCAAATGCTACCATGACAAACGGCGCGGTAAATTTAGTCACCGCCGCGCCAACATTACCGAGTCCAAAGATACCTAAAGCCGTACCTTGTTTACCCGCAGGATACCAGCGCGAAACATAGGCAATGCCAACAGCAAACGCGCCACCCGCAACACCAATACCCAGAGCGGCGATTAAAAACATTACATAAGTTTCTGCTGTTGTCAGCAACAACGTTGCAATCGCTGCCGTCACCATCACACAAACATAAACCAAACGTCCGCCGTATTGATCGCTCCATATCCCTAAAATCAGGCGAATTAATGAGCCTGATAAGATAGGTGTACCTACCAATAGCCCGAATTCAGTTTCGCTTAAGTGCAAATCTTTTTGAATCTGCAAACCGATAATGGAAAAAATAGTCCATACCGCAAAACACACTGTAAAAGCTGTTGTACTTAAAAGTAAAGCCTGCTTTTGTTGCTGTGGATTCACTTGATATATTTCTGTCATACAGTCTCCTCTATTATTTCTTTTTTATACCATTTTATTATTGCGGATACTAACATGCTTTTAATATCCAGCGTTGAGGAATCAACATTTTTATGGTGTAATGCCAATGTTTTACGTCTTAATGCGCCTCTTATCTTAGTGATTAAAATTAAGGGGATGGTTTCGCTACAACTTGTTTGGAGGGTAAGCTTCAACTATGCAATTTACTATTAAAAAAGGTTTAGACCTGCCCATTACGGGAGGTCCTAAACAAGAAATTGAGAATGGCAATAAGGTTAAATCCGTTGCTATTCTAGGGATGGATTATGTAGGCATGAAGCCTACAATGATGGTCAATGAAGGGGATAAGGTCAAATTAGGTCAAATTCTTTTTACTGACAAGAAAAATCCAGGTGTCAATTTTACGTCGCCAGCGGCTGGTGTCGTTAAATCAATTCATCGCGGTGCTAAACGGGTTTTGCAATCTGTTGTTATTGAACTACATGGTTCTGCACAAGAAACCTTTGCTAAATACAGCGAAGCGGGTTTAGCTGATTTAACCGCGCAACAAGTACAAGAAAATTTAGTCGCCTCAGGTTTGTGGACAGCATTACGCACCCGTCCTTATGGCAAAATTCCAGCTTTAGACAGTAAACCTGCCTCTATTTTTGTGACTGCAATGGACACTCGCCCACTGGCGGCTGATCCAGAGTTTATCATTAAAGAACGTGCGGATGATTTTGCTAATGGCTTAAAAGTTATTGCTAAATTAACTGACGGTAAAACCTATCTTTGCAAAAAGACAGGTGATGAAATTGCTACAGGCAACGCGCCTGTTACAGTCGCTGAGTTCAGTGGCCCGCATCCTGCGGGTTTGCCCAGTACGCACATTCATTTTATTGATGCGGTCAATATTCATAAATTTGTTTGGCATATTGATTATCAAGCGGTTATGGCGATTGGTGCGTTATTTACCACAGGTCATTTAAACGTTGAGCGTGTAGTCTCTCTAGCAGGCCCTACAGTTAAAAATCCACGTTTAGTGCGTACGCGCGTAGGTGCAAATCTCGATGATTTAGTCGCAGGTGAATTAGCCGATGATGTTGAAAATCGCGTAGTTTCTGGCTCAGTGTTATATGGACATACGGCAAGTGATTGGTCGGCTTACTTAGGTTTTTATGACCTACAAGTCTCCGCGTTAAAAGAAGGCAGAGAGCGTGAATTTTTCGGCTGGATAGTTGCAGGTAAAAATAAATATTCAGCATTGAATGTGTATACCTCTAGTGTCGATAAAAAACATAATCGTTTATTCCCGCTTACGACTGATAAAAACGGCAGCAACCGTGCGATTGTGCCTGTTGGTGTTTATGAAACCGTTATGCCGATGGATATTTTGCCTACACCGCTATTGAAAGCCTTGATAGTCGGCGATTCTGACCAAGCACAACTGTTAGGTTGTTTGGAATTGGATGAGGAAGATATGTCCTTATTTACCTTTGTTGATCCAGGTAAGCATGATTTCGCCCCTGTATTAAGAGCGAATTTAACTAAAATTGAGAAGGAGGGCTAATGTCGGCTAGAAAATTTTTAGACAGCATAGAGCCATATTTTACCAAAGGCGGTAAGTTGGAAAAGTATTACGGTCTCTATGAGATGGTGGATACGTTCATCTATACGCCCGCTGATGTCACACGCGGTACAACGCACGTTCGTGACGGTAATGATTTGAAACGTACCATGACGTTTGTCGTAATTGCGACGTTTTTCTGTATTTTAATGGCAGTGTATAACACAGGCTATCAAGCAAACTTGGCAATGGCAGAAATGCACATTGACAAAATTGATAACTGGCGCAGTATTCCGATGATGGTATTTGGTTATAACCCATCTAACCCATTGTCTTGTATTGTACATGGCGCATTGTATTTCCTACCTATCTATATTGTTACTTTAGCAGTGGGCGGTGTATGGGAAGTGTTATTTGCGACTGTTCGTGGTCACGAAGTCAACGAAGGCTTTTTAGTCTCATCAATGCTGTACACACTGATTATGCCACCCGATATGCCTTTATGGCAGGTCGCTTTAGGTATTTCTTTCGGTATCGTTATTGGCAAAGAAGTATTCGGTGGTACAGGTAAAAACTTTTTAAACCCAGCCTTAAGCGGACGGGCATTTTTATACTTTGCTTATCCAGCGTCTATTTCAGGCGATGCAGTGTGGGTTGCCGTCGATGGTTACACTGCGGCAACACCCTTAGGCTTAGCCGCTAACGGTGGTATGGAAGCGATTTACAATGCCCACTATAGCTGGATGCAAACCTTCTTTGGTTTTGAACCAGGTTGTTTAGGTGAAACCTCTACTTTAGCGATTCTGATTGGCGCGGCATTCTTGCTTTATACCCGTGTTGCCTCTTATCGCATTATGGGTGGTGTGTTTTTAGGCATGGTTGCGACTTCTTTATTGTTCAACACTATCGGTAGCGACACTAACCACATGTTTGCTTTTCCTTGGTATTGGCATTTAACCGTAGGCGGTTTCGCATTCGGTATGGTGTACATGGCAACTGATCCTGTTAGTGCGGCGATGACCAATACAGGTCGTTGGATATTTGGTGCGTTAGTCGGTGGTATGACGGTATTAATCCGCGTGGTTAATCCAGCTTTCCCTGAAGGCATTATGTTAGCAATTTTATTTTCCAATATGTTTGCCCCGACTATCGATTACTTCGTCATGCAAGCAAATATCAGAAGAAGGATGAAACGTCATGCCTAATTGCCAACACCTTGAAAAAGTTTGCTCAAAACTGGAACAGTATGAGCAATACCGAAAATTTAAAGCCTATTGTCTAAAGATTTTAGCTTTAGGTAACGACAGCTTAGAAAAAACCATCGCCATTGCAGTTGCACTGTGTTTAGTGTGTGCAGTATTAGTATCTTTAGCTGCCGTTGCTTTAAAACCATTGCAAGTCAGTAATAAAGAACTGGATATGAAAACCAATATTCTCGATGTCGCGGGTTTGTTAGAAGCAAACAGTGATGTTGAGAAAGTATTTGCCACGCAAATTGAAGCCAAACTGGTGGATTTAGACACAGGCGAATATGTTGAAGGCGATGCCAATGCTTACGATCAACGCAAAGCAGCTAAAGACCCTGCACAAAGCGTTGCGATTCCAAAAGAAAAAGACATTGCGCATATTCGTGTGAAAGCGAAACTGGCTAAAGTCTATTTGGTAAAAGATGGCAATGCCATTAAATCTATCATTCTGCCTATCAACGGCTATGGTTTGTGGTCAACTCTATATGGCTTCTTAGCACTCGATGCTGACGGTCAAACTGTCCAAAGTATTAACTTCTACGATCAAGCTGAAACCCCAGGATTAGGCGGCGAAGTCGTTAATCCAAAATGGCGTGCGTTGTGGAAAGGCAAAAAAGTCTATGCAGAAAGTGATCAACCTTCTTTAGAAAAAGGCTTGATTGATGAAGCCGATAAAGGCGAGCCAGCATTGAGTTTGATTAAAGGTACAGTTGATACCTCTAAACCTGGTTCACAATATCAAGTGGATGGTTTAGCAGGTGCGTCATTAACCAGTACTGGTGTGACTAATTTAGTTAGATATTGGATGAGTAAAGAAGGTTTTGCTACCTATTTGACTAAGGTCAGAGTTACGGAGAAAAAATCATGAGCGAAATTTTAAATGATGAAACAAAAAAGGTATTAGTCGAGCCGTTAGTGACCAACAACCCTATCACGCTACAAGTATTAGGGATTTGTTCGGCATTAGCGGTCACATCACAAATGTCAACGTCATTAATTATGGCGTTAGCGTTGACCTTAGTAACAGCCTGTTCTAGTGCGGCGATTTCGGCAATTCGTAACCATATTCCGAGCAGTATTCGGATTATCGTACAGATGACCATCATCGCATCATTAGTAATCGTAGTTGACCAACTTCTGAAAGCCTTTGCTTATGATGTCAGCAAACAACTATCGGTATTCGTTGGTTTGATTATCACCAACTGTATCGTAATGGGTCGTGCTGAAGCCTATGCCATGAAAAATCCACCACTGGAAAGTTTCATGGACGGTATCGGTAACGGTGCAGGTTACAGTTTGATTTTAATCACGGTTGCGTTTTTTAGAGAAACTTTAGGTTCAGGTAAATTACTGGGCATTGAAGTATTCAAATTAACCAAAGATGGCGGCTGGTACGATCCTAACGGCTTAATGCTATTGCCACCTAGCGCATTTTTTATCATCGGCTTAATTATTTGGGGTGTCCGTCAATGGAAACCTAACCAACGTGAAGCCGTTGAATTTAAAATCATGCCGATTGCTCATGGTGAAGGAGGGCATCACTAATGGAAAATTATATTAGTTTATTTGTCAAAGCGGTTTTCATTGAAAACCTTGCGCTGTCCTTCTTTTTGGGCATGTGTACCTTTATTGCGGTCTCGAAAAAAATCTCCACCGCAATGGGTTTAGGTATCGCTGTAATGGTGGTACAAGCCATTACCGTTCCTGCCAACAACATCGTGTATCACGCTTTACTAAAAGAAGACGCACTGTCGTGGTTAGGCATTAAAGGCGTTGATTTGAGCTTTTTAGCGTTATTAAGCTGTATCGGTATGATCGCCGCGTTAGTACAAATTTTGGAAATGATTTTAGATAAATTCTTTCCTGCTTTGTACCATGCCTTAGGTATTTTCTTACCGCTCATCACCGTAAACTGCGCCATCTTAGGCGGTAGCTTATTCATGATTGAACGTGACTATAACTTAGGTGAAAGTGTCACTTACGGTGTAGGCA
The DNA here is from genome assembly GCA_002380945.1 of Methylococcaceae bacterium UBA4132. Taxonomy (GTDB): domain Bacteria; phylum Pseudomonadota; class Gammaproteobacteria; order Methylococcales; family Methylomonadaceae; genus UBA4132. Next base: position 3,262 of record DFWO01000201.1, on the reverse strand, counting down.
GTGGTTTAGGTTGGGCATTAGCGATTACCGTTATGGCGGGCGTGCGCGAAAAACTCAAATACAGTGATATACCTGCGGGCTTACAAGGTCTAGGAATCACCTTTATCACGGCGGGTCTGATGTCACTGGGCTTTATGGCCTTCTCTGGCATCCAACTTTAGGAAGGTAACGATATGCTGGAAATTATTTTAGGGATTATCATTTTTACCGCGCTGGTTATTGCGATGGTATTTGTCATCATCGGTGCGAAAAGCAAATTAGTCGCCGAAGGTGATGTGGAAATCCTCATCAACGATGAAAAGAAAATTCACGTTCCTTCGGGTTCAAAACTGCTAACAGCTCTTGCGGATAACGGCTTATTCGTGTCCTCAGCCTGTGGCGGTGGCGGTACTTGTGGGCAATGTAAAGTAAAAGTTAAATCAGGCGGTGGCGAAATTCTACCGACTGAATTAGGACATATCACCAAACGCGAAGCCGCACATGGTGAACGTTTAGCGTGCCAAGTTTCTATTAAGCACGACATGAACATCGAAGTTGAAGACTCTGTGTTCGGCGTGAAAAAATGGGAATGTACTGTTAAATCTAACGACAACGTAGCGACATTCATTAAAGAATTGGTGTTACAACTGCCCGAAGGTGAAGCAATACACTACCGTGCAGGTGGCTACATTCAAATTGAATGTCCTCCACACGTTGCTAAATACAGCGATTTTGATGTGGCAGAACGTTTCCGTGATGACTGGGATAAATTCAACCTGTGGCGTTATGTGTCCACCGTGAAAGAACCCACCTTACGCGCTTACTCTATGGCTTCTTATCCAGAAGAAAAAGAAATCATGTTAAACGTGCGTATTGCCACACCACCACCGCGTGCGGATGAAAGCGTACC
>DFWO01000201.1:0-2100 GCA_002380945.1 Methylococcaceae bacterium UBA4132 | reverse complement strand
GGTCCTTACGGTGAATTCTTCGCCAAAGAAACTGATGCTGAAATGGTATTTGTCGGCGGTGGTGCAGGTATGGCACCTATGCGTTCACACATCTTCGACCAACTCAGAAGATTAAAATCAAAACGCAAAATGACCTTCTGGTACGGTGCGCGTAGCAAACGCGAAATGTTCTATGTTGAAGATTTCGATATGTTAGCTCGCGAAAATGACAACTTTACATGGCACGTCGCCTTATCTGATCCATTACCCGAAGACAATTGGGAAGGCTACACAGGCTTTATTCACAACGTATTGTTTGAAGAATATTTGAAAAATCATCCAGCACCCGAAGATTGTGAATTCTACATGTGCGGACCTCCAATGATGAACGCCGCCGTTATCAAAATGTTATTAGATAATGGGGTTGAACCAGAGAATATCTTATTGGATGATTTTGGTGGTTAATCAAACTAAGGTTTGATGCTTTTAAAAACGGGGAGTTAGATTTAATCTACTTCCCGTTTTTTGTTTGTAGCCAAATTAGATTTCGTGTCAAAGCCTGACATGAAGTACGGAATAACCCATTTAGAGAGAAAATATGAATACTGAATATGGAAAAATAGAACGAGATATTGAAATAACTTCAGAATTAATATTACATGGAATGATAGATGGTAGTGTTGTGGTTATAAGTGGTGGGGTATTTGACTTGCATGGTATGGTAACTAAAAACTTAATTGTAGAATCTGGTGGAATAGCAAATGTTTTTGGTACGGTCTCTGGTGATGCCATTAATTCGGGTGGAGAACTTAATATATATGGCACTATTGGTGGTCAATTAATTAAAGAGTCTGGTTTCACACAAGTGGATGCAAACGCTATGATTGCTTTAAATTCGTAGTGCATAGCGGCGTAGATACCGTCTTTCAAGCGCGTAGGCTGGGATGAGCCTTAAGCGAATCCCAGCTTGTAACGTAATGCTGGGATTCGTGCCTTCCCATCCTACAAATTTGGTATCTACAACCCATAAAGTGAATTCGCCGATAGGTAATCCACCATTTCACCGCGATGACGGTCTATAGTGGGTGAGTTTACTAACTCCAACAAAAACACGCACATTTCAATTTGCCAAAGCCGCGTAGCTTGGGTTGCCGCTTTTTGGCAACCCGACATTACATTGGATAGTCAGGTAGGGTGGGCAGTTGCCCACCATTTGGACATAGACATACTCATCTTATGTTTGCTTATATTGTTGTTTGGTGGGCGATGCCCACCCTATTTTTCGGACTAGCCGCGTATGCGGGGGTTAAGCTGCGAACCTCAACAAAAACAAGCACACTGTAGGAGTAGCAAGTAATCTGTATGGAGTGTAACAAAATACGGAGCTTTTTATGGCGTTGAATATAAAGGGGTATTTTATTTTTTGAGAATCTGTCACGCACTTATATTAACAAGTTTTGGTAAAACACTATGTTAGCAACAGGCAGCAAAATATTGATGGTTGGCGATTCAATTACTGATTGCGGTCGCGCAAGACCTGTAGGACAAGGGGTTTATGGTTTAGGTGATGGCTATGTGTGCTTAGTTGAAAGTTTATTGGCGGTTGCTTATCCTTCTGAGCAATTTACCATCATTAATATGGGAGTCAGTGGCAATACGCTAAAAGATTTATCTGCACGTTGGCAAACCGATGTACTTAATATCCAAGCCGATTGGCTATCGGTGATGATTGGTATTAACGATGTTTGGCGACAATTTGATTCTCCAGATTTACCATCCATTTCTTCAGTGCAGGAATACAGCATAATTCTTGATCAATTGCTGACACAAACAGCTCCAACCGTGTCAGGCATCATATTAATGACACCTTTTTTCATTGAACAAAATCGCTCAGACCCTATGCGTAAAATGACAGATGCCTATGTTGAAGCCGTGCATCACATAGCCAGCAAACATAAAGTTATCTTGGTGGATACACAAGCCCTTTTTGATAAGATGCTAGTGCATAAATCCTCGCAGGAATTATCTGGTGATCGTATCCACCCAACAATGGTGGGGCATCTGATGTTAGCTAAGGCATTTTTACAAGTCTTTGGCTATGTTTGGTAGCTTGTTTAATAA
>DFWO01000111.1:7817-13647 GCA_002380945.1 Methylococcaceae bacterium UBA4132 | reverse complement strand
CTCTGTCAATGCGTAACTTCTATTCAATATCTAAGTTGGCTTCAAATTTATCCGTAGGTCGCCACGTTAAAGAAGGTGCAATAAAAATATGTTCCTGATGTGCAAAATCCCGAAAGGTATTATTATCCGTATAAGCAATATTCATGCGGTACAACAAGGATTTATCTTTCAGTATAGGACCTGTCGCATCGACCGTGGTGCGATATAAACTGTATGAACCAAACTGTTGTTGCACAGAATAGTACGGTGTATCCAAAGGACGCTTGGTATCTAAATTAACTAATCCACCTGGTTGAACACGCCCAAACAATACCGCAGCAGGACCTTTTAACACTTCAATTTGATTTAAATTGGCAGTTTCTAAATTGGTGATGGCAAATTGTCTAAGACCATTGCGGTAAGTGCTTTGCCCAGAGTCAAAACCTCTAATCATAAAATTATCATAAAAAGTATACGCACCTGGCTGTACACCGCTGACGTTTTTTAGCGCGTCACCGACAGAAATCACCTGCTGATCATTCATCACAGCGCGTGGAACCACCTGAATGGAAACAGGCGTTTCCATAATAGGCGTATCTGTTTTAGTGGCGGCAGTCGCATTGGGTACCGCATACTCTGTACTGTAAGGATCGCTAGTACCGCGCATCTTTTTATCCATAACGCTAATTTCTTTCAATGCGATTGGCTTAGAAGAGGCTTTTTTTTCTGTTGCTGATTGCGAGGTAGCTTGAACATCAATGGCATTGCTCAATAATAATGCCAATAATGATAAGTTTCTAAATCTAAAAGGCGGGGTGATCATGCGTTCTCCTATTTTTAGTTGCTCGAAAGTTTTAACGTTTGCTTAAACGAAAAAATCAATGCAATTTTCTTGCCATAAACTCTTGGTGTTATAGGATAAGCGTGATACGAGCAATAAAAAATATAGAAATGACAAACTGGTAGATAATATTATGTTATATAACGCATACGATGATGTGATTTAACTTATTTTGAATCGTAAGATTGATATGGATTGAAATGTCACTTTTTAGCAACCCTAAAATCAATACGCATTCATCCTTACTCCCCTTCAAACACCCACGCCCGAAATAATTCATAACCCAAAGCCAACACGACGGCTCCGATAAATAAACCAATAACCCCTGAAAAGATCATGCCGCCTATCGCGCCGAGAAAAATAATCACCGTTGGAATGCTACTGCCTCTACCCATTAGAATGGGTTTCAATACGTTATCTATTAAGGCAACAAAAATTGCCCAAACCATGAACACTAAGGAAAACAAAGTGTCATGACAAGAAAAAACATAGATAGTAACGGGGATGACAATAAAACTGGGACCTACTTGAATAACGGCAAGAAAAAAACACGCCAGTGTTAATAAGGCAGCGGCAGGTACACCCGCGACAAAAAAGCCCAAACCTGCTAACAGCGATTGTATTAAGGCAACGCCTAACACGCCAATCGCAACACTTCGAATGGTAGTTTCACTCAGGCGTTCAAATTCCGCGCCTTTTGCACCGAAAAAACGTTTACTGATAGCTAACGCTAGACGATGCCCACCCCCAGCATTTGCCAGCAATATACCACTGACAATAATCGCTAATACTAATTGTAAAATTGAACCTGTCAGTGACAAACCTGTGCTGATTAACCATTGCCCCGCTATTTTTAATTGAGGGGCTATCGGCTTTAAGGCTTCCACTGGATGCGTGGCAACCAATGTCCAATATTTGAATAATGATTCACCAATCAACGGCCACGAAGCAACTTTTTCTGTGGGCAACGGCATGGTCAACGTGCCATCTGCTAATTGACGCGCCACACCTTCGCCACTATTGGCAAGCGTGCCTGCTAGCATGACAACAGGGACGACAATGATTAATAATAAAATAAGGCTGACTAAGATAGCAGTTAAATTCTGCCGCCCCTTAAACGCTATTAGCATTCGAGTATAGACGGGATAAATGCTAACCGTGATAATGAGAGACCAAACCAGCGGTACAATGAATGGTTTAACAATATAGAAACACCATGTAAATAACAGTAACGTCATGGCGATTTTAATAGTAGTTTCTACGGGATTTTTTGTAAAATCGTTGTTATCAGGCGGCGTGTTAGTTGTCATGATATTGGCTGAAATAGAATTGGAGGTATCGTGTGATTCTACCTCGAATTTTTGAAAAAATGATTAATTCCTGTTGCAGTCAATCCTGACAATCGCAAAAATTAAACTCACCGTCTATAAAATCATGCGGGTAGCGTTTTATTTAAAGCCATTAGGGCTATAATTGGTGTCAAGATTACTTCAAAAATTCAGGTAACTCAGGATTGAGTGTCGCACCATCAAAAATTAGGAAGCCTATCGGGTAAGTTGTGACTTTTATCATTTTTTTAAATGATAAAGGTTGTTTTATTTAGCGTGTACAAAGAATCGCTGATTGTCACTATTAACTTCAGAATATTCATCTATTGAAATAATGATCATTAAGCCCGCCGCTTATCGAGTCTTACTACTTAATCTAGTCTTAACAGGGATTTATTTTCTATTGGGTAGGTTTGGCTTATTGTTTGCGACTCATGCAGGGAATATCACGCTAGTATGGCCTCCCAGTGGCTTGGCACTGGCGGTTTTTTTACTGGGTGGTCTACGCTATATGCCCAGTGTCTTTTTAGGTGCATTTGCCTGTGGCATTGCGGTTGGTGATTCTGTAGGCGTTTCTGTCGGTATTGCTTTGGGTAATACACTCGAACCGTTATTGGGCGGATGGCTATTAACCCGCTATGTAAAATTTGACATCGTACTGAATAGGTTGAGTGATTTTCTGCTGATATTTTTTGCTGCTCCTTTGAGTGCCAGTATCAGTGCAATCATTGGTATATCAACGTTATCAATAGGCGGTTTGATAAGGACTGAACAATGGTATTCCAGCCTACTTAACTGGTGGATGGCTGATATTCTCGGTATTATTTTAATCACCCCCCTTATTATAGTTTGGAGAACACCACTGCCTAGCCTACGCGCCACTACTATAAAGCCGATACTTAACGCAATGTTACCGCTGGTTTTGACATTTTTGGCGGGGCAAATTATTTTTCTTGACTGGTTTGCCGACTCCTTCCATCTGGTAGCCAAAGCCTATGTCATGTTTCTTTTTATCAGTTGGGTGGCTATCAACTTAGGGACAAAAGGCGTAACCCTTGTTCTCATCATAACGGCAACACAAGCTCTATTAGGCGGTCGTCAAGGCATGGGTTTCTTTAGTAATGATTTTAATTTCTGGTTTTACACGCTAACCTTATCTGTGGTTGGCATGACCTTAGCAACCTATATCAGCGAACGTAAACAAGCCAGTGCTATCTTACAAGAAAGTGAAGCGCGTTTTCGTCATTTGCTGGAAGATATTCCCTCGGTCGCGGTGCAGAGTTACGGGCAAGATGGTGTTCTGTGCTACTGGAACAAAGCCTCTGAACATCTTTACGGCTATAGCAATGCCGAAGCTATCGGACAGGATATAGTCGCACTACTGTTACCAACCGCAATACAAGATAGTTATCGGCAAGCGGTAGCACAAGTATTTACTACAGCACAACCGATGCCTGCCACTGAATTATCTCTACTACACAAAAACGGCACGAAGGTCGATATTTTTGCCTCTCATGCCTATGTGCATGTGCCTGAGTATCAACCAGAAATATTTTGCATAGCAATTGATATTACTGAACGCAAACAGATGGAGGAAAAGCTAAGAGCCAGTGAAAGCAGACTGCGTTCAATCATTGATGTCTCACCCATGCCGATGGTATTAAGTGACAAATATCACCATATCACTTTTTTAAATCCCGCTTTTGAACAAATTTTTGGCTACAGCACGCATGATCTGCATACCATAGAGGACTGGTGGAGTAAAGCCTTCCCTGATTCAAACTATCAACAAGTGGTAAAAACAACTTGGCAACAGGCAATGCAACACACTACACGCAATGGCAAAGCCATTGCACCTATTGAAGTGAATGTGACGTGTAAATCAGGTGAGATTAAGACCGTTGTCATCCGTGTAGCGGCGATAGAAAAAACTTTTGATAATATGTATCTTATCGTCTTTTATGATATTACCGAACATAAGAAAATTGCTGAAACCCTCATGCGCAGTGAAGCATTACTGCGTAAGAAAGATGGCTATCAAAGGGCTTTACTCGACAATTTTCCTTTTATGGTTTGGTTTAAAGATACCAACAGTCACTTTCTTGCCGCTAATCAAGCACTGTCCAAATCATTAGGCGTGGATGATCCTGAGCAACTAATCGGAAAATCAGCTTTCGATTTTTATCCACACGACTTAGCGGAACAATATCGGGAAGATGATTTAGCGGTAATGTCATCACGGCAGAAAAAAACCGTTGAAGAAGAACACATTGATCCGTTTGGCATCTCCAGTTGGGTCGAAACTTACAAAGCACCTGTCATTGATATAAATAATGAGATATTGGGTACAGTAGGTTTCACACGCGATATTACCAATCATAAAAACAATGAGACCGACCTACGCATCGCTGCCACTGCTTTTGAATCCCAAGATGGTATGTTTATAACGAATGCCGAGCGAGTTATTCTGCGTGTTAATCGTGCTTTTACGGCTATCACAGGTTACACCGAAAAAGATGTTATTGGTCAGACCCCGATGTTATTTAATTCCTATCATCAAGATAACTCTTTTTATGCTGAACTATGGGATTGCATTTTTACGACAGGAGCTTGGCAGGGTGAAATCTGGACACAACGCAAAAATGGTGACCTCTATCTGGCATGGTTGATGGTAACACCCGTCAAAGATAGTAATGCCAACATTACCCATTATGTCACTGCCATCACCGACATTACCGTGCGTAAAGAAGCCGAAGAACAAATTAAACAATTTGCATTTTTCGATTCATTAACCCGCTTACCTAACCGTCGAAAATTGTTGGAACGTTTAGAATACAGCATTGCTGTAGGTAAAAGAGAGCAAGCAATGTTCGCGGTATTGATGCTGGACTTAGATCGTTTTAAAGCAGTCAATGATAGCTTTGGACATTTAACAGGCGATGAATTACTTCAGCAAGTCGCTGAACGTATCAGTAACCGCTTGCGCAATACCGATATGGTTGCTCGTTTAGGGGGTGATGAATTTGTGGTGTTATTAGCCGACATCACTCATAAAGAAGATGCTGGTCGCGTAGCAGATATGATCGTCGATGACTTGACCACTCCTTTTCAACTAAGCCAACATGATGATATACGCATTGGTACCAGTATCGGTATTAGTTTGTATCCTGAACACGGCGACTCAGCCGAAATGCTGATGGATAACGCCGATGTCGCATTATATCAAGCCAAAAATAATGGTCGCGGCGGTTTTGCTTATTTTTCAGAAAAATTAACGCAAGCGACCCGTCAACGCCTGCAAGTAGAAATAAAATTACGCGAAGGTCTCGCTAAGCAAGAACTACGGGTTTTTTATCAACCGCAAATTCACATAATCACAGGCGACATTATCGGTGCCGAAGTATTAGTACGCTGGCAAAAATTGGATGAATTGATGCTGCCTAGTTACTTTATACCGATTGCCGAGGAAACCTCATTAATTCTTGAGATTGGTGAGTGGGTATTATACGAAACCTGTCGGCAAGGACGGCTATGGCTAGATGAGGGGTATCCGCCTCTTGTTTTATCGGTCAATGTCTCCGCCCCACAAATTAAACGCAGTAATATAGTTGCCATCGTCAGTCAGGTACTAGAAGAAACAGGTTTTCCTGCCGCACAACTGGAGTTAGAAATAACCGAACGG
>DFWO01000111.1:2933-7511 GCA_002380945.1 Methylococcaceae bacterium UBA4132 | reverse complement strand
ATTGACAATTTTGGCACAGGTTACTCTTCGTTAACGCATCTTAAATATTTTCCGATCAACAAACTGAAAATTGACAAAAGTTTTATCAATACCATTTCACCATATCAAGATGGTTCAGACATTGCCACTACCATCATTGGCATGGGACATAGCTTAGGTTTTAAAGTGCTAGCCGAAGGTGTCGAAACGGAAGAACAACTCGCCTTTTTACGCGATAAAGGCTGTGATTTTTATCAAGGCTATATCAAAAGTAAACCGCTACCCGCCGCAGAATTTACCACACTATTACAAGAGCATAGCAATATGTCCATGTAATACATTCAACCTCAGGAGTATTGTCATGACTGACTTATTTAAACGTATTAACGATGTAATTAGTGCCAACATCAACGATTTAATTGACCGTGTTGAAGACCCAGAACGCATGGTTAAACAAATCATTCGTGAAATGGAAGACAATATCAGCAAAGCAAAAGACGGTGTGGTACTGGCGATTGCCAGTGAAAAACAATTACAAAAAGAGCTAGAAACCAATCAAAAACAATCCGCCGAATGGTTAAGCCGCGCTGAAACCGCGTTAGAACATAATAATGATGAATTAGCCCGCTCCGCATTAGCGCGTAAAAAAGAACACGATGCCATCTGTAAAGTGCTAGAACCCTCATGGCAGTCAGCTAAAAATACCAGCGACCGCCTCAAATCTCAGTTAAAAGCCTTAGAAGCCAAACTAGAAGAAGCCCGTCGTAAACGCACCAGTTTAGCCGCTAGACAACACGCTGCAACAGCTCGCCAACAAATGGATAAAACCCTGTCGAATTTTGAAGCAGGCATAAAAGCGCAAACTAATTTTGACCGTATGGAAGAGCGCGTTGCCGCAATGGAAGCTCACACAGAAGCCTTGGAGGAATTAAGAAATGACTCCTCACAATTGGAACGCGAATTTTTAGATATGGAAACTCACGCTGAAATTGATGCTGAGTTACAAAGTCTCAAACAAAAAATAAAAACCCAGCCCAAAACAGAATCAGAGACACATTCAAGCAGTTCAAAAACCATTTTGCTGTAATAGCGTGTTATGAAATGGTTTTTTATCATTGTATTAGCGGTTTTATGGCTAAACGCGCCAGCGGTTGGTTTTTTGGCAACAGCCTTTTTTTTTCTTTACTATTTGTTCAAAAAACCAGCCCAGCATGAAGATAAAATCCATAACCCCAAACCGACTCCGACTCATCCACACCAATCGTCACATTTAGCAGCGGGGGATTTAGCCGACTTAGTTTTATTACGATTAGATTTACAAAGTCAGTTAGAAACTGGGCGGCTTGATAATGAACAACTCACGAAACTCATACAACACATTGATACGCTGTGTGCGCAACATCTGGCGAATTTCAATGCCGTTCCAGATAATGCTTTATGGCAAAAACGCCGTGCTATCGCATGGGATTTACTCAATCATCATGCAGAACTACCGCTAGGGCAACCGCCTTGGCATAATGATGTAGAGTTTGCCGAACCTGAAACACCTGTTACAGCATCACACCTAGCCATTGATTTAAACACCTCTGTCCTAACAGAGCAAACATCCTCAACGTTTGACACGATAGAAGATGTTGATTCATCACTGGTAGAGACGTTGCAATACAATGTCCCTACCGAATCCGAGCAACAACCCGCTGTATTTGCCATTGATGAGCAAGATCATTCATCAACACTGTTACATTCTGTCGAACAACCCAGCAAACCTGAACCCACTTTCAAGCAATACGCGTGGAAACCCCACGAACCCACGCGTTTAGAACGCGCTTTAACAATCCTCTCAGGCTGGCATTCAATGGCAGTGCCTTTTTTGATACAAAATATCGGTTGGTTTATCGGTGTGTTTTGCTTTATCGCAGGTTCAACTTTTCTGGTGCATTCCACCGAGGGTTATGCCAGCAACCTAATTGCCTTTTTTGCCTTCTTTATTTTTACCCTCGCCTTATTATTTGGTGGCTATCAGCTCCGCCATAAACGCCCCGAATTAGAAACCTCCAGCACTGTTATTTTCATCCTGAGTATTCTGTTAATACCACTGACCACCGTCACTGCCACGCAATTACTGGTTAATAGTCATAGCGTTGGTTTACGGATTGTCAGTAGCTTGCTGATTTTAGTGGAATTGGGGGTATTTTATTTTGTGGTAACACTGGTTTCAGGTTTGATGGATAGGCGTTTGCAACAGGGTTTACCAATATTTTTTATCGCACTCACAGCGGCGTGTACGCTACAACCCTTACTACTCAGCTTCGCTTTTTGGCAACTGCTCGTCGTAATTCATTTACTAATCTTGGCAATTTTAAGCGCGGGCGTTTATAGATACACCACACAATGGCTACAGTCCATTTTTATCGACCAACGTAAAATCGCCTATTTTGCCGCAGGAACACTGGTTTATGCCGCCTTAGTGTCGTTTGTGTCTATTACTGTCAGCAATAACATCACCCTGCCTGAGGGGTATGGCGGATTTTTTTTGATGCTGTTGTCTATGCTACTGTTTTTTGTCGATGCGCAATTTAAACAATGGACACAACAATACGCGCAGTTATCACGCTTTAGTTTTTTTGTGTATGGCTTATCGGTATTAGCGTTGTGTTTGGTAGCACCCTATCAAACCGCCAGTATGCTCACGCTGGTATTGGCTATTGGGCTATACGCTTTCATTGTCTGGCGTTATTTAACGCTCACGCCGTTGAGTATCTTTTTAGCCTGTTGCTTCTGGCTGTATGGCTTATTAGTGTTACAACACTTACCCGAATCGCTACATTTGCTCGCTAGTTTGCCTGTCTTATTGGCTTTGCACCGTGTAGCTGGTTGGGCATTAAATAAACGCCAATCGGCTTATTTAGCCTTAATTGTTTACCGTGTGTTGTATAGCTTACTTGCCTTGTTGACTGTCTGGAGTCTTGCTTATAGTGAGTCTGGCTTATTAGCCATGATGACCGCTATGACAGCAGGCGTGTTAACTTATTACGCACTTAAATCGGCACCTGAAGCTCTGTTTAGTTCGGATATTCAACATACGGCAAGTTTAAATAGCTATCAAAATCTGCTTAATAGTCGTTGGTTTTACATCATTCCCGCCTTGGGTGCAGTAACGGTTTTTTACGCACCACGCTTAGCAGTATTTGGTGCAGCGCAGTTTTCTATTGGCTTGCTATTGTTGTCTGTGTGTTGGTCTTATTCAGGGTTATCTACATTTTTTAAAGCACACGACACAACGGTAACAGATAGCATCGCGCAACGCTTAAATAGCGGCTTATTAAGCTTGGTTATTGGCTTATTACCACTATTAGTCATGCCTAACCCTAGTCGCATCGTAGTACTGCTTAGTGCAGGGACGATTTTGTTATGGCTCAGTTATCAGTTATTAGCCCGCTGGTTGTTTTATTTAGTGTTTGCCAGTTATGGCGCAGGGTTTGCCTTATTAAAACTCACTTATTTTCCACCGCCGTCCAATGGCATGGTGACTGTGCTACTGGGTATCGCTATCTGGTGTTGGCTTTGGACTGTTGAGCGACAAGAACTTTCAGACACTACGCAGTTAAAGCGCAACCTAGCCAGCCAAAAAAAGGCGTTACTACCTTCACTAAAAGTGCTGGGCTGGTATCCACTCCCCAGTTCAGCGACGTTGTTTAAAGATGTAATCGACACGCCGATGGCACAGTTAATGGTGTTGTCGTGGTTACTGACTATGAAGGCAGTCATCATGCGCTGGTTATTGGATATGCCGTCTTATGGCTGGCTGGCGGCTATTTTTCTGGCAGGGTTGTTGGGCGGCTTGCTGATTATTCGTTATCTACTGATTTGGTTGTTACCGTTGCCTATCATGCTGGTGTTGGCGGCATTGTTGATGTTGCTTAACTTTATCGGTCTACCGACAGAAAGTTTGTTATTGATTGCCGTGTTGTTCGCGTTAAGCGTTTGGCAAACGTCTGTTTATAGCCTAAAGCAATCCGTATTTATCAGACTGGCGAACGCCCTCAATCCGTTTTTACTGGATGAAAGCGAACGCATGGAACGCGTCACCCATCACAGCGCATTTTTCATCGTGCTAAGTAGTGTAATTTTGCAACTGCTCAATACAGAGGAACATAGCCTCGCCGTATTATTGACCTTGTTCACTACAGCAGGGTTTTTATGGCTCAGTGATAGAAGTTATCCACAATTAATTGTGCGTTACTTAGTGTTAGGGTTTGCGGTATTAACGACCGTTGAACTCGTCTCACTAACACTACATCCCTTTGCTTGGTCAAGGCTAGACACAGATAGTTATGCAGGTTTATTGTTGACACTGTTAAGTTTGCCGCTTGCTGGATTAGCTAATACAGACCCTACAGTGCAACGCCTCTACGCTAGACCCGCATCCATCACCGCTATCATGCTGGCGTTTATTGGTGTGTACTTGCAAATACTGCAAGTTATCAACAACGTGTCGGTGATTGTACCTTTAGATTATTTAGTATTATTTTTAGCAGGATTTAGCTTATTACTCGCCAATGCCAAACTGAAATGGGCGTTATGCAACTTCAGTGCATT
>DFWO01000111.1:0-2612 GCA_002380945.1 Methylococcaceae bacterium UBA4132 | reverse complement strand
GTTAGGGCTATTAAGCCTTGCGATGACGTTACTGTCTCATCGGTTGGCATCCATGCAAATAGAAGTCGAGGTCTATTGTTCACCGCTCAATGCACTGGCGACATTGTGTTTTAGTTGGACGTTATTAGGAACGCTGACGTTATTTTTTATCAGCACCGCTCATGACAACGCGCTACCGTGGCTATTGCTCATTTTATTGCTCACTGTCTTTCCATTATCAAAAGACCGATCTGGTGCAGCACAGTTGCGCGGCTTAGCAAGCGCGTGTTTACCTACCTTGGCAGTGTTTAGTTTATTGCCCTCTGCACTTGATGGTACTGCATTACAGATAGCTACGGTGCTGTCTGGCTACGCGCTGTGGTGTTGTGCCAGCTTCGTGTTGCCACGCTTTAATAAACACTGGAGCGATTGGACAATTGATACAATCTTTTTTCCATGGTTGGGTTTATTGCTAGTTGCACTGAGTAATTTTTGGTGGCCATCGGTTATTAATGAAGTCGATGTCGGTGTTTATTGCCTTGAATTATCGGCTTATTGTTTATTGATGTTGCGTTACAGTGTCTGGGCGGGTTTTGTTTGGCTGGCGGCTTTCGCGTTCACGGGTGCGGGTATCGCCTTTAACGTTGATAATGAAAATCTACCTATTAATCTACTGTTATGGGGCAATCTACAATTATTAATAGTGAATTTTTGGCAACGTAAAGGCGAAGTACTTGCTCAACGTTGGTGCTGGCAATCATCTAACTTAGTCCCTGCTTTTGAGTTTACGACAAAATTTATTTTTATCGGGTATTTGCTGTTAGCCAGTATAAATATAGTGTTGTGGACTCCATTAACTGACTTGGATTTAATTCGCCCCGATATAAACATTTTTCAAGATAGCGAAATATTTTTTACCCCTACGCTCAGTGTTTTGCTCAGCGTATCTTTTCTGCATTTATTATGGTTGCGATTTTCTGCCGTTGCGTTGCATGGCTTTATTTATTCAGTGTTGCTCATATTGTGGATAACTTATCTCACCCACCTCAATACACTATTTCATCCGCCGTTGTTCTTGGCATTGTGGAGCATGGTTTTACTGGCTCTCAGTAGGGTACACATTGCATATCATGCAAACGAAATTACCGCCGCTATTAATAACTGGCTACGGTTCAGCGTTATATTAGCAACGCTCTCGCTATTGTCTTATTCAACGCACAATCTAGCCGAATTATTGTTATCACTAGCTATCATCACGGGTTTAAGTGCGATGTTAGGTTGGCATTCCGAACGCTCAACATGGCTAGCGGTGGCGAGTATTGAATTGTTGCTATTGCTACACGGCTGGGTATTTTTATGGGTTGATGTGTCGCAGGTTTTGGCTTTATTGCCTTGGTATGCACTACAAACTATCGTGTTCAGTAGCTTAGTTACTGGGTTACTGACGCGCTTAGCAAACAATCCGCAATACTCAGAACACGCCGAACTTTACCGCAACGGCTTACGTTACACAGCATGGCTGTTAGCGTTAAGTTTATTGGAACTGAGTGTTCATGGTGTATTGATTAAAGAATGGGTAATGACAGGTAGCTCGTTGCACTGGTTATTGCCACCACTCGATGCAATTGCCGCACTGGCTACAGGGCTAATTATCAGCGTTATTGGCGTGCGTCATGTTCGACACCTACCCGATTCAAACTGGCTATATGGCATTGTTATGCTGGTCGGTGCGTTGGCATTTTATAGCCGTCTCTTACTCTTAGGAAACGCCGCCGTTAGTTTATGGGACACCTCACTACTCATCGTCTTTGCTTACGCTCTATTTTTCTCACAACGGCTTTACCCATCAAAACCCTTGCTCAATATGGCATTATTCATGCCCGTATTGGCATTAATAACTGTACCCCTGCAACTCGCCTCACCCGAAACTAGCGTGACCTTAATCATGTCAGGCTTGTTATATTCCCTGATGCGCCGCTACACCCAACAAAAAATCCCCCTCTATCTGGCATTATTAGCATTTAACGGCGGGGTTTATGTGTGGATACCGAGTCTTGTTGATAGTAGCCAACTGATACAAGTGTATGTGATACCTGCCGCACTCAGCGTATTAATGTTGCTACAACTGCACAGCCGTGAACTCAAACCTAGTGTATTAATGGCAAGCCGTCTTGCCGCCATTAGTAGCATTTATGCCTGTGCAACTGTGGATGTATTCTTACGCGCTGAACTCGGTATTTTTATACTGGCAATGGTGTTGAGTGTGGCAGGTATTCTGCTTGGCATCGCACTTAGAACGCGGGCATTTTTATACGCAGGCGTTAGTTTTCTGTTGTTAAATGTTCTTGGACAATTACTACGTTTTTATCCAGAACAAGGCTTAGGCAAAGCCATTGTCCTCATGGTCATGGGGGCTATCATTATCAGCATCATGATCTGGTTTAATATCAAAAGGGTCGTAATTTTACAACGTATCAGTGCCATTCAGGCTGAAATGCAATCATGGGAATAAACTGCCTGCAAAATTATGCACTTGCTAGCTCAAAATCATTCATTTCTTTACCTCCACATCAATTTCATGGCGTTATTGTTTTATCACTATCATAAACTGTAGAAGTTACGCATTGACGATC
>DFWO01000013.1 GCA_002380945.1 Methylococcaceae bacterium UBA4132 | reverse complement strand
TGGAAAAATACCGAACGCTTGCTCAACACCAGCTTGCAATTCGTCAATCTCGCTTTCTTGGCTTTGCTGTTACGGAGATGTTGAACAGGTTCTAATATTTAGGATAATATTATCAATACCGCTTATTATTATTTGCGTGGCTTTATTTAAAATACTTACTCTTGTGCCGTGGTTTATAGGGATATTTGTTTTTATATTCTTAATCCTTATTGTTCTATATTGCGGGGCTATCGCAATGGCAGAAGACTTAACCGCTAAATAACCAAGGAGTTTAAAATGCCAACCGTAACCAACCGCGTACGTTGGGGTGAGGTACGAACCCCAACAAACCCAACGACTAGCAATCAATTCGACAACACGAACCCCAATCTACAAAATCTTATATTAATCAGAACGATAGTTAGGGGCTTCTTTGGTTATGGTCACATCATGTACATGACTTTCACGCATACCCGCGCTAGTCACACGCACAAATTGCGCTTTTTCATGCCAAATAGCAATGGTTTGACTGCCTGTATAACCCATACTAGCGCGTATTCCACCCAATAATTGATGAATGACCGCCAATAAACTGCCTTTATACGGCACACGTCCTTCAATGCCTTCTGGCACTAATTTTTCCACGGAATCGGTTTCTTGAAAATAACGATCGCTAGAACCTTGTTGTTGCGACATCGCACCCAATGAACCCATGCCGCGATACGATTTGTAAGACCGTCCTTGAAATAACTCTACTTCACCAGGAGCTTCTTCCGTCCCTGCAAACAAACCGCCTAACATGACTGAGTATGCACCCGCCGCCAGAGCTTTAGCGACATCACCCGAATAACGAATACCACCATCGGCAATTAATGGTACGCCTGTGCCTTTCAATGCGTCAGCAACATTACTGACTGCTGTGATTTGCGGCACACCGACACCAGCGACGATACGCGTGGTACAAATTGAACCAGGTCCGATGCCCACTTTCACACCGTCTGCACCTGCTTCAACCAATGCCAATGCTGCTTCAGCGGTAGCAATATTGCCGCCAATCACTTGCACTTGCGGATAGTTGCTTTTAACCCAGCGCACTCTATCCAATACGCCTTGCGAATGCCCATGTGCGGTATCGACAATAATCACATCCACACCTGCGGCAACTAATGCCGCGACGCGTTCTTTCGTGCCATGTCCTGTGCCGACTGCCGCGCCCACACGCAAGCGTTCTTGCTCATCTTTACACGCCAACGGATAATCTTTGGCTTTTTGAATATCTTTGACGGTAATCATGCCGCGTAAATTAAAGGCATCATCAACCACCAGCACTTTTTCAATTCGATGTTTATGCAGTAGGGCAATGACTTCTTTACGGTCAGCACTTTCATTTACCGTCACTAACTGCGCTTTAGGAGTCATAACTTTAGAAACAGGTTCATCAAGCCGTGTTTCAAAACGTAAATCACGGCTAGTAACGATACCGACTAACTCATCACCATTAACGACAGGTACGCCTGAAATATTTTTAGCACGCGTTAATTGAATAACCTCACGCACACTGACATCGGGCGATACGGTAATTGGGTCTTTAATCACACCACTTTCGTATTTTTTAACGTGGTGTACTTCCCGTGCCTGTTGCTCAATAGTCATATTCTTATGAATAATACCAATGCCGCCTTCTTGCGCCATCGCAATGGCTAAACGAGCCTCGGTCACTGTGTCCATTGCCGCCGCCACCAATGGGATATTAAGTGAAATGTTGCGCGTCAGTTGCGTTTTCATCTCTACATCGCGTGGCAGCACAGTTGAGTGCGCTGGCACCAATAACACGTCATCAAATGTGAGTGCTTCCTGAATAATTTGCATAAACCACACCTAAACTTCAGTAAAATAACCGTGCATTATACGGTGTGTTAGCGTACTACTGTATTAAAAAAGCGTGGAAGCTGTGTAGAGTGGGCAAATAGCTGTATGGTCTGCCTTGCCATTTGCCAATAAAAGTGTTGTGTAGGGGGTAAAACAGCCTTACTCATCGCCTTGCCGTGTTATCTAGTTAATTGATTGGGAAACAAACATGAAGAATAATCAAGATTTATGGGTCAATTATTTTCCCCAATTCATTAAAAACAATGACAAGGGTATTCAATTACTAATGGATTCCTCAACTTTAGTCACCTTTTCTGCTGGACAACAGTTATTTTATCCAGGTAGTCAGTGTGAAAATTACTTGCTCGTACTAACAGGGGCAGTAAAAGTACAAATTATGTCGGATAATGGTCGCGAAGTGTTGCTTTACCATGTACGTTCTGGTGATTCATGTGTATTAACAACCTCTTGTCTATTAAGTGGCGACTGTTATCCTGCTGAAGGTATATCAGAAGGTGAAGTACAAGCCTTTGCCATATCATCCCATGCCTTTTACCGATGTATGGAACAATCCGCTTTTTTTCGTGAGTTTGTCTTCAAAAATTTTTCATCGCGGCTTGCTAAATTAATCAGTCGTATGGAAACCGTTGTTTTTGACACCATTGATCAGCGGATATGCAAAGTGCTGTTAGAAACTGGGGAGAAAGTTATTGCTAAAACACATCACGAGCTAGCCTATGAATTAGGTACGGCTCGTGAGGTTGTATCCCGTCATCTAAAAAATTTTGAGAATTATGTAGAAGTTACGCATTGACAGA
>DFWO01000181.1 GCA_002380945.1 Methylococcaceae bacterium UBA4132 | reverse complement strand
ATGACTATCATGCTTGGGTCACTCATCTTTTCATTCGGAAATACAATTTGTCTATATCACTTTGATTTTTACCACTACCAAAATTCTTTTTATATCGCTAGTATCTTGTCCTGGATTAATACGGAGTATGCTTTCTGCAAAACAGTCGGTAAAAATATTGGTGTGTTCATCGCAGTTTGCTTGATTTAATGAGAGGTAATTATAACCTAATTTACATAAATGTAGAATTGCAGGAATTTTTACGCAGGTGTTTTCGTTGAAATTTATGGCTTATTCCTTGCATTGTACCGATTGATAATGACCAAACGTTGGACGCTATTTTGCCCTACGCGCTGTAGGTGAAATTGTGAGACGTTGCAATGCAACGTCTCTCTCTGCGGGATTTTATGTTTGCATTAAACGTAATTCAGCTTCACGGTATTTTGCCGCACAATACTCCGCTACTTCAGGGGGTAATGCAGGCGCGGGGGCTTTTTTATCCCAATCTAAGGTTTCTAAGTAATCACGCACATATTGTTTATCAAAACTGGGTGGGCTGATGCCCACTTGGTATTGGTCAACAGGCCAAAAACGTGACGAGTCGGGCGTTAAGGCTTCATCAATTAAATACAACGTCCCTGCTTTATCAACACCGAATTCAAATTTAGTGTCAGCGATAATAATGCCGCGTTCTTTGGCGTAGCTGGCAGCTTCTTTATACAATTTCAAACTGGCATCACGCACTTGTTCAGCCAAATCCTGTCCCATTAATTCAACAGTTTTTTCAAACGATACATTTTCATCATGTTCATCAACAGCGGCTTTGGTGGATGGCGTGTAAATGGGTTCGGGTAATTGCTGGGCTTGTTGTAAGCCTTTAGGGAGTTTGATACCACACACCGCACCCGTCGCTTGATAATCTTTCCAGCCTGAGCCGATTAAATAACCGCGTACTATCGCTTCAACAGGTAATGGCTTTAATAACTTAACCACGATAGCGCGTCCTTCAATCGGGGCGCGTTCTTCGGCATTCGGTATCACCTGTTCTAACGGAATGTCAGCGATATGATTAGGCATGACGTGCTGCATTTTTTTAAACCAGAAATTAGAAATACTGGTTAATACTTTGCCTTTATTGGGAATGGGGTCTGGCAAAATCACATCAAATGCAGACAATCTGTCGGTGGTGACGATTAGCATAGTGTCTTCATCAATGGCATAAATATCACGCACTTTGCCACGCGCAATGAGTTTTAAAGAAGGCAGTTCTGATTGATAAAGTGCGTCGGTAGTGGTCATAAGTCCTCGATAAGTTGCAAATAATGTTAATGGTATAATTTTATCATTATTAATAACATAAGGTTATGTGAATGAGTTTATTAAAGTCGTTGGTCGGTGGTGCATTGGGCTTTGTTGTTGGAGGCCCTCTAGGAGCTATTTTAGGGGCATCTCTTGCTTATCAGTTGGATAATAACACCACGCCAGATAGCAATACTGAGACATCAGAAGCTCAGATGGCTTTTTTTGTCGCGACTTTTTCGGTAATGGGTCATGTCGCTAAGGTAAATGGTAGGGTTTGCCCAGAAGCAATCAGTTATGCGAATCGTGTTATGGCTGAAATGAGGCTTGATGCTTCGCTACGCGCGACGGCGATTGATCTTTTTAAACAAGGTAAACAGGTTAAGTTTCAACTGAATCATTTATTAACGCAGTTTTATCGAGCGTGTCGGCATCGTCACGATTTAATTGAGCGTTTTTTAGTCATTCAACTGCACATAGCGACGGTGGATGGCACATTAACAAGCAGTGAAGAGGCGGTATTATGGCATATTTGCAATCAACTAAACATTTCCCGCTTTCATTACCAGCGTGTGAAAATACAGCTACTCACACAGCAGTATTTTTATCAGCAAAAAGCCTATAGCCCACAGACACGCTCAACATCCAGTCTAACCGAAGCCTATAAAACATTAGGCTTAACGCCCAATGCAAGTCAGAGCGAGGTCAAACAGGCTTACCGTCGGCTAATGAGTCAACATCACCCTGACAAACTAGCTGCTAAGGGCTTGTCTGACGAGGTGATGATTCGAGCTAAAGAAAAAACTCAGCAGATTAGCAAGGCTTACCAGACTATCCAACAGTCAGACCGCGCGTAGCCGTTGCTACACTTTTTCAATATGCCCGTAAAAAAGTCATATCTTACTCGTTGTGATTCGTCGTAACTGTAAAGCAGCTTCATCATCTCCATCGTTTTCCAGCAAAATCCCATCCGTTCCATAAACGGTATTTTCATCGCTTAGCTTAATCATTAAGCGCACTTCATTTTTAGAGTCAGCAGAATTGAGAGCATCTTCATAGCTAATTTTATGTTCTTTATATAAATCATAAAGAGCCTGATCAAACGTCTGCATACCATGCTCCTTAGACTCTTTCATCAATTCTTTGAGCTTATGCACTTCGCCTTTGCGAATGTAATCTTTAGCTAACGGAGTATTGAGGAAAATTTCCACGACAGGATAACGCCCTTTGCCATCGGCACGTTTAATCAATTGTTGCGCCACAATACCTTTCAGATTTAGCGATAAGTCCATTAATAGCTGATCGTGCAGTTCATCAGGGAAAAAATGCAATATACGATCTATCGCCTGGTTAGCGTTGTTGGCATGTAGAGTTGATAAACATAAATGCCCTGTTTCGGCAAACGTAATGGCATTTTGCATGGTTTCACGAGTTCTAATCTCGCCGATTAAAATAACATCGGGTGCTTGACGTAAGGTGTTTTTGAGAGCCACTTCATAAGATTCAGTATCTAAGCCGACTTCACGTTGACTAACAATACAGCCCAAATGGGGATGCTGAAACTCTATCGGGTCTTCAATGGTAATAATATGACCACGGCTATTTTGATTACGATATTTGATTAAAGCCGCTAACGTAGTCGATTTACCTGTCCCTGTCGCACCGACAAAAATAACCAAGCCCCGTTTTTCCATAATCAAATCTTTCAGAATTAGGGGTAAATTTAAATCTTCGATGTCAGGTATTTCATGCTCAATACGACGCAAAACCATTGCAGCGGCATCACGTTGGGTAAAAGCACTGACACGAAATCTGCCTAAGTCTGGATAATTAATAGCAAACTGACACTCTTTAGTATTTTCAAATTCCATTTGCTGCGCTGGACTCATAATGCTTTCGACGATTTTTAACGCTTGTGTCTCCGTCAATGCCACCTTGGAAACATCCGTTAGTACACCATCAACCTTTATACAAGGCGGTCTTCCTGCGGTGATAAATAAATCTGATGCTCTTTTTTGTGACATCAGTGTTAATAATGCTTTAAAGTCCATCACAGTCTCCCTAGCGGAACATTTCTTTATTGACAGCTTTAGTCATTGCCATTGCTGACGTGACCAGCCCTTTTTCAACCAATTCTTTCAAATTCTGATCCAAAGTCTGCATACCATCTCTACGCCCTGTTTGAATCGCAGAATACATTTGTGCGACTTTCGCTTCACGAATTAAATTTCTAATTGCTGCCGTACCTACCATAATTTCATGCGCGGCAATACGACCACCACCGATTTTTTTCATCAAGGTTTGAGAAATAACTGCCTGTAAGGATTCTGATAACATCGAACGAATCATCTCTTTTTCTGCCGCTGGAAATACGTCAATAATACGGTCAATGGTTTTAGCGGCTGAAGTCGTATGTAGCGTACCAAACACAAGATGCCCCGTTTCTGCGGCGGTCATCGCAAGTCGAATGGTTTCTAAGTCACGCATCTCACCGACCAGAATAATATCGGGGTCTTCACGCAATGCTGAACGCAACGCCTCGTTAAAACCATGCGTATCACGATGTACCTCGCGCTGATTGATGAGTGATTTTTGGCTTTCATGCACAAATTCGATAGGGTCTTCAACGGTCAGAATATGCGCATAATCGTTATAATTAATATGATTAATCATCGCCGCCAGTGTCGTTGATTTACCTGACCCCGTAGGTCCTGTCACCAAAATCAAACCACGCGGTTTTTTACATAACTCTTCAAAAAACTTTGGGGCTTTTAACTCTTCCAGCGACAATACTACCGATGGAATGGTTCTAAAAACCGCCGCCGCCCCACGTTCTTGATTAAATGCGTTAACACGAAATCGAGCCACGCCAGGTAACTCAAATGAAAAGTCAGTTTCTAAAAATTCTTCATAATCACGACGTTGTTTATCATTCATGATGTCATAAATCAAGGCATGAACGCCCTTATGATCCAATGAGGGAATATTAATGCGTCGAATATCGCCATCAACACGAATCATCGGCGGCAGTCCCGCTGATAAATGCAAATCTGATGCTTTATTTTTAACAGAAAAAGCCAATAACTCAGTAATATCCATAACATCCCTCGGAACATAATAAAGAAAAATAACTTATACCATAACCTAACTTATGACTTTTTTGAAGCTGTGATATTGTTAGCTATTCACAATAGTTTAGTTATTAACCATGACCACACTTATTCATAGATTAAAACAAATCCGCGCATATATTCAGACCGCCGAAATAACCTACCACCGCCAACCAAACTCTGTGTTATTACTGGCAGTGAGCAAGACAAAACCAGCAACAATGATTGCTGAAGCTTACCAAGCAGGGCAACGTCATTTTGGTGAAAATTATCTACAAGAAGCCCTAAGTAAACAACAAGCACTAGGCGCGTTTGACATAACATGGCACTTCATAGGTCCTATTCAATCCAACAAAACCAAAGCCATTGCTAATCATTTTGACTGGGTACACAGCGTTGATAACTTAAAAACAGCACGGCGGCTTAGCAAACAACGTCCACCGCACCTAGCCCCATTAAATATTTGCTTACAAGTGAATATCAGTGATGAAGCCAGTAAATCGGGCATCCATTTGCACGAATTAGCCGATCTGTGTGAGCAAGTCGCTATTCTACCTAACATAAAACTGCGCGGTGTTATGGCGATTCCTGCACCTAGTTTTAGTTTTGAACAACAATGTCAGCCATATAAAATCCTATATCAAGCTGTTAAAAGCCTTAATAAGCCAGAACTCGATACCTTCTCATTTGGTATGAGTGATGATTTGAATGCTGCAATTACAGAAGGTGCAACTATGGTTAGAATTGGTACCGCATTGTTTGGCGCACGGCAATAACAGAACAAATAATTGAATTTTGACCTTAATTATTTCCGTTTTTATTAAACTAGAAGTTACGCATTGACGAT
>DFWO01000059.1 GCA_002380945.1 Methylococcaceae bacterium UBA4132 | reverse complement strand
TATTTTTAATTAACAATACCAATTTCTGCGCTCATGCCTATCGCATAATCAATATGCTGTGCAATAGCCTAGGCAATTTGTTCACTATTACAAGCAGTTAAAAGCACGCAATGAACATGTTTAGAACACATTGAGAATAACTCTGCCAGCACTGCCTGATTAATTCTATGCGAATTTTCGGCATCATCAGTAAAAAGTAAATTATCAACTTCACCATGACCGCTAAAATGCACAATATTCGGTTTGAATGATTGCAGTTTGTCTAATAAATCATCACTGCAAGCAGCGGGGATTTGTTTTATTTCAAACTTGTTTTCATCAACTCCTTTCTCCCAGACCGTACAAATTTCACGGTATTCTTCATCTGACCCCAAGCGTTTGGTATCCCAAGGATTGGCAGCAATGATTAAAATTCTTGTTTTATCCATATCAAGCTCAGTTCGTTAGGGCAGTGAAAACTTTAATTAACGTTCAATTAAGCATAAAAATCTGTTAATTGTGCGACTTTATTCTATGTGTTAGCCTCTTGCAACTTTATAACTTTAGCTTTGGAGAGTGAAATGGTCGCCTTAACCTGTATCAAAATAAAAGATGAAAACGGAGAAGAAATGGATATTTGGATGGAGGCAGTAGATCAGATAGACACTTTTCCAGCCGTTGCTACTGAAAATAGACGCGATGGGGTAACTCGTGGTAGCCACGACACAATAACACGCAGTGATAGTCCTCAACAGCAGGCTATGCAACAGTTTGTTAGTATGCAAAACACGATTAGAACTTTTGCTAGTTATACGCTCAATTCTTTTCGGCAAATTTCCAATGCCAATATTGACAAAGTAACGTTAGAGTTTGGCATCAATGTCGGCGGTGAAGCAGGGATTCCTTATATCACTAAAGGTTCAGTGGGAAGTAACATCAAAATCACTGTGCAATGCTCTTTTCCTGCTAATGGCACAAGTGCTACACATTCATCATAGGAAAAATAATGGGACATCTTGATTTTTTAGACAAACGACACACGGTTGCAGGAAGCAGTTTTAATCGCTGGCTATTGCCTCCTGCTGCACTTGCCATTCATTTATGTATCGGTATGGCGTATGGCTTTTCAGTGTTTTGGTTGCCTTTATCTAAGGCGACTGGCATTAAAGAGAGCATTCCTTGTGGCGCGGATATTGGTTTTTTTGCTGAATTGTTTGTCACCGATTGCGATTGGAAAATTTCTACGCTGGGTTGGATGTACACGCTATTTTTCGTATTTTTAGGTTCATCAGCGGCGTTATGGGGCGGTTGGTTAGAACACGTTGGTCCGCGTAAAGCGGGCGTAGTGAGCGCGTTGTGCTGGTGTGGCGGTATGTTGTTGTCGGCATTAGGCATTTATAGCCATCAATTTTGGCTGATGTTATTAGGTTCAGGCGTGATTGGCGGTATTGGCTTGGGCTTGGGTTATATCTCGCCAGTATCAACGCTGATTAAATGGTTTCCTGATAAACGCGGTATGGCAACAGGCATGGCGATTATGGGTTTTGGCGGTGGTGCGATGATAGGTTCGCCCTTAGCTGCACTCTTGATGAAAACCTTTGCCACGGAAACCGATGTTGGCGTGATGCACACCTTTATCGTGATGGCGTTAATTTATTTTATCTTTATGATGGGTGGTGCGTTAGGTTATCGCATTCCCGCGACTGGTTGGCAACCTGAAGGCTGGACTCCACCTGCTAAACAAATCAACAACGACATGATTACTCCACATCATGTCCACGTCAAAAACGTCTTTAAAATCAAACAATTTTGGTTGTTATGGGGCGTGTTGTGCATGAATGTCAGCGCAGGTATTGGCGTGATTGGTATGTCATCACCGATGTTACAAGAAGTGTTTGGTGGACAGTTAATCGGCATTGCTAAAACCTATAGTCAACTCGATAAAACTGAACTGGCGAGTATCGCTGCCATTGCCGCAGGTTTTACCGCTTTGCTCAGTTTGTTTAATATTGGTGGGCGATTTTTTTGGGCAAGTTTATCGGACAAATTGGGGCGAAAACTGACTTTTCTGGTGTTTTTTGTATTGGGTAGTTTGCTTTATATCAGCGTACCTAGTAGCGCAATGGCGGGTAACACGCCGTTATTTGTTGCGGCATTATGTATTATTTTAAGTATGTATGGCGGTGGTTTTGCGACAGTTCCCGCTTATCTGGCAGATTTATTTGGTACACAAATGGTTGGGGCGATTCATGGACGCTTATTAACGGCGTGGGCAACAGCGGGTGTACTAGGACCTGTGATAGTCAATTATATGCGTGATTATCAACTAGGCTTGGGCATTGCGCGTGAACAGGTTTATAACCAGACGATGATGATTTTAGCGGGTTTATTAGTCATCGGTTTGATTTGTAATTTACTGATTCGCCCTGTTGCAGATAAGTGGTTTATGACTGTCAATGAATTAGCAGAAGAAAAACGCTTAGCAAATGAAAGAATTCATGATGAAGAAGCGGGGCAAGCGATTAACGGAGAGACACGCACACATCCTGTTATCGTGTGCTTAGCATGGACGCTAGTCGGTGTACCATTAGCATGGGGAATTTATAAGACGTTAATGAATGTTAGTAAGTTTTTTGTTTGATGAAATAAAACAGTACCACTCGTTAGAGCGGTACTGACTTTACCGGGGCTTAGTAACGGTAATGATCTGGTTTGTAAGGACCTTCAACTGGAACATTGATATAAGCGGCTTGCTCAGCAGTTAATTGGGTTAGATTGACACCGATTTGTGCTAAGTGTGAACGAGCTACTTTTTCGTCTAATTTCTTAGGCAAAATATACACTTTGTTTTCGTAGCTGGCTGCGTTTGACCACAATTCCATTTGCGCTAATACTTGGTTGCAGAAGGAGTTAGACATCACAAAACTTGGATGACCTGTTGCACAGCCTAAGTTCACTAAACGACCTTCGGCTAAGACGATTAAGCGTTTGCCGTCTGGGAAGATAACGTGATCGACTTGCGGTTTGATGTTTTCCCAAGTATATTGACGTAAAGAGGCGATTTCGATTTCTGCGTCAAAGTGTCCGATGTTGCAGATGATGGCTTGGTCACGCATGGCTTT